>NZ_CP094516.1:2204125-2519000 GCF_029909975.1 Bradyrhizobium sp. ISRA430
GGCGCCTTTGCCGTCTACCGCAAGGAGGTGCAAGAGTTCAGCGACAAGCAGGTCGAGTTGCTAGAAAATTTTGCGGCACAAGCGGTGATCGCCATCGAGAACACGCGGCTGCTCCGCGAGCTGCGCGAGCGCACTGACGATTTGACTCGTTCCCTCGACGACCTGCGCGCCGCGCAGGATCGCCTGGTGCAGACCGAGAAGCTGGCGTCGCTCGGCCAGCTCACCGCCGGCATCGCGCACGAGATCAAGAATCCGCTCAACTTCGTCAACAATTTCTCCGCGCTCTCGGCCGAGCTCACCGACGAGTTGAACGATACGCTGAAAGCCGCCGCTCTGAACGACAAGCTCCGCGAGGAAGTCAACGAACTGACGAAGTTGCTCAAGGAGAATCTTGAAAATGTCGTGCAGCACGGCAAGCGCGCCGACTCCATCGTCAAGAACATGCTGCTGCATTCCCGCGAGGGGCCGGGTGAGCAGCGGCCCGCCGACATCAATTCGCTGGTGGATGAAAGCCTCAATCTTGCCTACCACGGCGCGCGCGCCGAAAAGCCCGGCTTCAGCATCACGCTGCAGCGCGACTTCGATGCGAATGCGGGTGCGGCCGAGCTGTTTCCGCAGGAGATCACGCGCGCGTTGCTTAATCTGATCTCGAACGGTTTCTATGCCGCGACTAGGCGAAAGGCCGAAGCAGCCGACGATACCTTTGAGCCTGTCCTTAGCGCTGCCACCAAGAACCTTGGCAAGACAGTCGAAATCCGGATTCGCGACAATGGTGTCGGCATTTCGCCCGAAGTCAGAGAAAAGATTTTCGATCCCTTCTTCACCACCAAACCGGCGGGAGAAGGAACGGGGCTCGGCCTCTCAATGACCCATGACATCATTGTCAAACAACACGGCGGCAGGATCGACGTCGAGACAGAGCCTGGCGCATTTACTGAGTTTATCATTACCCTGCCGCGCGGCGACGGCACCGCATCCGGCCAGCGGCCGAAATGATTGCTTATGGCCCATCAGCGAAATTACGCCGCGTCTGATGGAGGTCCGCTCATTGCTGCAGACCGGACCAGATTTGCTCAACCTGAGTTCTTCGCATTTTGACCCAAAGGCGAATCCCGCCAGCGGCGGCCTGTGAGGCAGATTCCGCATGGATCAGGCAGCGGATTTTCCTGCTAAGATGGGATGACCATACTTTCGCGGCTGACCCGACCTCCGGCCGTGGGTGGCGGGCAACCGCAAATTCGGAGGGATTCCGCATGCGACGTTATCTTTTAGGGCTCTATGTTCTAGGGCTTTCATTTTTCGGCCCCTCTTCGAATGCGCAGCTTCTGGCACAAGAGATCAAGCCTAGCTGGTCGATTCCACCAGAAATCAAATGGGAGGCCGTTAATGGATACCCTATGGCGTACAGAGATGCAGGCAGCGGAACGCCCATCGTTCTCGTGCACGGCTCGATCAACGATTACCGAACTTGGAACGCACAGTTTAACGTTTTTAGCGAAACTCATCGGGTGATCGCGGTCAGCTTGAGGCACTTCTACCCGGAGCGATGGGATGGGGTCGGCACCGATTTTTCGATTGAGCAGCACGCTGATGACGTTGCTGCTTTGATTGAGAAACTGAACCTTGGAAAGGTACACCTTGTTGGACACTCGCGGGGCGGCGCTGTTGTAATCGAGGTTGCCAAATCGCATCCCGAAGTTATTCGAACCCTTGTTTTGCCGGATGCCAGTATCGAGATGCCGATGCCAGAGACGACCGAGGCCAAGGAGGCAGCAGGATCCACCAAAAAGCTCGTCGGCACCTTACAAACAAACCTAAAGACTGGGGACCCGGTTAAGGCAGCCGAGGTGTTCGTTGACATGGCGAACGCGGCACCTGGCACGTGGCTAAAATTGTCCGAACCTGTGAAGGAGATGATTCTGGCGAACATTTATACAGGATTGGGCGATAAAGGCCGTCCCCTTACATCATGTGATGATCTCAAGAAATTCGACTTTCCGGTTCTGTTGATGACGGGCGACAAAAGCCCGAAAAAATTTGAGTTGTTCTACCGCGAAATGCGCAAGTGCAAAGACGATCTTCCCCAAACGATAGTGATACCAAACGCCGGTCACGCCATGCAGCGAAACAACCCAGAAGCCTTCAACAAAGTTACCCTGGCGTTCGTTTCTCAGCACTAAGGATCGGCACTACTGCACCAGATGAGTCCGGTTCTGGCCCTTCTCGACCGTCACTGGCACTTGCCTGGACGTCGGCTGTGAGGGGTAGAGCCGCCATGGCCGACACGCGGCGAAAACGACGCGATTGACCCCTACCGGAAGTCGGTGGGCCCAATTTGGCCGTCCACCGTTGGCAGGTATCGCAGCCATTCGCCGGATCGGATGCCTCGCGGGTCAAGACCTCGGTGCGAGGCGACGTAGTCGATCTCGCTGCGCGTGGTGCCGATATCCATCAGCTCCCTGTCACTTAAATCGGACAGGGAGGCGCGCAATCTTTGGCGTTCGCGGCGCTCCTGAAAGGCATCCCAATATTTCCAGATAAAGCTAGAGACCTGCCGGGTCGATACGGATGTCCGTTCCAGCCACTTTGTGCCGTGGGTCGTGCTCATTGCGGTGTCTCCCTCGGACGGTGTTTTTCCACCCGCACGAGGGTGCCGCGAGATCTGCGGGCACGCTTGACCGGCAGCTTACATTTTCCTCACCGACAGTTTATCCTTCCGAATTCTAGCGGGGTTCAAAGCGGTACCCGGTGATCGGGGGGCCTCACCCAAGGGATTCGTACCTTGCGCTATCTCTTCGAGGAGTACGCATTCGATACCGACCGGCGCGAACTGCGTCGTGGAGCAGATGTCGTCCCCATCGCACCACAGGTCTTCGACCTTCTCGATTACCTGATCCGCAACAGGGAGCTGGTCGTCAGCAAAGACGACCTCATCAATGCCATTTGGAATGGGCGCAGCGTTTCGGATGCAGCACTGACGACTCGGCTGAATGTCGCCCGAAGCGCAATTGGCGATTCCGGGGAGGAACAGCGCCTGATCAAGACGTTGCCGCGCAAGGGATTCCGTTTCGTCGGACAGGTGCGGGAGGTGCGAGAAGTTGCCGGCCTAAATCACAGCGATGCGCCCGCGAGCGCTCTTGCGCTTCCCGATAAGCCGTCCATCGCCGTGCTGCCGTTCGAGAACATGAGCGGCGATCCCGAGCAGGAATACTTCGCGGACGGAATGGTTGAGGAGATCATCACCGCGCTCTCGCGGTTTAAATGGTTATTCGTCATCGCTCGGAACTCGAGCTTTACCTTCAAGGGCAAAGCCGTCGATGTGAAGGAGGTCGGACACAGGCTTGGCGTCCGGTATGTCCTTGTAGGGTCTGTGCGCAAGGCGGCGGGAAAAGTTCGCATCACTGGGCAATTGATCGATGCGACTACCGGGGCGCACATCTGGGCGGACAGGTTCGAGCGTGACCTGACAGACATCTTCGCTCTTCAGGACGATGTTACGATCGCCGTTGTCTCAGCCATTCAACCAAAATTGCTTCAAACAGAAATTTCAATGGCAACGCGGCGGCGGCCTGAGAACCTCACCGCATACGATCTTTTTCTCCGAGCCATGCAGCAGTCTTACATATCGACTCGCGAAGGGCTGGCCGAGACGCTGCGGCTGGCTCATCGCGCTTTGGAGCTAGACCCTCGGTTCGGCCTTGTCGCTGCTCTGGCAGGTATCTGCCACATGCAAAACGTCCTTTTTGGCTATGCTGCCGATGCTCAATTCGAGCGTAAGGAAGCAATTCGGCTTTCCCGCTTGGCCTTGAGCGTCGACGATGGTGATCCGGACACGTTAGCAGCGGCTGCCCAAATCTCGGCGTTCATGGTCGGCGACAGTGAAAGTACGATCGAAATGGCTGACCGGGCGGTCGCGCTCAACCCAAATTCATATCTTGCGTGGACCCGCAGAGGCTGGGTCTATAGGATCGCGGGGCTGCCGGAAGAAGCGGTGCGGAGCTTTGAACGTGCTATTCGCCTGAGCCCGGTAGACCCGCAGCTACACATAGCTTTTTTTGGGATGGGCATGGCCTTTATTGAGCTTGGTCGGTTTGACGAGGCAATCGTCGCAGGGAAAAAAGCCCAACGTCAGCACCCCTCCTATGTCGGAGCTTACCGCTGTCTCGCGTCCGCTCTCGCTCATCTCGGACGTGACGCGGAGGCCCGTGAGGCAGCGGCTCGTCTGCGTGAGGTCGATCCCGCCTTTACAATCTCTGCGTTCATCGCTCGGGGCGGTCAATCAAACGCGAAGCTGTTGATTGAGGGTCTCCGGAAGGCGGGATTGCCCGAATGAGCCCGCGACTTGTGCCGGACGAGTGATCGAATACGAGACGCAATTTGCTGCGATGCATGAGTCCGGAAGTGGCCCGAGGCCGACATGCAGCCATGTCGGCTTCAACGTCGCCTTCTTGGAGAAATGCGGACGCGACAGTTCATGAGCGCGCGCTCACTTGGTCCGCCGCCTGGCACCGGATGTGATAGACACCTCCACCGGCGCCTCCTCGTCGTTGCGCCCGAAACGCTCGACCAGAAAATCGATGAAGAGCCTCACCTTGAGCGAGAGGTGCCGCGTCGGCGGATAGACCGCGTAGAGCGCCAGCGGCGGCGCCGAATAGTCCTTAAGCACCGCGTGCAGTTCGCCCTTCTTCAGTGCGTCGGCGGCGATGAATTCCGGCAGCAGCGCCACACCCCTGCCCCGGATCGCGACATCGCGCAGCACTTCCGCATTGTTGACGCAGAGCGACCAGGCCGGCTGGATCCAGTGGTCGCCGTCCGCGCCCGTCAGCTTCCATTGATTACCGGTGAGCAGGAAGCGGTAGGTCAACGAGGCGTGATTGCGCAGCTCCTGCGGATGTTTCGGCGTGCCGTGGCGCGCCAGATAATCCGGCGAGGCGCAGATCAGCCGCGCAACGGGCACGATCTTGCGCGCGATCAGGCTGGAGGATTCCAGCTCCGCGATCCGCAGCGTCACGTCAAAACCGTCCTGGACGGGATCGAGCAGATCGTCGCTGAGCACGAGCTGGAGCTGAAGCTCCGGATATTTTTCCATGAACTCGGCCAGCACCGGCCCGAGCCGCATGGTGCCGAAGGACATCGGCGCGTTGACGCGCAACAGGCCACGCGGCGCCGACTGCAACTGCGTCACCGCCTGATCGGCGGCTTCGATCTCGGACAGGATCACGACCGCGCGCTCGAAATATTGTTGGCCGTTCTCGGTCGGGCTCGCATGCCGCGTCGTGCGGTTCAGCAATTGCACGCCGAGACTCTCCTCGAGATCGGCGATGTATTTGCTGATGGCGGAGCGCGAGAGGCGCAATTGCCGGCCGGCCTCGGCAAAGCTGCCGCTTTCGACCACTTTCACGAAGGCGCGCAGGCTGGCGAGTTTATCCACCCTGTGATTGTTTCCAAATCATAGACATAGCGGTCATAATTGCACGGATTGTCTCCAATTCAAAGCGGCACGATATTTCCTGGCAGAGCAAGGCCGCTCACGAGCTTTGGAGGATGAGATGTCTGGACTGCACCATGTCACTGCGATTGCCGGCGACCCCATCAGGAATTTCGGCTTTTACACCCGCGATCTCGGGCTGCGCTTCGTCAAGAAGACGGTCAATTTCGATGATCCGTCGACCTATCACTTCTATTATGGCGATGAGACCGGCCACCCCGGCACTATCCTGACCTTCTTCCCCTGGCAGGGCGTGCCCACGGGGCGCCGCGGCGTCGGCGAGACGCATCAGACCGCCTTCCGCGTGCCGCAGCGCTCACTCGGCTACTGGACGCAGCGCTTCACCGAAAAGGGCATCGCTTACGAGGCGCTGGAGAAGCGGTTCGGCGAGTCGGTGCTGCCGTTCACCGATCCGGACGGCATGGCGCTGGCGCTGGTCGGCGTGCCCGGTGCCGAGAATGAGCCCGGCTGGAGCAATGGCAACGTGCCGGCTGAGCATGCGATCCGCGGCTTCCATGGCGTGACACTGCTGCTCGACAGCGCGGCGAAGACGGCTGCCGTTCTCACCGACGTGTTCGGCTTCGAGGAGACGGCGCGCGAGGGCTCCGTGATCCGCTTCAAGGCGCCGGGCGATGCGCAAGGCAGCGTCGTCGACATCTACGAGGCCAAGGGCTTTCTGCGCGGACATCAGGGTGGCGGCTCGGTGCACCACATTGCTTTCCGCGCGGCCGATGATGCCGAGCAAGGCAGGATGGCGCAGAAACTCGTCTCCAACCATGGCCTGCACCCGACCGAGCAGCGCGACCGCAACTACTTCCGCTCCATCTACTTCCGCGAACCCGGCGGCGTGCTGTTCGAGATCGCGACCGACATTCCCGGCTTCGCCGTCGACGAACCCGTGGCCTCGCTGGGACGCGACCTGAAGCTGCCGGGCTTCCTCGAGCCGCATCGCAAGCAGATCGAAGGCGTCCTGCCGAAGCTGGAAGAGACCGCGTCATGACCGAGAGTTCATTCGTTTATCGCTTCGAGCCCGCGAGCAGCGCGGGCTCGGCGCCGCTCCTGCTTCTTCATGGCACCGGTGCGACGAGAACGACCTGCTTGGGCTCGGCCGGATGATCTCGCCCGGCTCCGCCCTGCTCTCGCCGCGCGGTCGCGTGCTCGAGCACGGCATGCCGCGCTTCTTCCGACGTCTCGCCGAAGGCGTGTTTGACGAGGAGGACGTGCGGCGGCGCGCGCTCGAGCTTGGCGCCTTCGTCGATGACGCCCGAGAGCGGTACGGCATCGCGGCGCCGGTCGCGGTCGGCTTTTCCAACGGCGCCAACATCGCGGCGGCACTGTTGCTGTTGAAGCCTGAGGTGCTGGCCGGCGCGGTTCTGCTGCGTGCCATGGTGCCGCTGTCGGATCCGCCCAAGGCCGAGCTCAAGGGCAAGCCGGTCCTGCTCCTGTCGGGACAGGGCGATCCGATCGTGCCTGCCACCAACTCGGCGCGGCTCGCCGCGCTGCTATCGGAGGCTGGCGCGAGCGTGACCCACAAGGTCCTGCCCGCGGGCCATCAACTCACACAGGCCGACGTCGCGCTCGCCCGCGACTGGATCGGCAACGTCGCCGCCGAAGCGGCGTGATTTGATAAGCGGCGCGCAGTGTAAGAGCTGTGCGCCGCTCACTCCTTTGCCTCAATCGAACCAGCCGCGCTGCATGAACCAGATCAGAGGCAAGACGCCGCTGGCGATGACGGCGAGCCACGCCAACGGATAGCCGAACGTCCAGCTCAGCTCGGGCATGTTCTTGAAGTTCATGCCCCAGATGCCGACCAGGATCGTCGGCGGCACACCGACCACGGATACGATCGTGAGGATCTTGAAGAGATCGTTCTGCTGGATGTTGACGAAGCCGAGGACGGCGTCGAGCAGGAGCTGGATCTTGTCTGACAAGCGCGTCTCGTAATCACTGAGCGATGCGACGTCCTTTGATACGGCTTCAAGGCGCTTCTTCGACGAGGCCGTGATCCACTCGCTTCCGACCTCGTCCGCGAAGGTTGCAATTCGGCCGACGCCAAGCAAGACGTCTCGCGCCTTGGCGAGGCGGTCGGCCAGGTCGCCGACGTCCTCCAGCGCTTCACGCATCCTGCGGCTGGAGCGAACGGGACGCTTGGTTCGAACGAGCCCACCCTTGAAGACGCGCCTCGACAGCGTATCGGTTTGCGCGCCGAGGTGCTCCAGGACATCGGCGCCGCGCTCGACCATGGATTCGAGCAGGCTGGTGAACACGCACATGCCGTTCTCGAGGCTGTCGTCCGAACCGATGCGCTTGCCGACATCGTCGAAGACAGGGAGCGGCCAGAAGTGCACGGTCACCAGCACCCGCGGCCCGATGATGAAGCCCACCGGCGTGATCTCGGCCTCGTGGTCCTCGTTAAGTCTGACGGCCGGCGAGCTGAGATAGAGCGTGCCGTGGTCGAAGATCAGGCGGCTTGAAGCTTCGATCTCGCTCAGCGTCTCTTCGGAAGGGATGCGTATCTTGAGCCGCCGCTCGACGAATTGCTTTTCTGCGGCCGTGCCATTCAGCAGATCGGCCCAGATGATCCCGGACGGCATCTCAGCGCCGATGTTCCGCCAGTCATCGGTCGGCCACCTGTACAGTTTGAGCAATGACCAAACTCCGTCATCGTGTCGGCACGCCGGATCGTGCACCCGGCCGGCCGGCTAACGCACGGGGGTTCCAAATGTTCAACGCGGCGGTAGCCTCAGCGCCACAGATTGGAGATCGCAGCGCTGTCGCGGGCGCATCGTTCACGCTGAACCGGGGCGCGTGCTCATAAACAAGCGCGAGATGAACTTCGCCGAGCATCTCTCGGCGCCGAGAGTATTGAAGTCTAAAGGGAGGGCAAACCGGGCGGCGGCTTGCGCATGTTGGAGGCCTGCTCGTAGGCGTAGGCCAGGCGCAGAAGTTTGTGCTCGCTCCAGGCACGACCCGCGAAGGTGACGCCGAGCGGATAGTCGGGCGTGTCCTTGCCATCGACCCCCGAGACGAAGCCGCCAGGCACGACGACGCTGGGATAGCCCGCTTTGGCGGCGATCGCGGCGCCCATCGCGCCGGGGAACAGGACGGCATCAAGTTTATGCAGGTTCATGTAGGCGTCCATGCCACGCGTCCTGGCGGTGAGCAAATCCATGACGCGTGCCGACTTGTACTCGCGCTCACTCAAATCGCCCCTGGTGAGGTTAGCGGCGAGGAACAGGTCCTGGCCGAAACGCAGCGTCTTGCCGGCATTCGCCTCGTTGAACGCCACGATGTCGGCGATGGTCTTGATCTTCGTGTTGGTCGCCCAGTCCTTCAGGTAGAGGTTGAGGTCACGCTTCAGTTCGTAGAGGAAAACAATCCGCTGCGCGACCGGATTGCCCTTGTTGCCGCTCAGCGGATTGCGGTTGAGCACGGCCATGGTCGTTCCTGGTCCGCTCATCCAGCCGGCCGCCGGCATACTGGCGCGCACGATGACGGCGCCCAGATCCGCCAGCACCTTGATCACGTCGGCCATCACCTTGGCCCCGCTGGGTGGCAGCTTGCCGTAGAAGCAGTCGTTCAGCGGGTCGGCTGGGTCGCTCGGCACGCCGATGCGGGCGCCCTTCATCGCATCGTGCGCGAGGTCGGCGGTGTAATCGGCCGGCCGCCGCTGCCGTTGTGTCACGGGGTCGAGCGGGTCCTCGGCCGCCAGCACGTTCAGGAGCATCGCCGCGTCGCGCACCGTACGCGTCATCGGCCCTGCGGTGTCCTGGCTGTGCGAGAGCGGCAGGATGCCGGCACGGCTGATCAGTCCGACGGTCGGCTTTACGGTGACGATGCCGTTCCGGCTGGCGGGTGCAGCAGCGAGCCCGAGGTCTCGGTGCCGATCGAGGCCGTGCATAGACCGGCCGCTACAGCGACCGCCGAACCCGAGCTTGAGCCCCCCGGGTTCACCACCGGGTTGCCTTGGTCGTCGATAAGCGTCGGCGCGTAGGGGTTCTTCACCTGACCGCCCAGCGATGAGTAGCCCGAGGGCATGTCAATTGCGAGCATGTTGGCGAATTCCGTCAGGTTCGCCTTGCCCAGGATCACCGCGCCTGCATCCCGCAGCAGCTTGACGACGGTGGCGTCGTCCTTGGCGCGCGCGCCTTCCAGCGCCAGCGAACCCGCCGTCGTCGGCTGTTCGTCGCCGGTCGCAATGTTGTCCTTCACCAGGATCGGGATGCCAGCCAGCGGCCGTTTGACCGACGGCTTCGTGTCGTCGAGCTTGCCCGCGATCGACAGCGCGTCGGGATTGAGCTCGCGTACGGAGTTGAGCATCACTCCATCGCGGTCGTAGGCCTCAATGCGCGCGAGATAAGCTTTGGTCAGCGCCGTGGCAGTAACCCGCCCACTGGCCAAAGCATGGGCGATATCGCTCATGGGCGAATTCTCGAGCTTCAGCGAGGTCGGTGCCTCGGCGCTGACGGCAGCCGCGACGCGGCGCGCATCGCGGCGGATTGGCTTCTTCATGGCGTGCCCCGCCTGGCGGCGCGTCTCGAACCATGAGGCCGAGCTCCGATGATGGTATCCTGCCGGTGTTTTGTCCGACGTGTCAACGGCTTCACAGGATGTGCAAGCCGTCCTTCCGGCCGTCACCAGCTACTTTGCATGGGGTTGTTTTTCAGATTTTTGTTTGGACCCGCCAAACGACTTACCTCACCCCACGAACGAAGGGAGAGGTAAACGTTGAGGCAACAGGCTCGCCCTGATTGGCCGGGCGTTACTCCCAGTACCAGGTCGAAAAATCGTTCTCGTACTGCGGGACGTCCTTCCAGACGCCCTTCAGCTTCTTGTTGGTGATGGTGATGAGCTGCGGCTGGTACAGGAAACCGGCGACCGCATCGGTGGCCAGCATACGCTGGGCATCGCCGAGCAGCTTGGCGCGGGCAGCCTCATCCGGCGTCGACACGATCTGCTTGTAGAGCGCGTTGAACGCCTCGTTGTTGTAGCCGAGGTAGTAGTCCGGCTCGGTGATCTTGACGAGGTCGAACGGCTCGACATGGCTCACGATGGTGAGGTCGAAATTGTGCGGACCATTGCCGGCAAACACCTGCGACAGCCACTGCGCCCATTCGACGTTCTCGATCTTGGCGATGATGCCGACCTTGGCGAGCTGGGCCGCGAGGATCTCGCCGCCCTGCCGCGCATAGGACGGCGGCGGCAGCTTCAGCGACACCTCGAGCGGCGTGGTGACGCCGGCCTCCGCCAGCAGCTTCTTCGCCTTCTCGGGATCGTAGGGATTGATGCCGGTGGTGTCGACATAGCCGAGCGCACCGGGCACGTAGAAGCTGCCGATCGGCGTGCCGAAGCCGTCGACCGCGCCGTCGATCATCGCCTTGCGATCGATCGCAGCGAGAATGGCCCGGCGCACGCGCACATCATCGAGCGGCTTCTTCCGCTCGTTGATGCCGACGATGGTCTTGGCCCTGGAGCCGCCGACCTGGACGTTGAAGCGCGGATCGGCCTTGAACTGCGCGATGGTGCGCTGGGCCGACACGCGCGGGAACGCGTCGACGTCGCCCGAGAGCAGCGCCGCGGTCTGCGCGGCCGGATCGGAGATGAAGCGGATCGTCACCTTCGACAGCTTGATCGCCGAAGTGTTGCGATAGTCCGCCCATTTGTTCAGCGTGATCGAAGAGCCCTTGGCCCAGGCGCCGAGCTGGTAGGGACCGGTGCCGATCGGTTGCGTCGCATCGGTCGGTGCGCTCTTCGGCTCGACGATCGACGCGCTTGCCTGCCCCAGCAGGAAGGGCAGGTTCGGCTCGGCATATTTCAGGGTGATCACGACCGTGTCGGCATCGGGCGCTTCGATCTTCTCGAAGCTCTGGAACAGGCTCTTGTCCTTGTTCGTGCTCGTCGCCACCGCGTTGCGTTCGAACGAGAACTTCACCGCGGCGGAGCCAAACGGCTCGCCGTTGTGGAATTTGACGCCCTTGCGCAGCTTGAACGTATAGGTCTTCAGGTCGGGCAATGCGGTCCAGCTCTCGGCCAGCAAGGGCGACGTCGAACCGTCCTCGTTGATCTTGGTCAGCGTCTCGTAGATATTGTAGAGCGTGACTTCGGCAATCGCCGCAGCGGCTGCGGTGGTGGGATCGAGTCCCGGCGGCTCCAGAGCCATCGCCATGACGACGCTGTCTTTCTTGCTCTGCGCCATGACCGGCAGCGGCGCCGCGGCGAATGCGGCGGTGAATGCGACGATGGTTAATTTCTTGAACATGCGTTACTCCCCGGCCTTCTTTCAATCTACGCCGATCCTGCCCCGAAACACTAACCTTCCATGGCAGCTTGCGGCAACGCCGCCACGGCCTCGGCCTTATGGCAGGCGGCGAGATGCGCCTCGCCGATCCTGCGTAGCGGAGGCGGAACGTCACGGCAATGCTGATCGGCGAGCGGACAGCGCGAGACATAGGGGCATCCGGTCGCGGCCGCCGATTGCGAAGCGATCGCCTGGGCGCCACGCCGCCGCCGGCCACCGCCGGCGCGGGCGCGCGGTACGGCGTCCAGCAGGGCCCGCGTATAGGGATGGGCGCAGCGCTTGAACAGGTCTTCGGGACGCCCCTGCTCCACGATCCGGCCGAGATACATCACGGCGACCTCGTCGCAGAGATAATCGACGACCGCGAGGTCATGGCTGATCAGGATGTAGCTCAGGCCGAACTGCTCCTGCAGATCCTGCATCAGGTTGAGCACCTGCGCCTGCACGGAGACGTCGAGCGCGGAGACCGGCTCGTCGGCGACGATCAGCTTCGGCTGGGTGATCAGGGCGCGCGCAATCGCGATGCGCTGGCGCTGGCCGCCGGAGAATTCGTGCGGATATTTGTCCATGTCGGCATCGCGCAGGCCGACCTGCCTCAGCACAGCCGAAACCCGCGCGCGCAGCGTGCTGCGATCGGTCTCCTCCAGCACGGTCAAGGGCTCCGCGACGATGCGCGCGATGGTCTGGCGCGGGTCGAGCGATCCATAAGGATCCTGAAACACCATCTGGAAATCGCGCCGGGCCCGGCGCAATTCATCGGCCGGGATGCGGTTGAGGTCGCGGCCGAGCAGCGCGACCTGCCCCGACGTCGGTCGCTCCAGCGCCATCACCAGTCGCGCGAAGGTCGACTTGCCCGAGCCGGATTCGCCGACGACGCCGAGGCTCCTGCCCGCCGCGACCTGCACGCTGACGCCGTTCAGCGCGAGCACTTGCGACGGCGGCCGGAACAGGCTTTCGCGCGGCAGGGTGTAACGCTGCACCAGGTCTTTGACGTCAAGGAGCGTATGCGAGGCGGCGGTCATGCGGACACTGCTCCGACGCGATCGGCCATCGAGACATCCGTGCGCAGGCAGCGCACGTCATGGCCGGGTCCGACCTCGACCATCGGCGGCAGCGCCGCGCGGCACCTGTCCTCGACGAGCGGGCAGCGATCGGAGAAGGTGCAGCCCGCCGGCAGGTCGGCGAGCTCCGGCACGGTGCCCGAGATGGTTTTCAGCCGCGTCCCTTTGCGCGCACCAAGGCGTGGGCGAGCGCGAAACAGGCCCTGCGTATAGGGATGCCCCATGCGCCTGAACACCTCGTCGGTGGGGCCGCTCTCGACCACGGTGCCGCCATACATCACCATCATGCGCTGCACGTTCTCGGCGATGACGCCGAGGTCGTGCGAGATCAGGATCATCGACATGCCGCGCTCTTCGACGAGATCGGCAATGAGATCGAGGATCTGCCCCTGGATGGTGACGTCCAGCGCGGTGGTCGGCTCGTCCGCGATCAACAGGTCCGGCTCGCAGGCAAGCGCCATGGCGATTGTGATGCGCTGGCGCTGGCCGCCGGAGAACTGGTGCGGATAGGCGTCTATGCGCTTCGCCGCATCGGGAAGGCCGACGCGGTCGAGCAAGGCGATCGCTTCCCTTCGTGCCTGCGCCGCCGAATAGTTCTTGTGACGGCGGAGCGGCTCGGCCACCTGGTGCCCGATCGTGTGCATCGGGTTGAGCGCGGTCATCGGCTCCTGGAAGATCATGCTGATGCGGTTGCCGCGCAGGCGGCAGTAGTCGCGGTCCGAGAGCCCGACCAGCTCGCGGCCCTCGAGCCGGATGCTGCCGCCGACGACGGCGCTGTCCGGCAACAGTCCCATCAGGGACAGCGCCGTAACCGACTTGCCGCAACCGGATTCGCCGACCAGTCCCAGCGTCTCGCCGCGCTTCAAGGAAAAGCTGACGCCGCGCACGGCCTGCGCCGGGCCGCGGCTGGTGTTGAGGCGGACGCCGAGATTGTCGACCTCGATCAGCGGCGCGATTGCGGGAGTGCTCATCATCATCGCTCCCGCGCCAGCCTGGGATCGAGCAGATCGCGCAATCCGTCGCCGAGCAGATTGAGACCGAGCACCGCGATCGCGATCGCCGCCCCGGGATAGACCGCGAGCATCGGCGACTGGAACAGCAGGGTTTGCGCGTCGTTCAGCATGCGCCCCCAGGACGGCTGCGGCGGTTGCGTGCCGAGGCCGAGATAGGACAAGGCGGCTTCGGCGAGAATCGCGAGCGCGAACTGGATCGTCGCCTGCACGATCAGGATCGACAGGATGTTCGGCAGCACGTGCTCGATGGTGATGCGGAAACTGCCCTTCCCCGCGGCGCGCGCCGCCAGGACGAACTCGCGGGCCCAGATCGCGTTGGCCGAACCGCGCGTCAGACGGGTCAGCGTCGGGATCTGGAAGATGCCGATGGCGACGATCGACGTCACCATGCCGGGCCCCACGACCGCAGCGAGCATGATGGCGGACAACACGGCCGGAAAGGCGAAGGTGAAGTCCGAAAAGCGCATGATGATCTCTTCGGTCCAGCCCCGGCGCGCCGCGGCGATCAGGCCGAGGCAGACGCCGAAGGTGAGACCGATGCTGACCGCGATGATGCCGACCAGGATGGTCGAGCGGGCACCGGCCAGCAGCAGCGAAACGATGTCGCGGCCGAAGGAATCGGTGCCTAGCCAGTGCGCCGCGGACGGCGGCTTGAGCTTTGCGGCGATGTCGATCTCGTAGGGCGACCACGGCGTCCACACCAGCGACAATAGTGCAGAGGCGAGAACGAGCAGGCTGAGCACGCCGCCGACCACGAAGCTGCGATGCCGCAGCGCGCGGCGCCAGAACGTGCGGGCCGGGAGAGGACGCGCGGCGACCGGCGCGTCAAGCGACGAACTCAGCGGCGCGCTCACAGGTCGTGGACCTTGATGCGGGGATCGATGAAGGCATAGAGCACATCGACCACGAAGTTGACGATCACGACCATCGCCGCGAGCAGCATCACACAGTTGCGCACCACGATCAGGTCGCGATTGGCGATCGACTGGAAGATCAGGCGGCCGAGCCCCGGCAGATAGAACACGTTCTCGATCACGATGGTGCCGGCGAGCAGATTGGCGAACTGCAGGCCCATCACCGTCATCACCGGGATCATGGCGTTGCGCAGCACGTGGCTCCACAACACCTCGCGCTTGCCGAGCCCCTTCGCACGCGCCGTGCGGACAAAATCCTCGCGCAACACTTCCAACACCGCCGAGCGCGTCACGCGCGCGAGGATCGCGGCCTGCACCACCGCGAGCGAGATCGCCGGCAGCAGCAGCGATTTGACGCCGGGCCAGATGCCGTCGTCCCAGCCGGCAAAGCCGCCGGCCGACAGCCATTGCAGCCGCACCGAGAACAACAGGATGAGGAGGATGGCGAACCAGAAGTTCGGCAGCGCCAGGCCCACTTGCGTCAGCGACATCACGCCGACGTCGCCGAGCTTGTTGTGGTTGGCGGCGGTGTAGATACCGGCGGAAAGCGCGAGCGCCACCGTGATCAGCATGGACATGATTGCGAGCGGAATGGTCAGCACCAGCCGCTCCGCGATCAGGCTAGCTACCGGCGTGCCGTAGACATAGCTGTTGCCGAGATCGCCCGAGAGCAGCCCCTCGATCCATTGCAGGTAGCGAATGGTCAGCGGCTGGTCGAGCCCGAGCTTGACGGTGAGCGCGCGCACCGCGTCCGGCGACGCATCGGCGCCCATCAGCATCTGCGCGGCGTTGCCGGGCAAGGCATCCAGCACCAGGAAAATGATCAGGGATGCGCCGACCAGCGTCGCCAGCAGGGTCAAGAGACGTCGGAGGACAAATACGCTCATGCGCGCTCGGATTCAGGGCTCACGGGCGGCACGATCAACATGTCCGGGCGCCCGACGCAAGCCCCCTGCTGCACGCCATCAACGCCTCACTCCGGCCAACGGGACAGAAGGTCGTGCGAGGCCTCGAACAGCGCGCTCACACGCAACAATTCGGCATCGGCCCGGAAGCGGCCGACGAGCTGCAGTCCGATCGGGAGGCCGTCGTGGCCGAAGCCGCAGGGCAGGCTCACCGCGGGGTGCCCGGTCATGTTGAACAGCATGGTCCACGGGAACCAATGCGGTCGGACGCTGTCGAACTGCTGACCGTCGATCTCGATGGTGCCGAACAGGTCCTGGTCGATCGGCAGCGCGGTGCGGGTGACGGTCGGCATCGCCAGCAGATGCCCACGCGCAAGCAGGGATTGCACCCGGCGGAACAGCGCGGTGCGCGCGAACATCGCCTCCTGATAGTCGACGCCGCTGACATTGGTCGCAAGAGCGACCTGCTTCACGAAAGTATCGCTCAGGACGTCGCCATGCTCGGCGACGAGCTTCGAAAACCGCGTGCGCCAGACCGTGTGGTTGATGGCGCGCCAGATCGGCTCGATGTCGAACCCCTCGCCGGAAAACTCCTCGAGCTCGGCACCTAAGCCTGCCAGCCGGTCGAGGCTCGCCTTGAAGCTGGCCGCGACGTCGGCGGACACGGGACGTCCAGGCGGCGACAGGCAGAACAGGATCCTTTGCCCGCGCAGATCGCCGCGCGGCGCTGCCGTGCCGATGAAATCGGAGACGGGAACGCCGATCGACCAGGGATCGGAGGCATCCTCGCCGGCCATCGCCTGCATCATCAGCGCAGTGTCGGCGACGGTGCGCGTGGTCGGCGTGACATAGGTCTGGTTGCCGAAGGCATCCTGCACCTGGCTGTGCGGAATGACGCCGTTGCTCTGCTTGATTCCGACCACGCCGTTGCAGGCGGCGGGGATCCGCGTCGAGCCGCCGCCATCGGTCGCGATCGCGAGCGGCGCGATGCCGCTGGCGACGGCCACCGCGGCGCCGCCGCTGGAGCCGCCGGAGGAACGGCCCGCATCCCACGCATTGCGGGTGCGGCCGAACAGCGGCGAGTCCGTCAGGCACTTGCTGCCGAATTCCGGCGTCGTAGTCTTGCCGATCAGGATCGCGCCCTGAGCGCGCAGTCGTGCGACGGCGACAGCATCCTCCTTCGGAACATTGTCCTTGTAGGGAACGGCGCCGAAGGTGGTCTTCACGCCCCTGGTGTTGACGATGTCCTTGACGGTAACGGGAAGGCCATGCAGCAGGCCGAGCGGCTCGCCTGCCATCACCTTGCGCTCCGCCTCGCGCGCCTGTGCCATCGCCTCATCGCCGCACAGCGTGATGAAGCAGTTCAGCTCTGGCTGAAGCGCCTCGGCGCGCGCGAGCACCGCGCGGGTGATCTCGACCGGCGAAAGCTCCTTGCCGCCGATACGGGCGCGCAGCTCGGTGGCGGACAGGAAACAGAGATCATTACTCATTGAAGGACCAGCTCGCATCAGAACGCGCGGACCTTGCCAGCGCACGCCAATCCTGTCCATTTCGGCTGGCGCATGGCCGCAGTCCGCCGGAACATCCCGGACATTGCGATGGCCAAACTCGCCGCTTACCAAGTCGGGGAGATCTCGCGGCTCCACGGCGGATCGGCGCCCGGACGGGTACAGGTGAGACCGGCGCAATTGGCGGCAAAGGCGAGCGCGCGGCGGAGCTCGTCGGCGCCGATATCCCTTAGCTTTTGCCGGGCGAGCCGTCCCTGCCTGTGCAAGGCAAACAACAGCGCTGCCTGAAAGCTGTCGCCGGCGCCGATGGTGTCGGCCACTTCAACTTTTGGCGCGGCGACTGCGATCTGCCCTGCCCGCCCATGCCACGCCACGGCGCCGCTGTTGCCGCGGGTGATGACGACGAGGCTCGCGCCCTGCCCCAGCAGCGCGTTCGCCCGCTGCGGACAAGGCTCGTCGCCGAAGAGATAAGCGAAGTCGACGTCGGACATCTTGATCAGGTCGGCGCTATCCGCGAACTCCACCATGCGCGCGAGGTAGGCTGGCTTGTCCTTGACCAGGTTGGGCCGGCAGTTCGGATCGAACGAGATCGTCGACGTCGCCCGTGCATCCGCGATCAGGGCCTTGGTCTCGGCCGCGCCCTTGTCGTTGACCAGCGTGGTCGAGCCGACATGGACGGCCTCGACCGTCTCGAACGGAATGGTGCCGCGCCGGTAGGTCCAGTTCCGCGTTGCGGTTTCGGCGTCATAGAAGGCATAATGCGACTCGCCCGCGACGATGCGGACAAAGGCGAGCGTTGTCTGGTGATCGCCGCGAGTCGCAAGGCCGAGCTCGACATTCGAGGCCGTCGCGTGATCGGCGATCATCTGTCCGAACAGATCGGTCGAAATGCCGCCCACGAAGCCGGTCGGCGCACCCAGCCGCGCCATGCCGATCGCGACATTGAGACAGGAGCCGCCAACGGCCGGCATCGCCGCCTCGCGGCCCTCGGCATTGCGCGTGGGCACGAAATCGATCAGCGCATCGCCGCAGGCAATCAGCATCCGATTCAACCTCCGGACAGGGCAACGCCGCGCATCGCCACGCGGCTGCTGCGGTCGACCTCGCGCAGCAGCCTGTAGACGTCCCGCTTGCGGCTGTGAAACGCGGCCATATCAGGCGTGGTCGGCTCGCTCAGGCGCCCCAACGCCGACATCTTTGCCATGGTCTCGCCGATCGAGGCGTAGGCGCCGCCGGCCACCGCCCCGAGCATCGCGGCGCCCAGCAGCACCGGCTCCTTTGTCTGCGGCAGCGCCACCGTCAGGCCCGTCGTATCGGCCATGATCTGCCGCACCAAGGGGCTCCGGCTCGCGCCGCCACCCATGATCATGATGCTGGAGTGAACGCCATGTGCGGCAAAGGCCTCGATCACTTCAGCGAGCCCATAGGCAAGCCCGCACAGGCCGGCGACGAACAGTCGTTCCATCGACCCGATATCGGTATCCAGATCGAGGCCCGCGATCACCGCGCGCGTATCGGGGTCGGCGTAAGGCGAGCGGTTACCGATGAACTCGGGGAGGACATGGACGTCGCGGGCGAACAGCGCGGCGCGGCTGGCATCGCCGGCGCGCGCGATGATGCGGCGCTCGAGAAAGTCGATGACATCGAGGCCGCCCTTGCGGGCCGCCGCGCTTGCCTCGGCATAGCCCGGATGCGACTTGAGAAGATGGTCGATCGCAGCGCCCGCGGCCGACTGCCCGCCCTCGTTGAGCCAGAAGTCCGGCACCATGCCGGAATAATAAGGGCCCCATACGCCCGGCACGAAACATGGGTCCTTCGTCGTTGCCATGATGCAGGCCGACGTTCCCATGATGTAGGCCAGGCGATCGCAGACATCCGTCGTTCCGCCCGACCCGTCGCGGCCGCCGATCGCGCCGATGCCGCCGGCATGCGCGTCGATCAGCGATGCGCCGACCGGCGTGCCCGGTGACAGGCCGAGGTCGGCGGCAGCCACGCAGGTGAGGCCGGCGCCGAGCCTTGTGCCAGGCGCGACAATCTCGGTGCCGATGCGGGCGTATTTCTCCGCGACGAAGTCCGTGAGGCCGATGCGCTGGAAGAACGGCGCGCTCCATCCGCCATCATGCGCGAGATAGTTCCACTTGCAGGTGACCGTGCAGGTCGAGCGTTGCAGCGAGCCGGTCGCTCGCCAGGTCAAATAGTCCGCCAGATCGAAGAAGTGGCCGGCTGCATCGAAACTCGCGCGCAGGTGCCGCTTCAGCCACAACAGCTTCGGCATCTCCATCTCGGGCGAGATCGAGCCGCCGACATAGCGCAGCACCGCGTCCTCGGTTTCGTTGATCAGCCGCGCCTCGGTCGTGGCGCGATGGTCCATCCAGACGATGACGTTGCGTTGCGGCTCACCGGAGGCGCTGACGGTGAGCGACTGGCCTTCGGAATCGAGGACCACCAGCGAACAGGTGGCGTCGAAGCCGATGCCGCCGACGCTGTCGGGCGCAATGCCGGCCTCCGCAATCGCCGCCCGCACGGATTTCGCGCACGCATCCCATATATCGGACGAGGACTGCTCGACGATGTCGCCGGCCTCGTGCCATATCCGGATCGGGTGCCGGGCGGTCGCAAGGAGGTTACCGGCCGCATCAAAAACCCCTGCCCGCGTGCTCGTGGTTCCCACGTCGACGCCGATATACGCTTGCGGCATTGTCGCTCCCGGTCGCTCTCGTCAGTTTTGACGCAAGCCTACCAGCAAGTGTAGCCGCCATCCACCAGCACGATGCTGCCGGTCATCAGGCTCGCGGCCTCGGAAGAGAGGAACAGCACGACGGAGGCGATCTCCTCCACCTGCCCCATCCGCGCCATCGGGGTTCCGCCGATCCAGGCGTCATACATCTTCGGATTGCTCTTTACGAAGGCATTGAGCGGCGTCTCGATATATGTCGGCGCGACCGCATTGACGCGAATGCCGCGCGCACCCCATTCGGCAGCCAGCGACTTGGTCAGATGATGCACCGCGGCCTTGGAGGCATTGTAGAAGCACTGCTCCTGCGGCTTATTGACGATGAAGCCGGACATCGAGCCGACATTGACGATGGCGCCGCTGTTCGCCTTCAGCATGTGCTTGCCGAACTCTCGGCAGCACCAGAAGGTGCCATTGAGATTGACGTCGATGACGTTCAGCCAGTGCTCATCCGTCACAGTCTCGGCCGGGGTCTCGCTGCGTGCAATGCCGGCATTGTTGACGAGGATGTCGACCTTGCCGTGGCGCGCCACGAGATCGCCCGCAACCTCCGCCACGCGTTTGGTGTCGGTCACGTCCATGATCACGGTTTCGGTGTCGTAACCCTTTGACTTCAGGCCGGCTCGGGCGCTGTCGGCGACCTTGCTGTCCCGATCGCCAATGATGACCCTGGCGCCGGCTTCCGCGAGCGCCTCGGCGCAGGCGAGCCCGATACCCTGCCCGCCGCCGGTGATGAACGCCGTCTTGCCGTTCAGCTTGAATTTTTCCAGGTACATGTTGGTTTTCCCGTTTCTTGTCTGCCCCAGTTGATCAGGACCGGATCGCGTTGCCGCCGTCGTCGAAGCGGTGAATGCGTGCAGGATCCGGCACGAGTGACACGCGATCCCCTGTGCTCAGGCTCAGCTCGCCGATGTAGCGCGCGGTCAGCATGCCGAGCGGACCGGCGTCGACATAGAGGAAGGTGTCGCTGCCGAGGTGCTCGGCGACCGAGATGGTGCCGGGCCAGCCGCCGGCGCCATCACGCTCGATCTTCAGATGCTCCGGCCGCACGCCGATGGTGGCGGCCCCGCGTTGTTGAGCGGATTCGCCGGTCACGAAATTCATCTTCGGCGAGCCGATGAAGCCGGCGACGAACAGGTTCGCAGGCTTCTCATAGAGCTCGAGGGGCGAACCATATTGCTCGATCTTGCCGCCGTTGAGCACCACGATCTTGTCGGCCATGGTCATGGCCTCGACCTGGTCATGGGTGACGTAGATCGCGGTGGTGCCGAGCTGCTTCTGGAGCCGCGTGACCTCGATCCGCATCTGCACACGCAGCGCCGCATCCAGGTTCGACAGCGGCTCGTCGAACAGGAACGCCTTGGGCTCGCGCACGATGGCGCGGCCGATCGCGACGCGCTGACGCTGGCCGCCGGACAGCTCGCGCGGCTTGCGGTCGAGATAGGGCGTAAGGTTCAGCGTCGCGGCGGCCGCCTCGACCTTGCGGTTGATCTCGTCCTTGGCGAGGCCCGCCATCTTCAACCCGAAGCCGATATTGCCGCGCACGCTCATATGCGGATAGAGCGCGTACGACTGGAACACCATGGACAGCCCGCGCTTTGCGGGCGGAACGGCGACGACGTTCTTACCGTCTATCAGAATTCGTCCATCGGTTACGTCCTCGAGCCCTGCGATCAACCGCAACAGCGTGGTCTTGCCGCAGCCCGACGGCCCGACGAACACCACGAAGGAGCCATCCGCGATATCAAGATTGGCGCCCTTGATGATATGGACCGGCCCGAACGCCTTTTGTACATCTTGAAGAGTGATCTGACCCATGATCCGGCAGCCCTTCTACTTCACAGCGCCAAAGGTGAGCCCGCGCACGAGCTGCTTCTGGCTGAACCAACCGAGGACGAGAATGGGTGCGATCGCCAGCGTCGACGCCGCCGACAGTTTTGCCCAGAACAGCCCTTCCGGGCTCGAATACGAGGCGATGAACACGGTAAGCGGCGCAGCGCTCGAGGTCGACAAATTGAGCGTCCAAAACGCCTCGTTCCAGGCGAGGATCAGATTGAGCAGCAATGTCGAGGCAAGGCCCGGGATCGCCATCGGCGTCAGCACATAGACGAGCTCGCGGCCGACGGTGGCGCCGTCCATGCGCGCGGCTTCCAGGATGTCGCGCGGGATTTCCTTGAAATAGGTGAAGAGCATCCAGATCACGATCGGCAGATTGCCGAGGCAGAGGATGAAGACGAGGCCGATGCGGGAATCGAGCAGGCCGAAGCTCTTGTAGATCAGGTAGATCGGCACCAGCACGCCGACCGGCGGCATCATCTTGGTCGAGAGCATCCAGAGCAGGATGTCCTTGGTGCGCTTGGTCGGCGAGAACGCCATCGACCAGGCCGCCGGAATTGCGATCAGCAGCGCGATCAGCGTCGAACCGCCGGCGATGATGATCGAGTTCAGCGCATGGTGCAGATAGTCGCTGCGCTCCTGTACGGTCGCATAGTTTTCCGTGGTCCAGTGAAAGAACAGGAAGGACGGCGGAACAGCAAAGGCCTCGAGCTCGGTCTTGAAGCTCGCCAGCACCATCCACAGGATCGGAAAGAAGATCAGGAAGCCGCACAGCCAAGCTGCCACCGTGGATACCGCCACCCGCCGACTCGTCGCCATCCGTGCCATGGCTCAGGCCTCCAGGTTCCGGCCGACGATGCGGACGAGGAAGAAGGCGACGATGTTGGCGATCACCACCGCGACGAGGCCGCCCGCGGACGCACTGCCGACGTCGAACTGGATCAGCGCCTGCGAATAGATCAGGAAAGCGATGTTGGTGGTCTGAAGGCCCGGCCCGCCGCCGGTGGTGACGAAGATCTCGGCGAACACCGTGAGCAGGAAGATGGTCTCGATCAGGATCACCACCGTGATCGGACGCGCGAGGTGCGGCAGCGTGATGTAGATGAAGGTCGAGACCGCGCTGGCGCCGTCCATCTCGGCGGCCTCCTTCTGCTCCTCGTCGAGCGATTGCAGCGCAGTGAGCAAGATCAGCGTCGCGAACGGCAGCCATTGCCAGGCGACGATCAGGATCACCGAGAACAGCGGCACGTCGTTGAACCAGTCGATCGGCGTCAGTCCGAACAGCGACGCGAGCCAGGCGAACAGCCCGGATACCGGATGCATCAACAGGTTCTTCCAGACCAGTGCGCTCACCGTCGGCATCACGAAGAACGGCGCGATCACCATCAGCCGCACGATGTTGCGGCCAATCACGGGCTGATCGAGCAGCAGCGCCAGGGGAATACCGAGCAGGATGGTCAGCGCAAGTACCGAGCCGACCAGCACCAGCGTGTTCTGGAGCGAAGCGAGGAAGGCGGGATCAGTGAGGAAGTAGCGGAAATTTTCCAGCCCGACGAACGCTTCCGAGCCGGGATCGAGCAGGCTGTAATGCAGCGTCGAGAAATAGATCGTCAGCGCGAGCGGGACGATCATCCAGATGAACAAGAGCCCGACCGCAGGCGTCAGGAGCGAACGCGCAAGAAACTGCGTCTGCCGGGTTGCCATCTCTGGCTTCTCCTTTGCCGGGAAGAAGGCGACCATCCGTCGGTTGGGGCGGATGGCCGCCAGTTTGAGCTCAGGAGGGAGAGCTCGGGTTTCGCCTCACTTGATGTAGCCGGCGCGCTTCATCTCGCGCTCGGTCGAGGATTGCGCGGCGGAGAGCGCCGCATCGACAGTGGTCGATCCGGCAAGGGCCGCGGAGAATTGCTGACCCACCTGCGTGCCGATGCCCTGGAATTCGGGGATGGCGGCGTACTGCACGCCGACATAGGGCACGGGCTTCACGGTCGGCTTGTTCGGATCGGCGGCGTCGATGGAGGCCAGCGTCAGCTTGGCGAACGGCGCGACCTTCAGGTAGTCAGGGTTCTGGTAGAGCGAGGTCCGCGTGCCCGGCGGCACGTTGGCCCAGCCTTCCTTCGAGGCCACGAGCTTGGTGTAGTCCTTGCTGGTGGCCCAGGCGATGAATTTCTCGGCCGCTTCCGTCTTCTTCGAGCCGGCAGGAATCGCGAGATTCCAGGCCCACAGCCAGTTGGCATTCTTGCCGAGCCCGCTGTTCGGCGCGAGTGCGAAGCCGACCTTGTCGGCGACCTTGGAGTCCTTCGGATTGGTGACGAAGGAGGCCGCGACCGTGGCATCGATCCACATCGCGCACTTGCCGGCATTGAACAGCGCCAGGTTCTCGTTGAAGCCGTTCGAACTCGCGCCGGGAGGCCCGGCCTGCTTCATCAGGTCGACATAGGTCGCCAGCGTCTTCTTCCATTCCGGCGTGTTGAACTGCGGCTCCCACTTCTCGTCGAACCAGCGCGCGCCATAGGAATTGGCCATGGCGGAGAGGAAAGCCATGTTCTCGCCCCAGCCGGCCTTGCCGCGCAGGCAGATGCCGTAGACGCCGGCGCTCTTGTCGGTGAGCTTCTTGGCCGCGTCGATCACGAAATCCCAGGTCGGCTTCTCCGGCATGGTGAGGCCAGCCTTCTGGAACAGGTCGGTACGGTACATCACCATGGAACTCTCGCCGTAGAACGGCGCGGCGTAGAGCTTGCCGTCGACGGAGACCGCGTCCCGGATCTTCGGCAGAAGATCGGCGACGTCGTAATCGGCGCCGAGATTGGCGAGCGGCACCAGCCAGCCCTTCTTGGCCCAGATCGGCACCTCATAGGTGCCGATGGTCAGCACGTCGAACTGGCCACCCTTGGTGGCGATGTCGGTGGTGACGCGCTGGCGCAGCACGTTCTCTTCCAGAGTCACCCATTTGACGGTGACGTCGGGATTTTTCGCGGTGAACTCACTGGTCAGTCCCTGCATGCGGATCATGTCGCCGTTGTTGACGGTGGCGATCGTCAGGGTGGTTTCGGCCATCGCCGGGACGGCCAGCAACAGGCAAGACGCGCCACAAACGGCGCCCAGGACGTTTTTCATGATGACCTCCCTACTCGCGTTTTGAGCATATGCCCACGCGTTGAGCGTATGTTCAACCCAAGGCGAAGCGTTGTCAAGCAGGCGCACGGGTCATCCAGCGACTTCTGAGTGCTGCGGTGCGGGAGGGAGACGCCGCACCATCGCCCGTCATGCCCCGCGAAGGCGGGGCATCCAGTACTCCGTGCGGTCAGTTGGTTTGCCCCAAGCGGGGCCGCGGCGTACTGGATCATCCGCTTTCGCGGATGATGACAGCATTACGGATGGCAAGACCGCCTACCAAACTTGGAAGATGTTGAGAAAGCGAGCCGCCTACCGCTCGAGGATCGCCCGGGCGGTGACTTCGTCGGTGATCAGCCCGTTGATCAGGCGGCCGTTGAGCGCAGCCGCGATTGCTGGAACTTTTGCCGCACCGACTGCGGCGCCGATCGTCGTGGTTTTGGCCGGCACGTCGGGGGGAATGCTGGTAAGGCGCTTGTTGGTCCCGGCCTTGAGCAGACGGCCCTTGGAATCATAGGCCCAGCCGGTGATCTCGCCGATCGCGCCGAGACGCATCATCTCGAACAATTCGTCGCGGGTGACGAAGCCGTCGATGTGGACCTGCGCCTTCTGATCCATCTGACCGATGCCGACGAGGCGAAGATCGGCCTTGGCCGCCACCGCCTTCACCCTCGCGATCGGCTCGATGCGGACCATCTTGTTTCGCTCGTCCTCCGACGACATCAGGAACGGCAGCGGCATCGGATAGTGCCGTGCGCCGGTGCGGTCGGCGAGGCGGCCGACGGTATCGTAGAAGCTCGCCGACCCATCGGCGGAGATGTTGCCGACCAGGGAGACGATCTGGTGATTGGGCCGATCGATCGGCGTGACGCGCTCGACGGCGGCGCGCACCGCCCGCCCCGTACCCAGCGCGACGATCACGGGCGTCTCGGAGCGCAGCGTTGAGTCGAGCAGATTGGCGCAGCGTTCGGCAATTCCCGCGGTTGCCTGCGGCGCCGCAGGATCCGCCGGCACCACCTCGCAATGGGCGAGATCAAACCGCTCCTTCAGGCGCGCCGCCAATTCCATGCAAGCGGCAATGGGATGTTCGAGCCGGAACGTAATCAGCCGCTCGGCAAGGCATAGCGAGACCAGACGCTGCGCCGACGCACGCGAGACCTGGAGCATTTTTGCGATCTCGTCCTGCGTATGGCCGGCAATGAAATAGAGCCAGCCGGCGCGCGCGGCATCGTCGAGCCTGGATTTTTCATTCTCGGCGGCCATGGCAGCGTCAAGCGTCCTTCCAGAAATCGATCATGCGCGAGAAGACCCGATCAGCCCCGGCGCTGCCCAATATAGCGCGGCCGTCGCGGCCGCGATAATGGCTGCCGCCGACAAATCCCCAGACGGTCATGCCGGCGGCCTTCGCCGCCTGCACGCCGCTGACGCTGTCCTCGATCACCAGCGTGCGCGCCGGATCGGCGTCCATCCTCGCCGCCGCATGGAGGAAGAGATCCGGCGCCGGCTTGCCGTGCTTCACCATCTGTGCCGTGTAGAGCCGGTCGCCGAAATGCGGTCTGAGGCCGGTGACATCAAGCGAGAGCGAGACACGGTCGAGGTCGCTGGACGAAGCCACGCAGAACGGCGCGCCCAGTTCGGACACCACGGCGCTCACCCCGGGAACCGGTGCGAGCGAGGCGGCAAATGTCTTCAGGACGTGCGACTTCAGCCGCGGCAGAAATCCCTCCGGCACGACCTGCCCGACTTCGCGATAGTGCTGTTCGATCGCCTTCGTGCTGCGTCCGAGGAACAGTTCGAGTGCTCGTTCTGCGCTGAGCGCGATCCCGAATTCCGCCAACACCTCGGACAGACAGCGGCAGCTCAGCAGCTCGCTGTCGACGAGCACGCCGTCGCAGTCGAAGATGATCAGATCAGGCTTCGGGCGGCCATTTTCCATCCGGCCATTCGATCATATACCCAATCGATGGGCAATAGCTCACCTGGAACACGTCGTCGCGGGCTTTCCAGCGCCTTAATGCGCCAACTGGCGGTAGATCGCCGGCAGCGCGGCGGGCAAGCGCCGGATATTGCCGACGATCGCGTAACCGCCGCGCCCGAACAGCGTCGGAAAGTAACACTGCGCGGTCGCATCGACCGTGACGCCGAACACGGCGATGCCGAGCCGCCGCGCCTCCCGCACGGATTTGCGGGTGTCTTCGATCGCAAAACGTCCCTCGTAGTGATCGACATCGTTCGGTTTGCCATCGGTCAGAACGAGCAGCAGCTTCTTGCGCTGTGGCTGGCGGGCAAGCTCGGCCGTCACGTGGCGCACAGCCGCACCGATCCTCGTGTAATAGCCCGGCCTGAGCGCGCCGATCCGGCGCTCCACTGTCCCGCTCATGGGTTCGCCGAAGGCCTTGATGGTCTCTAACCGCACCCAGGACCGCCTGCGTGATGTAAAGGTCAGGATGCTGTGGTGATCGCCACAAGCCGAAAGCCCATGGGCGAGCACCAGAAGCGCCTCCTTCTCGACGTCCAGCACGCGGTGACCATCGATCCACGCATCGGTCGATAGCGAGACGTCGACCAGCAGGGTGACGGCGAGATCGTGGCCCTGCGGCCGCATGGCCACATGGACGCGATCGAGCCCGCCGCTGCCGGCACGCAGATCGCAGCGTGCACGCACCAGCGCGTCGAGATCGAGGTCGTATCCGTCCGCCTGCGCCCGCATCAATTCGTGACGCGGTCGCAAGACCTCGAACCTGCGTCGCACCTGGCGGATCTGATGGCGCATGCTCTCATCCGGCACCCAGCACTCGCCGCTCTCGGCCGCATCGGCGGCGAGCACGCGGCAATGATCCGGCAGGTACGCTCCGCTGCGATAATCCCATTCCGGATAGGTGAGGCTGGCGTCGAGCCGCAAAGCATCAATGGCCTCCGGCGGCAGGTCGAGATCGAATTTAAGCCGGGTTGCGGGCTTGCCGCTCCGCCGCCCGAGTGTGATCTCGTCGAGATCGTCGGCCGCCTTCTGCGCGTCCTCGTCTTCGCTGTCGTCGGCGGGACGATCGACATGGACCATCTCGGCCATCGCGAGGATTTTTTCGAAGCGGTTCAGCACGAAGGGATCACGGCGGGCACCGTCCTCGCGCTCGCGGATGGCGAAGCGCTTGCGATCGTCCGGTGGCGTGGACGCCGCAGTCCCGGTGGCCTCGTCGTCATGCGTTCCCGCCGGCGCGAGGTCGCGCGTCCAGCAATCGCCCCAGAGCGGGCAAGGCAGAATGGCGTGATATCCTGGCGGCGCCTGGTCCGGGAGCGGCCCCGTGCCCATCATGGCCGGCCATAGCTTGCCCGCCGGCCGCGCTTCGGCGCCAAGCAGGGCGAGCACGATCTGCTCCATCTCCTGCTCGATGCGCGGCAATGGCCGGCGCGGCCGGGCCATGGCTGTTGCCGCGGTCAGCTGCGCGTAATCTTCGGTCAGGCCGGGACATTCCGCCAGCACGAGGACCGCGATTTCGCTCGCACGCCGCAACATCAGGAGATCGCGCCGCAGCGGATCGACCTCTTCGATCGCTTCGGCGGGAGCGAATGCGAACCACGCGGCGAGCCACCGATACAACGCCGCGTTCAGCGCACGATCGGCAAAGATCGCGATCCGGTCGGGAAGGAACACGGTCGCGGCGTCACGTCCGGGCTGATCGAGGCGCTCATCGCCGAGGCCGATGCGTTGCCGCCATCCGAGCCTGTGTCCCGCACGGCGGGCGCCGGCGCTGGCGATCTGGACGCCGGCCTCGCCGCCGAGCGCGCGGAACATCACCGCAATCCGCGGGCGCACCTCGCTAAGCGAGAGCGCATGCTCGGCATGAACCGGATAGCTCGCGGTGCCGCCGACCAGGCGATGCCAGGCGCGACCGACCGTCTCTTCCAGCTCGAGGAAATCGAGCATTGCACCGCCCTCAGGAGATCACGGCGCGCGTGACGTCGAGCAGGGCCGCCTTGACATCGGCATCATCGGTCAAGGGCTCGATCATGCCCGCCAGCACGGCCTCGGCGGTCGGGACGCCGGCTGCGATCAGGGTCGCGCAATAGACGACGAGCCGCGTCGAGACACCCTCCTCCAGGTCGTGTCCTTTCAGCGCCCGCAGCCGGCCGGCGAGCTGAACCAGCGGCCGCACGCGCTCCGGCGTGAGACCGCTTTCGGCCGCCACCACCGCGACCTCCTGCTCCGGCGGCAGGAAGCCGAACTCGATGGCGATGAAGCGCTGCCGCGTCGATGGTTTCAGCGCCTTCAGGAGCGTCTGGTAACCGGGATTGTAGGAGACCACCAGCATGAAGCTCGCAGGCGCCGCGAGCTCCTCGCCGGTGCGCTCGAGCGGCAGGATGCGGCGATCGTCTGTGAGCGGATGCAGGACGACGGTCACGTCCTTGCGCGCCTCCACTACCTCGTCGAGATAGCAGATGCCGCCTTCTCTCACCGAACGCGTCAGCGGACCATCAGTCCAAACGGTGTCGCCGCCCCTCAAGAGATAGCGGCCGGTGAGATCGGCCGCGGTGAGATCGTCGTGGCAGGCGACGGTATGGAGCGGCAAGCGAAGGCGCCCCGCCATATGGGCGACGAAGCGCGTCTTGCCGCAGCCGGTCGGCCCCTTGAGCAGAACCGGCAGGCGATGACGCCAGGCATGTTCGAACAGCGCGCATTCGTGGCCGCTCGCGACATAGGCCGGAAGCTCGGACGCGGGCGTCGTCACGGCGTGAAGTGCAGGTTTCATGATCTCTCTCCGGAATTCCTGACGGGCGGCCGCGCTTTTTCTTGCGCAGCCGCCCCTCGCGCCTATTCGGCAGGTTGTAGCGCGGCGGGGATGGCCGCCTGCTTCTCGCGGCCGGGCACGAGCACCGCCCAGACGAACATCAGCGCGGAGATGCCGACGAATACGCCGGAGCCGAGGCGAACCCAGTAGAACATCGCGAGCTGATCCTGCACGTCCATGTAGCTCTGACCTAGCACGCGCTGGAGATGGACCTGGATCACGCCGGCGAAGGTCAAGGCGAACGTCATGGTCATCATGGCCGTGCACATGATCCAGAAGCTCGTCATGCTGAGCCACTGGTTGTACGGCGCACGCCGCTTGAGCTGCGGAACTGCATAGGCCATCACCGCGAGATTCAGCATCACATAGGCGCCGAAGAAGGCGAGATGGCCGTGGGCGGCCGTCACCTGCGTGCCGTGGGTGTAGTAGTTCACCGAGGACAGCGTGTGCAGGAAGCCCCAGACGCCGGCCCCTAAGAACGCCATCACCGAACAGCCGACCGACCACAGCAGAGCAGCGCGGTTGGGATGCTTGCGCCCGGCTTTCCAGGTCATCTGCACGGTGAAGATCACCATGGTGAAGAAGGGCGCGACCTCGAGCGTGGAGAACAGCGAGCCGATCCACTGCCAGTAGCCGGGGGCGCCGATCCAGTAGAAGTGATGGCCGGTGCCGAGAATGCCCGAGAACAGCGCGAGCCCGATGATGACATAGAGCCACTTCTCGACCACCTCGCGATCGATGCCATTGAGCTTGATCATCAGGAAGGCGAGCACGGACGCCATGATCAGCTCCCAGACGCCCTCGACCCAGAGGTGGACGATGTACCACCAGTACATCTTGTCGACAGCGAGATTGGCCGGATTGTAGAAGGCGAACAGGAAGAAGATCGCGACGCCCCAAAGCCCGAACAGCAGGATGTTGGTGACCGTGGTCTTGCGTCCTTTGAGCGCCGTCATCGTCACGTTGAACAAAAACATCAGGCAGACGACGACGATGCCGACCTTGATGATGAAGGGCTGCTCGAGGAATTCACGGCCCTCGTGGTAGTGAAAGAGATAGCCGACCACGGCGACACCGGCCGCACCGAAGAACATCCAGAACTGAATCTTCGCGAGCAGCGGGCTGAACAGCTCGGTCTCGGTCTCCTCCGGCAGCAAGAAGTAGGTGGCACCCATGAAGCCGATCAGGGACCACACGATCAGCGCATTGGCGTGGATCATCCTGACGATGTTGAACGGCAGGATGGATGATAGGGTATTGGGCAGGACGTAGATGGTCCCGGCGAGGACGCCGAACGCGACCTGGGCGAGGAACAGCGTCAGCGCGCCGTAGAAATACAGCATCGCGACTTTTTGGGTCTGATATTTCATCGAAGTGCTCTCTGTCTTGAGGTCGGGACGCGGATGCTCAGCCGGCCTTGTTCGGCGGCCAATCCTGGCGCTTGATCGTGCTCGTCCACTGCAGGAAGTCGGCGAGATCGTTGAGTTCCTGATCTGTGAGATTGAACTGCGGCATCTGCCGCCGGCCCGGCGCGCCGGACGGCTGCGCCTGCATCCAGGCCTTCAGCGTCTCGCGCGCACCGTCAGGATCCTCCTTGCCGCCCCAGCGGTCCCAGACATTGCCGACTTCGGGCGCGAAATAGGCGCCCTCGCCGAGCAGAGTGTGGCAGTTGATGCAGGAGTTTCTCTCCCAGACGTGCTTGCCGCGGGCGACCGACGCGGTCAGCGTCGTCGCATCGGTCGAGCTCGTGACCATGTAGTAGTGGCTGTGCGCCGTCAGCCCTATGAAGATGGCGAAGAAGAAGGCCGATCCGCCGTAAAAGACGTTTCGTGCCGCCGACTTGGTCAGGCGTTCAGCCATTGCCAATCCTTTCCGGTTGAGTCGTATCGAGAGAAGCGATGATGGCTTTTATTGCCGGTCGGCACCGTCCGGTCTTTGTCTGGGCGCAATGAGCGCGACGATGGCCGCCCAGCCGTCAGATCAAGACGACGGCGGCAGACGCAAGCCAGGCAAACAGAGTGAGGACGACGATCCACCCACCCACAAGGCTGCGCCACAGCGCGGGCGCTGCGCGAAGATCGAGATAGTCGAGCACGATCCGGCGGCCCTTCACGGCGGCGAGGACAAGCAGCAGAGCGTTGGCGAGCAGCGGCCGCGGCAGGAACGATGGCACCAGGATGGTTGCAAGCGCGAGCCCGATCAGCACCATCCAGGTCGTGTCGAGACGATCGGGCGCCATCATCGCACCAAATAGAGAACCGGGAACATGACGATCCAGACCAGGTCGACCATGTGCCAAAACGCGGTTCCCGTCTCGACGCCGGTCGGCTCCGCGCGGCGGCAGACCACGGCAAGGATGACGATGCCGAGGCAGACGTGCAGGAGGTGAAAGCCGGTCAGGAGAAAGTACAGCGTGAAGAACGTGCTGGTTTCCAGGCTAATGTCGCGGCCGATCTCACCGCCATATTCGACGAGCTTGATCGCCACGAACAGGCCGCCGAGCACCATGGCACCGACGAGCCAGCGGCGCGATCTCGGCCTTTCCCCGGCGCGCGCGGATTTCGTGCCGTGGGCGGCCGCCCAGCCGCTTGTCACCAGGACGACCGTGTTGAGCCCGGCAAGACGCGAATCAAGAGCCGCCTGCCCGGCTGCGAACATTGCCGGGTGAAGCACCCGGGCGGTCACGAAGGCGCCAATGAACAGACCGAACGCGGCCAGTTCGCTGAAGATCAGCACCCAGATCATGGGATCGCCGGGAAGATCTTCCAAAATGCCCCACCCGCTCCCCTCTTGTTCGCACTCGGTTGCCGACATCTGCTCTCCGGATCAGGACACCGGCCAGCCTTAGCCCACACCTCGCGGCTCAAATTTGTCGCGCGACAAACAAGGCGACCGAGAGAAAGTTGTTTGCCCCCGCGCAACGTCGAGCCCGCCGCCCCGCCGTACGAACGGTCTCAGTCAGGGAGTTCCATGGAGCGGCGAACGGCCATCATGAGCGATGCACAAATCGGGCTGGTGACTGTCGCCCCCATCATCATCCTGTTCGCGGTGGCGCTCAGAAGGATGGGCGTGCTGTCGGCCGTGGCGAGCGCATCCGCGGTCGGCCTCTCCGTCGCCATCGCGGTGGTGCTCTTCACGACCCAGTAGTCGCAGGGTACGCAGAGCATCCGCGTGCCCAATCCTACGACAGAGCCCCTTGGCTTATCGCCATAACGCGATAGTGTTGGCTATCGCACACGATCCGATGAGATCGCCATGCCTGAGATCATCAATCTTGGCGCGCTGCAGCTCACGTTTCTGCAGAGCAAGGAAGATACCGCCGGCAGCCTCGATCTGTTCGAGATGACGCTCCAGCCGAACGCGCGCATGCCGATCCCTCACTATCACGATCGCTGGGACGAGACGATCTATGGACTGAGCGGCATCTCGACCTGGCGGATCGACGGAGAGGATGTCGACGTGGCCCCGGGCGAGACCGCGTTCATCCGGCGCGGCGCGGTACACAGCTTCACCAACCGCTCGCCCCGGCCAGCGACCTGCCTGTGCATCCTCAGCCCAGGCGTGCTGGGCCCGCAGTACTTCAAGGAAATGGCCGCCCTGCTCTCGAGCGGCACGCCTGACCCGGCCAAGTTGAAGGAAACGATGCTGCGCTACGGATTGGTTCCGGTGCTGCAGTCCTGAGCGACTGCTGAAGACGACGGGCACGGCGCTTTCGCGCCTTTGCCCGCCGATCTCGTCGCCAGCCTACCGGCGCTGGTTGTACACGTCGATGCAGACAGCACCGAGCAGCACCAGGCCCTTGATGACCTGCTGGTAATCGATGCCGATGCCGAGGATCGACATACCGTTGTTCATCACGCCCATGATCATGGCGCCGACCACGGCACCGCCGACGCGCCCCACTCCGCCATAGGCCGAGGCGCCGCCGATGAAGCAGGCGGCGATGACGTCGAGCTCGAAGCCGAGGCCTGCCTTCGGGGTCGCGGTGTTGAGGCGTGCCGCGAAGACGAGGCCGGCCAGCGCAGCAAGCACGCCCATGTTGACGAAGGTGAAGAAGGTGAGCCGCTCGGTCTTGATACCCGAGAGCTTTGCTGCCTTGGCATTGCCGCCGACGGCGTAGATCTGACGTCCGATCACGGTGCGGCGGGTGACGAAGCCGTAGAGCGCGATCAGCGCACTCATGATCACCAGCACGTTCGGCAGGCCCCGATAGGTCGCGATCAGATAGGTGAAATAGAGCACAGCGCAGGCAAGCACGACGCTCTTGCCGAGGAAGAACGCGTAAGGCTCGACCTCGATTCCGTGCGACTGCTCGCGCGAGCGGCTCTTGGCGCTGGCATAGACCAGCGCCAGCGCCAGCACGGCGCCGATCAGCATCGAGGTCGGATGCAGCGTGCCGGCCTCGGGCAGAAGCTCCGGAATGAAGCCCGAGGACAGTTTCTGGAAGGTCGGCGGGAACGGCCCGAGCGATTGACCCTGCAAGACCGCGAGCGCAAGCCCTTTGAATACGAGCATGCCGGCCAGCGTGACGATGAAGGACGGGATGCCGAAATAGGCCACCCAATAGCCCTGAGCCGCGCCGATGGCGGCACCGACCAAGAGGCAGGCGATGAAGGCGATGGTGTAGTCGACCTTGTACGTCACCATCAGCACCGCAGCCACGGCGCCGATGAAGCCCGCGACCGAGCCGACCGAGAGATCGATATGGCCGGTCACGATCACCAGCAGCATGCCCAGCGCCATGATGACGATGTAGCTGTTCTGCAGCACGAGATTGGTGAGGTTGAGCGGCTGGAGCAGCGTGCCGCCGGTGACCACCTGGAAGAACAACATGATCGCAACGAGCGATATCAGCATGCCGTAGTTGCGTAAGTTGTTCTTGATGAAGCTACCGTGCCGGCGCTCCTCGGGCAGCGAAACCGTCTTGTCGGTCATGGCTGCGATCCTCCCATCTCCGCGGCCTCAGGCACGCCGCTCCCAAAGTCTCTGTCGTTGCGCATGATGGCGCGCATGATCTTCTCCTGCGTCGCCTCGGTTGCGGGAAACTCGCCGACGAAAGCACCGTCGTTCATGACGCAGATGCGATCGCAGATACCGAGCAGCTCGGGCATTTCCGAGGAGATCACCACGACACCGCGGCCGGCCTCCGCGAGCTCGTTGATGATACAGTAAATCTCGTATTTGGCACCGACGTCGATGCCGCGTGTCGGCTCATCCAGGACCAGCACCTTAGGATCGGTCATCAGCCATTTCGACAGCACGACCTTCTGCTGGTTGCCGCCAGAGAGCTGGCCGGTCTCCTGATAGACGTCGGAGCAGCGTATGCGCATCCGGTTGCGGTAGTCGCTCGCGACCTTCAGCTCGGCGATGTCGTCGATCATCCGGCCGGGCGCGACCTGATCGAGGCTTGCGAGCGTGATGTTCTTGCGCACGTCGTCGGCGAGGATCAGCCCGAGCTGCTTGCGGTCCTCGGTGACATAGGCAAGGCCCGCGTCGATCGCGGCCGCCACGCTCGGCAGCACCATCTCCCTGCCTTCGAGCCGGAGACCGCCGCTGACATTGGTGCCCCAGGAACGCCCGAACAGGCTCATGGCGAACTCGGTGCGGCCCGCGCCCATCAGTCCCGCGATGCCCACGACCTCGCCGCGCTTGACGCTGAAACCGACGTTCTTGATAACCTGCCGTTCGGGATGGATCGGATGGTAGACCGACCAATTCGAGACCTCGAGCACGGGCTCGCCGATCGTCGCGCTGCGCTCCGGAAAGCGATGGGCGAGATCGCGGTTGACCATGCTGCGGATGATGCGGTCTTCCTCGACCGGTCCGGCACGGCAGTCGATGCTGTCGACGGTGCGGCCATCGCGCAGCACCGTGATGTGGTCGGCGACGCGGGCGACCTCGTTCAGCTTGTGCGAGATCAGGATCGAGCCGATGCCCTGCTCCCGGAATTTCATCAGGCGATCGAGCAGCGCCGCGCTGTCGGCCTCGTTGAGGCTCGCGGTCGGCTCGTCCAGGATCAGCATCCGCACCCGCTTGGACAGTGCTTTCGCAATCTCGACGAGCTGCTGCTTGCCGACACCGAGATCGGTGATCAGCGTGTCCGGCGACTCCCTTAGGCCGACCTGGGCCAGAAGCTCCCGCGTGCGACGGTACACCTCGTCACGGTCGATGACGCCGAGCTTCGATGGCGGGTGCGACAGGAAGATGTTCTCCGCGATCGACATCAGCGGGATCAGCGCCAGCTCCTGGTGGATGATGATGATGCCGAGCGCCTCCGAATCGTTGATGTCGCGGAAGCGGCGCTCCTCGCCGTCGAAGACGATGGTGCCTTCGTAGCTGCCATGCGCATAGACTCCGCTCAGCACTTTCATCAGCGTGGACTTGCCGGCGCCGTTCTCGCCGACGAGCGCGTGGATCTGCCCTGCCTCGACCGAGAAATTGACGTCGCGCAGCGCCTGCACACCGGCGAAGCTCTTGCTGACGTTGCGCATCTCCAGCATCGGGGTCATCGTCGTTGTCCCATCCTAAGGAAGTATGGTCCGGCAGGCGCCGCCCGCCTGCCGGACCCGTCGCTCACTGGAATTGCGACTTCTTGTAGTAGCCGCTGTCAACCAAAACCTTCTCCCAATTGTTCTTGTAGACCACGACCGGCTTGAGCAGATAGGACGGCACCGTCTTGACGCCGTTCTCGTAGGTCTTGGTGTCGTTGACGGTGACCTGCTTGCCGGCGAGGGCCGCGTCGACCATGTCGGCGGTGACCTTGGCGAGATCGCGGGTATCCTTGAAGATGGTCGAATACTGATCGCCGCGCAGCATCGCCTTGATCGAGGGCACTTCCGCATCCTGGCCGCTGATAACAGGCATCGGCTGGTCGGCGCTGCCATAGCCGACGCCCTTCAGCGACGAGATGATGCCGATCGAGAGGCCATCATAGGGCGACAGCACGGCGTTGACCTTCTTGTTGCCGTAGTAGGCGCTGAGCAGGTTGTCCATGCGGGCCTGCGCGGTGGCGCCATCCCAGCGCAGCGTTGCGACCTTGTCCATGCCCATCTGGCCGGAGACGACGACGAGCTTGCCGCTGTCAATGTAGGGTTTCAGCACTGACATTGCGCCATTGTAGAAGAAGTAGGCGTTGTTGTCGTCCGGCGAGCCGCCGAACAACTCGATGTTGAAGGGGCCTTTGCCTTCCTTCAGACCAAGACCCTGCTCGATCGACTGCGCCTGGAGCACGCCGACCTGGAAGTTGTCGAACGTCGCGTAGTAGTCGACGTTGGGCGTGCCGCGGATCAGGCGATCATAGGCGATGACGGTGATGCCCTTGGCCTTGGCCTGCTTCAGCACGTCGGAAAGCGTGGTGCCGTCAATCGCTGCAATGACCAGCGCCTTGGCGCCCTTGGTCACCATGTTCTCGACCTGCGAGAGCTGGTTCGGAATGTCATCCTCCGCATATTGCAGGTCGGTGTTGTACCCGCGCTCCTTCAGCACCTTGACCATGTTGTTGCCGTCGTCGATCCAGCGCGCGGAGGATTTCGTCGGCATGGCGATGCCGACGGTCGGCTTGTCTTGGGCGAATACAGGGCCGTCCGCAGCCATGGCGGCGGCTCCCGCCAGGGCGAGCGCAAGGAACGTCGTCTTCAATTTCAGCATGTTTCACTCCCTTTGGGTGTCGTTGCGTAGTCGTTGACGTCAGAAGTCGGTGTGATTGCTTCGTTGTCTCCTATGCAAGCTTGACGTCGGGCTCCGCACGACCGCGTGCGGATGCCTCGAGCAGAAAGGTGCAGCCTGCGTTCGGATCGGCGGCGCGCGCCGCCGCGTCCATATCCTGCCAGGCGGAAGTGACCAGCAAGCGCGACAGATCGGGACCAACGAAAGCGGGGCAACTCGCCTGCCGTGCCGGCACCTTCAATGAGCGAATGCGCTCGCCCTGCGGGCTGTAGATGTCGATGCGGCCAGCACCCCAGCAGGCATTCCAGATCAGGCCTTCGGCGTCGCACACCGAGCCGTCGAGGCCGCCGATGCCGGTGTGACGCAACAGCACCTGGGGCTCGGCGCGCGGCAAACCGGTGGATGGATTGAGCGGAACGGCATAGAGCACCGCGCGCGCGGTGTCGGCAAAGTAGCCGGTGGCACCATCCGGCGAGAAGCAGATCGAGTTGGGAATGCTGATGCCGGGGAACAGCGTCGAGATCTTGCCGCCATGGAGCGCGTAGATCGCACCGGCCCCTCGCTCGGCCTTGCGGCCCATGGTGCCGATCCAGAATGTGCCGGACTGGTGAACACGGGCGTCGTTGGAACGCGTGGCGGGGTTGTCGGCTTCGAGCGGACAAAACAGCGTCATCGCGCCGTCGGCGATCTGCCGGACGTAGAGCCCGTCCTCCGCGACGATCAATTGGTGTTCGGCATCGATGCGCCCGAGCGCACTCGCCATCCGGCCGAGCGCGTGGACACGGATGTTGCCGTTGCTCAAGTGCGCCTCAAACAGCCGCCCCTCGCGAATGTCGAACCACCAGGCGGTATCGGTGGTTACGTCATAGGTAGGTCCCTCGCCGAGGTGACAAGGCTCCGGGGAGAGAACGGACGTCGGCACTTGTTCCATTATGACGACCTCACCGCAAACCGATAGACCGTGTGATGCCGATAGACCTCGCCCGGCGCGAGGCGCGGGCTCGGGAAATCCGGCCGGTTCGGCGCGTCCGGCCAGATCTGCGGCTCCAGACACATGGCGTCCGACTGCCGGTACAGCTTGCCGCCTTTCCCTGCGATCGTGCCGTCGAGATAGTTGCCGGAATAGACCTGAAGTCCGGGCTGATCAGTGAACAGCTCCATGACACGTCCCGAGCGAGGAGCCTCCAGCCGCGCAGCAAGGTGAAGCTTTCCATCACGCGCCAGGCAGTAGGTGTGATCGTAGCCCTTGCCGTTGCGCAATTGCTGATCGTTCTCGCGGATGCGTTCGCCCACCTGCTTTGCCGTGCGGAAGTCGAACGGCGTGCCGGCGACCGCGCGCGGCGGCTCGGGCAGCGGAATCGCGTTCGGATCGATCGCAAGAAAATGCTCCGCCGCGACCGTGAGCCGGTGGTCGAGGATCGGCATAGCGGACGTCGCCCCTTCCAGATTGAAGAAGCTGTGATTGGTCAGGTTGACGATGGTCGGCCGGTCCGTCCGCGCCTCCATGCTCAGTGACAGCTCGGTCGGGCCGGTGACGCGATAGGTCAGGCGCACATCGAGCCGGCCGGGATAATTCTCCTCGCCGTCCGCGCTGACATAGGTGAGCGTGACCGCGGGCTCGGCGCCCTCGTCGATCTCGGCAATTTCCCAGAGCTTGCGATCAAATCCATCCAGCCCGCCATGCAGCGCATTCGGGCCGTTGTTGACGGCGAGCTGCACCGTCTCGCCGTCGAGCGAAAACTGTCCCTTGGCGATGCGGTTGGCGTAGCGGCCGACGGTCGCGCCGAAAAACTTCCGCGCGGCGAGATAGCCGGCGAACGCGTCGTGACCGAGCACGACGTCGTCATAGCCGCCCTTGGCATCCGCCGCGATCAGCGCCTGCAACACCGCGCCGTGGGTGATGATGCGCGCCTCGAAGCCACCCTCCCCGCGCAGCACGATACGCTCCACCGTGCGACCGTCCGGCAGCGTCCCGAAAGCGTCTCTTATGATTTTTGAGCCAGCCATGTTCAGTCCACAAACGGTTCGACGATATTGCGCTTGCCGAGCAGGAAGGCATCGGCGACGAGACGAAGCGGCGCAAGATCGACATCGCTTGCGCCGGTCGCGGTGAGGTCGACGAAACGCCGGTAGAGTTCGCGATATTCCTCATCGGCTGCCTCGGCAATGACCTTGCCGTCGACCGCCATGCGCCTGCCACCGCCGGACAACGTCATCCGGCCCTGGTCTGTTTCCACGAGGATATCCCAGCTCTGCGGTCCGGTCTGGCGGAAGTCGAACTCGGCGGTGATCGGCAGACCGCCGATGTCGGTCAGCGTCAGGTTCGCGGCGATCGGCGCTTGGCAATTAGCGGGAAAAGCGAGCTCGGCCGCCGTGACGAACACAGGCTTTGGAAGGATACGGGTCAAGATCGACAGCGCGTTGATGCCGGGATCGAACACGCCGAGCCCGCCGGGCTCCCAGATCCACCCCTGCCCGGGATGCCAGACGCGGACATCCTCCTTCCAGCTAATGTGCACGGAGGCGATGCGACGCGCGGCGAGCCATTGCCGCGCCGGCTCGACCGCCGGGGCATAGCGCGAGTGCCAAGTTGCAAACAGCGTTCGCTTTGCCGCTGCCGCCATCGCGATCAGCGGATCGAGCTCTGCGACGCCGGTGCCGGGCGGCTTCTCCAGCATCACGTGTTTGCCAGCGGCGAGCGCCGCGGCGGCCTGAGCGCGCCGCACCTGCGGCGGAGTGCAAAGCGACACCGCGTCGATCGGCGGTCCCAGCTCCAGCAGCTCCTCGATGGTCGCAAAATGCGGCAGTCCCGGCAGCGAGGCGTTGCGGCTCGCGATGGCCGCCAGCGTCGCGCCCGGTGTGGCCGAGATCGCGCCGACATGCTGGTCGCGCGCGATCTTGCCGAAGCCGACAATGGCAATGCGAAGTTCGGTCACGATTCCTCTCCGGATTTCACGGATGGCAGCGCGTCGGCCGGTGCGGTCTCGATCACCGTGTCCTCATGGCGGCGCATGCCGTTGTGAATGACAAAGATCATCGCCTCAGACGCGGCATCGGCATCGCCCGCGGCGATCGCATCGACGATCTTCTGGTGCCAGAGCAGCACGGTATCGCGGTCTTCGGGCTCGACCGGGGCGCTCAGCAGGAACGAGGCGCGAAGAGCGGCCTCGATGACATGGCCGATCGAGCGCATGAACAGATTGCCCGATGCGCGCGCCACCGCGACGTGCAGCGCGAGGTCGGCGTCGGCAAAGCCGACGGAATCGGAAGCTTCGTTCCGCATGCGCTCCATGCTGCGCCGGAGCTGAGCAAGGTCCTCCTCCGACCGCCGACCGGCCGCGAGCATCGCCGCCCGCGGCTCGACCGCGAGGCGAATCTCGGCAAGGTCGTTGAGGAACCGCTTGTCGATGCCGGCGTCCAGATGCCAGGCGAGCACATCGGCGTCGAACATGTTCCAGGCACCGCGCTCGCGCACGACGGTGCCGACCCGCGCCTTGGTCGTGAGCAGGCCCTTGGCGACGAGCGTCTTCACGCTCTCGCGCAACACCGGCCGCGACACGCCGAACATGGCGATCATCTCGGCATCGCCCGGCAGCCGCGTCCCCTCCCCGTAGCGGCCGGCGATGATGTCGACGCCGATCGAGCGGGCCACTTCCGCATGATTGGAATGCGCCCGCCGTGTCGGAATCACCACGATGCGCGAGGTCATGAGGCTGCTCCTGCACTCCTGGTGACCGGCCGGCGCGCGATCGCGACCAGCGCCTGCTGCAAGGCGATGAACGCGAACAGCAGCACGCCGGTCGCGATCTTGGTCCACCAGCTCGACAGCGTCCCGTCGAAGTTGATGTAGGTCTGGATCAGGCCCTGGATCAGAACGCCGAGGAAGGTGCCGATCACCGAGCCCTGCCCGCCCGTGAGCAGCGTGCCGCCGATCACCACCGCCGCGATGGTGTCGAGCTCGACGCCGACGGCGGAGAGCGAGTAACCGGCGCTGGTGTAGAACGAGAACACGATGCCGGCAATCCCTGCGAGCAGGCTCGACAGCATGTAGATCTTGACCGTCATCTTGCCCACCGCGACACCCATCAGGCTGGCAGTCGACCGGCTGCCGCCGAGTGCGTAGACATTAGCGCCGAACCGCGTGAGATGCAGCAGGAGCACGCCGCCGATCACGATCGCGAGCATGATGATCGCGATCGCCGTCAGCCGCCCGCCCCCGGGCAATCGCAGCGCAAAGTCGGAGACCGTCGAATAGACCGGCGCGGTGATCGGCACCGATTCCGTCGAGAGCAGGAAGCTCGCGCCGCGAGCCAGGAACATTCCTGCGAGCGTCACGATGAAGGGCGGCAGATCAAAGACATGGATAACGGCGCCCATCGCCGCGCCGAACGCAGCAGAGAGCACAAGAACCGCAACGAAGGCGACGAACGGCGGCATACCCCAGCGCTCGATCGCAAGCGCAACGAAGACGGTGGTGAAGCCGATCACCGAGCCGACCGAAAGATCGATCCCGCCGGAGATGATGACGAAGGTCATGCCGGTCGCCACGATTCCGAGGAAGGCATTGTCAGTGAGAAGATTACCGACCACGCGGGTCGAGGCAATGTTGGGAAACTGCACCGCACAGAGCGCAAAGCCAGCAACGAGCACCATGGCCGTGACGAGGACGGGCGGCAGGCCTTTCATGCTTTCGTCCTCCGCAGCCGCGCGACGATGCCGGCGACACCTGAAAATTTCGGCGATTGCAGCAGCAGCACTGCCAGCACCACCACCGCCTTGACCAGCAGGTTGAACTCCGGCGGATAGCCGGACAAGAGGATGCCCGTGTTCATGGTCTGGATGATCAGCGCGCCGAGCACCGCGAGGATGAGGCTGAAGCGGCCACCGAACAGCGAGGTGCCGCCGATCACCACCGCGAGAATGGCGTCGAGCTCGAGCCACAGGCCGGCATTATTGGCATCCGCCCCCATGATGTCAGCCGCCGCGATCACGCCGGCGAGCGCGGCGCAGATGCCGCACCAGACATAGACCGCCAGGATCATCGCGCGCGTACCGACGCCTGCGAGCTCGCTCGCCCGCGCATTGCCGCCGGTCGCCTCGATCAGGAGCCCGAGGGCCGAGCCGCGCACCACCGCGCCGGTGAGGATCAGCATCCCGAGCGCGATTGCGACCGGCACCGGCAGGCCGAGCACCGCACCGTTGCCGAGCCAGACCAGATCGGGCGAGGTGAAGGTCACGATGCGTCCCTCAGTGATGAGCTGCGCGATGCCGCGGCCGGCCACCATCAGGATCAGCGTCGCGACGATCGGCTGCATGCCGAGCACGCTGACGAGAAAGCCGTTCCAGAGGCCACAGAGAAGGCCCGCGCCGAGCGCGGCCGCAAGTACGACCGGAAGGCCGTGACTATCGGCGAGGCTCGCCGCGATCGCGCCCGAGATCGCCATGACCGCGCCGACCGACAGATCGATGCCGCGCGTCGCGATCACCAGCACCATGCCGAGCGAGAGCAGCGCCACCGGCGTGCCGCGGTTGAGCACGTCGATGAGGCTGCCGAACAGCCGGCCGTCCTGGAGACGCAGGTCGAAGAACTGCGGCGACACCGCGCGATCGACCGCCAGGATGACGATCAGGGCAAGAATCTGGGCAAGGCCGCGGCGCGGCAAGAGCGCTGTCATGCCCGGCCCTCATGCGCAACGGCGGCACCGTCAGCAGCAATGGCCGCGAGAATGTTGGTGACGTCGATCGCCTCACCGGTGAGCTCGTCGACATGGGCGCGATCGCGCAGCACCACGACGCGGTCGGAATAGGTCACGATCTCGTCGAGCTCGGAGGAGATGACGAGCAGCGCGAGCCCGTCGTCGCAGAGCTCGCGGATCAGGCGGATGATCTCGGCATGCGCACCGACATCGATGCCGCGGGTCGGCTCGTCCAGCACCAAGAGCCGCGGCGAGGTCGCGAGCCAGCGCGCCAGCAGTACCTTCTGCTGATTGCCGCCGGACAGCAGACCGACGGGGCGCTCGGGGTCGGGCGGGCGAATGTCGAGCATCTTGACGTAACGGCGCGCGATCTCGTCCTGCTCGCGGCGTGACAGCGGCAGGTAGAGGCCGCGCTTGGCCTGGAGCGCCAGCACGATGTTCTCGCGCACGGTGAGATCGGCGACGATGCCATCGGTCTTGCGCTCCTCCGGGCAATAGCCGAAGCCGTGGCGCACGCCGTCGCGCGGCGTCTGGAGTCGCACCGGGGCGCCCTCCACCCTCGCCTGCCCGCGATCGGCGCGCTCGGCGCCGAACACCAGCCGCGCCGTCTCGGTTCGGCCCGAGCCGAGCAGGCCGGCGAGCCCGACGACCTCGCCGTGGCGCAGCTCGAGATTGAACGGCGCGACATAGCCGGCCTTGCCATAATTCTCGAAACTCGCGCAGACCTCGCGCACTTTATGCTCGCCTGCCGAGGCCCGTTCACTGGTCGTCTCCGCGAGCTCGCGGCCGAGCATCAGCCTGATCAGCTCGAGCCGCGGCAGCGAGGCGGTCTCGCGCTCGCCGACCAGTCGCCCGTTGCGCAGCACAGTGATTCGGTCGGAAATCTCATAGACCTGATCGAGAAAATGGCTGACGAAGACGATGCCGATGCCGCGGCCGGCAAGCTGGCGCATAATGCCAAAGAGGATCTCGACCTCGTGACGGTCGAGGCTCGCGGTCGGCTCGTCGAGGATCAGCACGCGCGCCGAGAGATCGACGGCGCGCGCGATTGCCGTGACGTGCTGCACGGCGACGGAATAGCTGCCGAGCGGCGCGGCGACGTCGATGTCGAGGCCGAAGCCCGCGAGCAGCACTTTCGCGCGGCGGCGCATCTCGGCTTCGCGTACGATGCCGAAGCGCATCGGCTGGCGGTCGAGAAACAGGTTCTGTGCCACCGAAAGGTTCGGCAGCAGGTTGACCTCCTGGTAGACGGTGGCGATGCCGGCCTGAAGCGCCGCCTTGGCCGAGCGCGGCGCAACCTCCGTGCCGCCGAGCCGGACGATGCCAGCATCGCGCGGAAACACACCGGTGATCACCTTGATCAGCGTGGATTTGCCGGCGCCGTTTTCGCCGAGCAGAGCGTGGATCTCGCCGGCGCGGAGCGTGAAGTCGACCTCCTGCAACGCGCGCACCGCGCCAAAGCTCTTGCTGATCCCGCGCACCTGAAGGAGCGGCGGAGCAGGATCGAGGCTGTTTTCCATCGCAACGTCACTCCCGCCGGCGTCCGCAGGCGATGCGGACGCCCAGCCTATTCGTTCGCGCAGCGGTTTCGAAGAGGGTTGCACCGCCGTCCCCCCGCTCAAATGGCGGTCCGGCGGCGCGGCTCCCGCTCAGTAACCGAGGCCCTTCTTGCTGTCGTAGATCTTCTGCGGATCGTCGGCAGCGGTATAGAGCTTCGAGTCGGTCTGGATCCATTTCGGCGGAACGGTGCCCTTGGCCTTGAAGGCCGCGACGACATCGAGCGCGGGGCCCGCCATGTTGGGCGTCAGCTCCACCGTGGCATTGGCTTCGCCGGCGACCATCGCCTTGAAGATGTCGGGAACCGCGTCGATCGAGACGGTGAGGATGTCCTTGCCGGGCTTGAGGCCGGCCTCCTTCATCGCCTGGATCGCGCCGACCATCATGTCGTCGTTGTGCGCATAGACTGCGCAGATCGACTTGCCGCCGCCTTCGGCCTTGATGAAGCTCTCCATCACCTCCTTACCCTTGGCGCGGGTGAAGTCGCCGGTCTGGCTGCGCACCACCTTCAGATTCGGATGCTTGGCGATCGCGGTGTCAAAACCCTTCTTGCGATTGGTGGCGACGCTCGCGCCGACCGTGCCCTGCAATTCGACGACGTTACAAGCCTTCTCGCCAACAGCCTTGGCGAGCCAGTCGCCGGCGACCTCGCCTTCGTGCACGCTGTCCGAGGTCACCGCGGTGAGATAGAGGTCCTTGCCGGAGGGATCGATGTCGCGGTCGAGCAGCACGACCGGGATCTTGGCTTCCTTAGCCTCCTTCAGCACCGCGTCCCAGCCGGTCGAGACGACGGGCGCGAGGAAGATCGCATCGACGTTCTGCGCGATGAAGGAGCGGATCGCCTTGATCTGGTTCTCCTGCTTCTGCTGGGCGTCGGCGATCTTGAGATTGACCTGGCGCTTGGCGGCTTCCTGCTTGGAGACCGAGGTCTCGGCCGCGCGCCAGCCGGATTCGGATCCGATCTGCGAGAAGCCGATGGTGAGTTGGGCGGCGCTGGCCGGAAGCGCGAGCAGCAACGCGCCCGTGGCGGTTGCCGCAAAGAGGGCTTTGAAGGTCATCAGGCGTGTCTCCCCAAGAGTCGTCTTGTGTTATCCCGGGCGCCTGTTGGTAGCATAGCACCCGAAGACCGCTCCTAGCGGGCGGCGGGAGGCACTATTTCACGGAAGTTTGGTTCCGTATAGTCATATTATTTGACTATTTAGTGGAAAGCGCGGGCGAACCCTGTGGGCGGTCATATGACACCCTGAGCGCGATTTTGTTCCGTGGATGCAACGGGGAGATGAAGGAAAGAATGCGGCTCGCCGGCGAACTTGAAGGCCGGTTGAGTGAGCGCAACAGCGAAAGTGCGCTCTCCCGCCGCGCTTGCGGGCGCGCGACGAACTTTGCTCGCTCTGAGAGGGTTGGCGCGGAGACGGTGATGGACGGACTCGCGGAGAGCCCCCTCACCCGAAATCCGCGCCATGCGTGAATTTCGACCTCTCCTCGCAAGCGGGGCGAGGTGAAGTAAAGCTGGCGCTAGATCAGCTTGCGCTGCGCCAGATTTTTCATCAGCGCGCCGATGCCGAAGGTCCAGGGCTCGCATTCGTCGCTTGCGCGCATGCGGTTGACCAGCTTGCCGAGCTGAGGTGCTGCGATCGTGACGATGTCGTCGCGCTTGTGGGTGAAGCCCTGCCCCGGCGCATCGCGATCCTCGACCGGCGCGAACATCGTGCCGAGGAATAGCACGAAGCCATCCGGATACTGATGCACCTTGCCGATCGTCTGCGCGACAAGGTCGGTCGGATCGCGGCTGATCTTGCTGATCGAGGAATGGCCGTTGAGGACAAAACCATCCGGACCCTTCACGTTCAAGCTGATGTCGAGCTTGCGGGCGTCGTCGAGCGAGAAGCTGTCGTCGAACAGACGCAGCAACGGCCCGATCGAACAGGAAGCATTGTTGTCCTTGGCCTTCGACAGCAGCAGCGCGGAGCGTCCCTCGAAGTCGCGCAGATTGACGTCGTTGCCGAGCGATCCGCCGACGATCTTGCCACGGCTCGAGACGAACAGCACCAGCTCCGGCTCCGGGTTATTCCAGGTCGACTTGGGATGCAGGCCTGCATCCATGCCGGTGCCGACCGACGACAATGTCGGCGCCTTGGTGAAAACCTCCGCATCCGGACCGATGCCGACCTCGAGATACTGGCTCCAGGCGTTCTGCTCGATCAGCACCTGCTTCAGCCGCATTGCCTGGTCAGAGCCCGGCTTGAGCTTTGACAGGTCGTCGCCGATCAGCCGCGTCACTTCCTTGCGGATCGCTTCGGCGGAGGCCGGATTGCCCTTCGCCCGCTCCTCGATCACGCGCTCCAGCATCGAGATGGCGAAGGTGACGCCGGCGGCCTTCAGTGTCTGGAGATCGACGGGCGCGAGCAGCCACGGCTTCTGCGGGTCGCGTTGATCCGGCGGCGTGTTGGCCACGATCGCCTCGAGATCGCCGATACGCTCGCCCTTGGTCGCGCTGAGCGCCTTGGCGGGATCGCTCTCCTCGCAGAGCGCGCTAATGGTCGGAAATCTGGCGGTGACGTCGAAGACGCCGTCGCTGCGCACGGCGACCACGGCCGGACCGTTCGCCTGCGGCAGCCAGACGCGCCCTGCCAGCGTGCCCCTTGTTCCATCCTCGGGCAGAAGGTCCCTGGTCGTCAGTGTCGTCATGGCCGCGTCCTCGCTGTTTCTTCGATTGGCCGCGCTCACCCGGCGTCGCGGACCAATCCAGTTGGCGAAGACCAATAAACGTCTGGCTCTGGAAGTCCAGAGCGGTGGCTACGACCCTGCCCGCGCCTTCCGTGCCGCGATCTGCTGCAGCGCCCAACGCGCATTCTTGCGCACATCGGGATCCGGATCGTCGGCGATGACTGCCAGGAATGCCTCACCATCCGGATGGGCGATCTCGCCGAGCGCGGCAGCCGCCTCCTTGCGCAGGTTCGCCTGGTCGTGATTGATACAGTTACCGATCGGGCGCACCGCTCGCTCGACCTTCATCTTGCCGAGGCTGCGGATCGCCTTCAGCCGTACCTGCCAAAATCCATCGGCGAGCGAGGCAACGAGCTGATCGGCGGCGAGTGTTCCATTGACGTTGAGGCCCAGCGTCTCCGCTGCCATCTCGCGGACCATCCAGTCCGCGTCCTTCAATGCGCGAGTGATGGTCTCGGCCGCGGGCTTCATCTGCGAGAAGGCGAGCGCACTCACCGCAGCGCGGCGCACATGCGCGTCGGGATCGTTGATCAAAGCGGTCAGCGCTGGAATGGATTCTTCGAGCTTCAAAAAGCCGATCACCCCGATCGCCTGCACGCGCACGGCGGCGTCCGTATCCTGGAGCGCTTCCAGCGCCGGTTTCAGCGTGTCCTTGCGGCGCAGCTCCTTCAACGCGCGCAGCGCGCCCATACGGACGAACGCGTGAGCATGCTTCACCAGGGGCAGGATGGCGTCGGCGCAGCCGGGATCCTTGAACTCGGCCATGCTGTCGGCCGCGGCCGCAGCCACGATCCGCTCGGGGTCGACCAGTAGCTTGACGAGCGCGCTTGCCGCCTCAGGCCCGTCGAATTCGCCGAGCGCCATCGCAACCTGCTGACGCACGCCGGCATCGGGATCCGACACCATGTTGGCGAGATGGCCGACCGCGGCGGGATCGCCGGAATGGCCGAGCGCGATAATGGCGACGCGGCGCTCGGCGGGATCGGCGGCCTGCAACCGCTCGTCGGCGTCTTCGAGGTCGTCATAGGCTTCGAACGGGCTCGACATGACTACCTCAAGAGATAAGGAATGTTGACGGTGACCGCGCCGGTCGGGCAGTCCGCTTCGCAGGGCATGCAGTACCAGCACTCGTCATAGGCCATGTAGGCCTTGCCGGTCATGTCGCTGATGCGGAGCACGTCGAGCGGGCAGACATCGACGCATACGGTGCAGCCCTTGTCCGCGATGCATCTGGCATCGTCGACGACCACCGGCACCGATGTCTGGTAGGAAGCGAGAGGCATCGTCAATCTCCAATTGGCTGGTGTTGCGGCGGATCACGCACTGGCGCGGATGCGCTGTTTGTCATAGAGGTCCTTCTCGTCGTCGGCGATCGGCACGACATAGGGCTCCACGGCGCGCTTCTCGCTGGTCATCTTGCCGTCCCGCTTGCTCAGCAGGGTATGGCAGAACCAGTTCTCGTTGTCCTTCTCCGGAAAATCCGTGCACCAGTGGTAGAGGCCCCAGCGGCTCTCCTCACGGTAGAGCGAGGCATGCGCGGCCATGTCGGCGCAGTCCATGATCGACTGCACCTCGAGGGCGCGGAGCAATTCATGCGCGTTGCGCGCGATCATGCGCTCCTGCATGTCGTCCCTCACCTCGGCGAGCCGGCGCATGCCGAGCTCGTACTTCCGGGTGACCTTCGGCGGCTGGAGATAGTCGTTGACGAGGCGCCGCGTCTTGTACTCGACCTGGTTCGGCGGAATGCCGTCCTCGCGCTTGGTTGGAGCCATCACGCGATCGCGTTCCTTCGCAACCTCTTCCGCGTCGAACTCCGCAAAGTCGTGGCTGTCGGCGAACTCCATCGCGTCGATGCCGGCGACCGAGCCGTTGGTGAAGGCGCCGAGCATGTAGTTGTGCGGCACGCTCGCCATGTCGCCAGCGGCGTAGAGGCCGGGCACGGTGGTGCGCGCATTGTCGTCAACGAACACGCCGGAAGCGCTGTGGCCGGAGCAGAAGCCGATCTCGGAGATATGCATCTCGATCGACTCGCTGCGGTAGTCGATGCCGCGACCGTGCTGGAACAGGCCACGTGTCGGTCGCTCGACCTTGTGCAGCGTCGACTCGATCTCGGAGATCGTGTCGGGATGGAGATGCTTGAGCTGGAGGAACACCGGCCCCTTGCCGGACAGGAGCTCGTTGTAGAACTCCAGCATCATCTGGCCGGACCAGTAGTCGCATTCGATGAAACGCGAGCCCTCGTTGTTGGCGGTATAGGCACCGAAGGGGCCAGCGACATAGGCGCAGGCGGGACCGTTATAATCCTTGATCAGCGGATTGATCTGGAAGCATTCGAGGTTCGCGAGCGCCGCCCCCGCGTGATAGGCCATGGCGTAGCCGTCGCCGGAATTGGCTGCGTTCTCGTAGGTGCCGAACATGTAGCCGGAGGTCGGAAGTCCAAGCCGGCCGGCGGCGCCCATGCACAGGATCACTGCCTTGGCCTTGATGACGAGCATCTCGGCGGTGCGCGTGTTGACGCTGATCACACCCGCAATCCGGCCGTCGGTCGACTTGAGCAGCCGGGTCGCCATGTAGCGGTTGGAGATCAGGATGCGGGCGCGGCGAAGCTGCCGATACAGCGCCTTCTTCACGGTCTCGCCGTTCGGCATCGGCAGAACGTAGGTACCGATATGATGCACCTTCTTCACGGCGTAGTCGCCGTTCTCGTTCTTCAGGAAGCGGATGCCAAAACTGTCGAGCTCTTCGATGATGTTGTAGCAGTTCTGCGCGTATTTATAGACCGCCTTCTGGTCGACGATGCCATCGTTCGCGATGGTGATTTCCTTGGTGTACTGCTCCGGCGTCGCGTAGCCGGGGATGACGGCGTTGTTCAGCCCATCCATACCCATCGAGATCGCGCCGGACCGCTTGACGTTGGCCTTTTCGAGCAGGACGACATTGGCCTTCGGGTTCTTCAGCTTCGCCTTCAGCGCCGCCATCGGGCCGGCCGTGCCGCCGCCGATGACCAGCACATCGCAGGAAACCTCCGAAAGTCCGTCGACGATCTGATCTAGTGCCATCGCTTACTCCTGGTTCGCCGGAACGTCCGGCGCCTTTGCATCAGATTTGTTCAGGTGGCTTGCCGGCGATAGCAATTAGTTGTCACCGGCGAGAGATTTGGCCCTCAACGCTCCACGAAGGCCTTTTCGATCACGAAGTGGCCAGGCTGGCTGTGGTTGCCCTCCACGAAGCCACGCGCGGAAAACATCGCGTGGAGTTCTTCGAGCATTGCGGGGCTGCCGCACAGCATGATGCGGTCGGTGTCGCGGCTAAGGCCGGACTGTCCAATGTCGTCGAAGAGCTGGTTGGAGGCGATCAGATCGGTGATGCGGCCGCGATTGCGGAACGGCTCGCGGGTGACGGTCGGGTAGTAGACGAGCTTATCGCGAATCAGGGGCCCAAAGAATTCGTGATTGCGCAGATTCTCGACAAGGTGCTCGCCGTAAGCGAGCTCCGAGACCTGCCGGCAGCCATGAGCGAGCACGATGGTCTCGTAGTTTTCGTAGACATCAGGGTCCTTGATCAGGCTGGCGAACGGCGCGAGCCCTGTGCCAGTGGAGAGCAGCAACAGGCGCCTGCCGGGAATGAGATTGCCGGTGATCAGCGTGCCCGTGGCCTTGCGGCCGACCAGGATGATGTCTCCCTCCCTGATTTTCTGAAGACGCGAGGTCAACGGGCCGTCCTGAACCTTGATCGAGAAGAACTCGAGCGCCTCCTCGTGATTGGCGCTCGCCATGCTGTAGGCCCGCATCAACGGCCGGCCGTCGACCTCGAGCCCGATCATCGCAAACTGGCCGTTCTGGAAACGGAAACCGGGATCGCGCGTCGCGGTGAAGCTGAACAGGGATTCGGTCCAGTGCCTGACCGACAGAACCGTTTCCTTCTGAAAAGCACTCATTCTTCGTCTCTCCTTCATTCGCGATGCGCCGCAAAATTTCGGAGAGAGGGGGAGTCCGGCAATGCCGAACTGAAATCCCCGGTCGATTAGTTTCACATTTCGCGGCGAGGACTGAAGAGAAGGCAGCGCGGCGCGGATGATCGCCCCCTTTCTGGCAATTAGTTGCTATCGCTGTGCCGCACGACGACGTAGAAAGGAGCTGGAGGTTGCATGACCATGACCGCGTTGGTGGCGCCGACAGTGACCGACTATCAAGCGAGCGCAGACCTCGCCTCGCTCGTCGTGCGTACGACGGACGATGCCGAGCTGAGCTTGCCCGCCGAGCAGCTCCGCCTCTCCTGTAAATGCGCCCACTGCACGCGCGCCCGCTTCGAAGGCCGCTTCCCCGAGCGCTTCCCGGGCATCGCCATCACCGAGATCGGCGATCTCGGCTACGGGCTGAACATCGCGTTCTCGGACGGGCACAATCGGGGGATTTACCCGAAGCCGTATCTGCTCGGCTTGGCGGGGCTCTGAGCGCACGCAGAGTCGAGGTGCGAAGCGCTAACCACCTTCTCCGCTGTCATGCCCCGGCTTGACCGGGGCATCCAGTGCGCCGCGGCCTATCCGTATCCCATCGCTGTCTCTGGAATACTGGATCGTCCGCCTTCGCGGGCGATGACGGCTGAGTGAATGGCGCCAGCCCATTACAAACGCACCGCCGACCATCTCTCCCCGCCCCCAATCTGGCACGGACATTGCTCCTCTTTAGAACGGTTTGAACAAATCCAGAGGCGGGTAATGTTGCAGGCGGCCAATGTGGGTCGCGGGACGGTTCCCGCTGCGGTGCGGCCCACCGGCAGCTCCTCCCTGCTGCTCACCGAGAACCAGCAGTGGATCGGCGGGCCGCCGCCGCTGATGGACAAGCTCACCTTACGCGAGCGGGAGCTGGTGCTGAAGCAGGGCCGCCGCAAGGTGCTGAACCGCGGCCAGACGCTGTTCAGCCAGGGCGGCAAGCATGACGGCATCTGGCTGATCGAGAGCGGCCGCATCCGCGTGTTCTACACCTCGCCGCTCGGCCGCGAGATCACGCTGGCCTACTGGCATGTCGGCAATTTCGTCGGCGGGCCTGAAGTGTTCGACGGCACCGTGCATCAATGGTCTGGCGTTGCGTCCAGCAATTGCAGCGTCGTCCACCTGCCCGGAAAGGAACTGCGATCCCTTGCCGCAGAGATCCCGAACCTCGCGATCGGCCTCATCGAAGGCCTGACCTTCAAGGGCAAATGCTATTCAGCATTGGCGCAGATGCTGGGAACGCGCTCGATCACGCAGCGCCTTGCGCATCTGCTTCTGCATCTCGTCGAACTCTACGGCGTCGAGGATGCCGACGGCACCGTGATCGCCGCCGCTTTCACCCATGCCGACATCGCCCACATGGTCGGCGCCACCCGGCAATGGGTCACGATCAGCCTGAAGCGCATGCAGGAGAAGGGAATCGTGGTGACCAAGCGCTCGCAGATCGTGGTCTGTCGGTCCGAGGTCCTGGAGGAGATGCGCGGTCAGGCCAGCGACTAAGGTCGATGCACATGCAAGCGGCTTTCAAGTGCGAAACTGCCCAAGGACTATGCAACCGGCTTTTCCCGGCAACTAATCGACTGCGACGGTAAATCCGGATTTGCCCCGCCCGCGCCCTCACCCAATCATGGCAACCACAGCACATCCAACCGAATGAGGATGAGAATGGTCCGCCATCTTCCCACGCTCTCGATCGCGATGTCGATGACGTCGCTGGCGCTGTTCCTGGTGCAGCCGGCCTCGGCGGAAACCGTCACGCTCGGCATCGGAACGCAGGACACCACGACCAACACGGTGACCGCTGGCGTCGTCATCCGGCAGCTCCATCTCCTCGAAAAATACCTGCCGAGAGATGGCAAATACGCCAACATTAAGTTCGAGCTGGAGTGGCAGAACTTCACGTCCGGTCCGCCCGTCACTAATGCGATGATGGCGAACAAGCTTCAGATCGGCATGATGGGCGACTATCCGCTGATCGTGAACGGATTCACGTTCGACAGTAATCCCGAGAGCAAGAGTCGACTGATCGGGGTCGCCGCCTATAGCCTCTCCGGCTCGGGCAACGGCATCGTCGTCCACAAGGACTCGCCCTACTACGATCTCGCCGATCTCAAGGGCAAGCTCGTCAGCGTGCCCTTCGGCTCCGCCGCGCACGGCATGGTGCTGAAGGCGATGCAGGACCGCGGCTATCCGTCCGATTTCTTCCAGCTCGTCAGCCAGAGCCCGGAGGTCGGATCGACCAATCTCCAGGAGAAGAAGATCGACGCCCATGCCGACTTCGTCCCCTTCGCCGAGCTGCTGCCCTTCCGCGGCTTCGCGCGAAAAATCTTCGACGGTGTCGAGACCAACCTGCCGACCTTCCACGGCATCGTGGTCCGCACCGACTTCGCCGAGAAATATCCAGAGGTCGTCGTCGCCTACATGAAGGCGCTGATCGCCGCCAACCAGTGGCTGCGCGACGACCCGAAGCTCGCCGCCGAGAAGATACAGGAATGGACCGGCATCAACAAGGAAGTCGTCTACATCTTCCTCGGCCCCGGCGGCAACATGATCACCGATCCCACGATCAAGCCGGCGCTGATCGATGCAGCGACGACCGATGTCAAGGTGCTTCAAAACCTCGGCCGCATGAAGGAGTTCGATCCGAAGACATGGGTCGACGACTCCTACCTCCGCAAGGCTTATGTCGAGATGAAGCTGGACTACGACGCGCAGCTTGGCAGCACCAAGAACTACGAGATCTCCGGCGAGGACAGCTTTTGCAAGAAGCCGATCGCCGATCCGCGCAAGGCCGGCGAGGTCTGGGTCGACGACGTCGGCATCGTGCCGTTCGCATCCGCGGCCTGCACGCTCGGCGCCTATGCCGATTACAAGGCGAAGGGAAGGAAGATCAACGTCGCCTACGTCTTCGACACCACGCGCGGCATCAAGCTGTTCGCCGACCAGGCCTTCTTCGCGGTCGGCAGTGGCGACGTCGCGCCTTTCCTGCTGAAGAAGGACGCCGAGGCCTACGCGGCCAAGATCGGCGGCAGGGTGCTCGGCTTCGATGACGCGGTGAAGGCGGCGGTTGGCGGAGGCAAGACGTGAGCAGTCCCGCCTTCCTCAGACATCCCGAGGACAGCATGCCCGCAGCTCCAGCGATCGCAGAGGCGGACGCCTTGCCCGCCGCTCCGCCCGTAGCACCACCTTCCTTCGGCGCGCTGGCCGCGCGCTGGTACCGACTCAACCGGGACCGCCTGCGCGCGACCGCGCTCGGCATCGTCTCGCTGGTCGCGTTCCTCCTGGTCTGGCACCTGCTCACGACCTACCGCGTCGTATTCTTCGTGCGCTTCACCAACGTGCCCTCGCCGCTCGCGGTCTATGCGAGCTTCACCAAGGCGATCCACGATCCAAAATTTCTGATGCACATCCTCTTGAGCTGCCGGCGCATCTTCATCGGCTTCTCGTTAGCAGCCATCGTTGGCGTGCCGCTCGGGCTGATCATGGGCCGCTTCAAGCTGGTGCATGAGGTGATCTTTCCGGTGACGGAGGTGTTGCGGCCGATCCCGGCGATCGCCTGGGTGCCGATGGCGATCATGCTGTGGCCGACCAACGAGCAGAGCATCGTCTTCATCACTTTCCTGGGTTCATTCTTCCCGATCCTGGTCAACACGCTGCATGGCATGTCGCTGGTCGATCCCGTGTTGGTGCGGGCCGCGCAATGTCTCGGCGCGCGCGAGCGCTCCATCTTCCGTGAGGTCTATTTTCCGGCATCCTTGCCGCATATCTTCACCGGCCTCACCATCGGTATGGGGGTGGTAGCCTGGGTGTCGCTTATCGCGGCCGAGATGATCTCGGGGCAGTACGGCATCGGCTACTTCACCTGGGAAGCTTATTCGCTGGTCCAATATGCCGACATCGCGCTCGGCATGATCGCGATCGGCGTGCTCGGCCTCGGATCGAGCCTGTTGATCCGCAGCGCGGGTCACCTCGTGATGCCATGGAGATCGACATGAGCGAGATCGCGACCAGCACACCGAAGGGGCACATCGAGGTCAAGGGCTTCTCGCTGAGCTATGAGACCATCGATGGCTCGGTCCAGGCCGTCACCGACACCCACATCCACGTGAAGCCGGGCGAGTTCGTCTCGATCGTCGGGCCGTCGGGCTGCGGCAAGTCCACCTTTCTGAATGCGGTGGCCGGCTTTCTCAAGCCCACCACCGGCACCATTACGGTCGACGGCGAGCGCGTCAGCGGCCCCAGCGCCGAACGCGGCATGGTGTTCCAGCAATATTCGCTGTTTCCCTGGAAGACGGTGCGGGAGAACGTCGAGTTCGGCCTGAAGATGCGCGGCATGGCGCGTTCGCAGCGCGAACGCGCCGCGCGCACCCTGCTCGGGCTTGCCGGGCTCGAGGCCTTCGAGAAGCACTATCCGGAAAAGCTCTCCGGCGGCATGAAGCAGCGTGTCGGAATCGTCCGCGCACTCGCTACCGGGCCGAAGGTGCTGCTGCTGGACGAACCCTTCGGCGCGCTCGACGCGCAGACGCGCGTCATCATGCAGCAGATCCTCACCAACATGTGGCAGCGGCTGAAGATCTCGGTGCTGTTCGTCACCCACGATATCGACGAAGCGATCTTCCTGTCCGACCGGGTCTACTGCATGACCGCGCGCCCCGGCTCGATCAAGGCGGAAATTCCCATTCCGCTCGAGCGGCCGCGCCAGCAATCGATGATGATGTCGTCGGAATTCCTCGCGCTGCGCCGCGGGCTGATGTCACTGATCCGCGAGGAGAGCCTGAAGGCGATGGGCGGCGAGATCAACGATCTGGGCATGCAGGGCCTCAACATCGAGCTGCACGGCCATTCGCTGGCGGATGTGATCTGATTCACCTCTCCCGCTCGCGGGGAGAGCTCGGTCACTGCCCTCGAGGAGCCCCCTCACCCCACCCTCACCCCGCAAGCGGGGCGAGGGAGTGCGCGAGCAACCGTCGCTTACTTGAACCAGTGCACCAGGGTGATGCTGATGCCCAGCAGCAGCATCAGCGACAGCGTCACGGCCGCCGTCACCCGGCCACCGACATTGGCGAGCACGCGCACGTCGACGCCGAGGCCGAGGGCGGCCATGGACACCACGGTGAGAAAGCTCGTGATCTTCGTCACCGGTCCCACCACCGTCACAGGCACGATCTCCAGCGAGCGCAAGGTGGCGAGCGCAAGGAAGCCGAGGATGAACCAGGGGACGAGGCGGAAGAAGCCGACATTGGTCTTCTTGGCGCCACTCTGCCAGCGCGAGGCAACGAGCGACAAGCCGACGACGACCGGCCCCAGCATCAGGACGCGCATCAGCTTGACCAGCGTGCCGATCTGCGTGCTGACGAGACCGGCCGGCACCGTTGCCGCCAGCACCTGCGGCACGGCATAAACGGTCAGGCCTGCGAGTATGCCGTATTGCGTGGCGGACAACTGCAGCAGCGGAATCAGCAGCGGCAGGCCCAGCACCATCATCACGCCGAGGATCGCGGTGAAAGAGATCGAGGATGCGATCTCGTCATTGTTGGCGCCGATGATCGGCGCCACGGCCGCGATCGCCGAATTGCCGCAGATCGAGTTGCCGCAGGCGATCAGGATCGACAGCCGCGTCGACAGGCCGAGCAGACGGCTGAGGCCGAAGGAGACGCAGAGCGCGACCACGACGACCGCCGCGATCGATGCCAGCAGCGCGATGCCGGAGGCCGCAATCGCGGCAAAGCTGATGGAGGCCCCGAGCAGCATCACCGCGACTTCCAGGAGCTGCTTGGCACTGAAGGCGATGCCAGCCTGCCAGCGCGGCGCGGGCTTCCAGAAGCTGCGCACGGCCATGCCGAGCAGGATCGCCATCACCAGCGCCTCGACATAGGGATGCTCGAAGAGTCCCAGTTCCGCCCGTTCGAGCAGAGCCGAGAGGCCGGCCAGGGCGATGCAGAGAAGGATGCCGGGAATCAGCGCGAGGATGCGGCTTGCGGCGGTCGTTGGCTTGGCGTCGGCCGGGCTGGATGCTTGATTCTGCGACACAAATCTCTCCCAGAGGGGAAGGATTTATACGCAGGGCCACTCGATAGGGGAATAAGTTTTCGACATATCAGGGCCCAGGGAAGTTCTGTCCTCAGGCCGTGACAGCCTCAGAAGATCAGGCTCTTGGCGAGCGAGGCCACGCGGCTGAAGCCGTCATAGACGCCGGGCTCGAAGAAGGCCGCGCGCGCGAACACGATCGCCGCGACCAGCGACCAGAACAGGCCTGTGCCGGCCCGCAACAGGTATTTGGACGCGCGCGACTGTGGCTGGGCATCCGTCGCGGACACCAAGCGCTCGCCGAAGGGTTCAAATCCACCGCGTTCCATGGCTGGGCACAATCCATCAATTAGTGACGGAAATGTCGTCGTTTCCGGCCCAAACGGCAATGGAAGCGATTGGCTTTTTTGTCCCTCGCGAGGGAAACTCCTTTCGCCGCGACTGGGCGCCGCGATAGTTTTCTTCTTCAAGCGGCTTGGGTCCGGGATAGCCGGGCTAGAGCGCCAGGTAGCGGCGCCGGATCGCCTCGTTCGCCTTGAGATCCTCGATCCCGGCAGCATAGACGATCTGACCCTTGTCGATCACCGTGGCATGGCTCGCCAGCCCCAGGCAGAAATGCATGTTCTGCTCGGCAATCAGCACCGTCGACCCGATGCTGCGAAGCTGCCGCAACAATTCGCCGATGCGCTGCACGATGATCGGCGCAAGTCCCTCGCTCGGCTCGTCCAGCAGCAGCAGCGCCGGATTGCCCATCAGCGTGCGTGCGATCGCTAGCATTTGCTGCTCGCCGCCCGAAAGCCGCCCGGCGATGCGATTGCGCAAGGGCTCCAGCAGCGGGAAGACCTCGTAGATGCGCTTGATCGGCCATTCGTCCTGGCCGTCAGGCCCGCGCTTCTTGCCGATGACGAGATTGTCCTCGACCGTGTGCTCCGGGAAGATCTGGCGATCCTCGGGCACGAAGCCGAGACCGGCGCGCGCGATCACGTGCGGCTTGAGGCCGGAGATCACCGCGCCGCGTAGGCTGACCTTGCCGCGCCGCGGCGGCGCCAGCCCCATGATCGCCTTCATGGTCGTCGACTTGCCCGCGCCGTTGCGGCCGAGCAGTGCCATGGTCTCGCCCTGCCGCACCGACAGGCCGACGCCGAACAGGATCTGGCTCGTGCCATAGTAGACGTCGAGATCGGCGACTTCGATGACGGCTTCGCTCATGCGGCGGCTCCCGCATGTTCGGTGCCGAGATAGGCGTCGATCACGGCGCTGTTGCTGCGAATCTCGTCGGGCGTGCCGGTAGCGAGGATGCGGCCATAGCAGAGCACGACGATCTTCGGCGCGATCTTGAACACGATGTCCATGTCGTGCTCGATGAACACGACTGTGATCTTCTGCGTCTCCCAGAGCTCGCGCACCTTGTCGATCATGCGCCAGCGCTCCTCCGGGCCCATGCCGGCGGTCGGCTCGTCCAGCAGCAGCACCTTCGGTTCGAGCACCAGCGCCAGCGCAATGTCGAGCAGCTTCTGGTCGCCGTGCGACAGCGCCGCCGCGGTGCGGTTGCGCTTGCCGGCGAGACCTAGCAGCTCCATCACGTGCTCGGCGCGATCGCGCGTCTCGGGCAATGGAAAGCGCTTGTGCAGCACCGCGGAGGTGCGCTGATCGGCACTGACGGCGGCGAGCATGGTCTCCTGCACCGTGAGCGAGCGAAAGATGCTGGCGACCTGGAACGCGCGGCCGATGCCGTGACGAACAATCTCCGGCGGCGAGCGTCCGGCAAGGTCGACGCCATCGAGCAGCACTTGCCCCGCATCCGGCTTCAGCGCGCCGGTGATCAGGTTGAAGAAAGTGCTCTTGCCGGCGCCGTTCGGGCCTATCACGGCGGTCAGCGAGCCATCGGGGAAGTCAAGCGTGACGTCATTGGTCGCCTTCACGCCGCCAAAGGATTTTGCGAGGTTGCGGATCTCGAGCATTGCTAGCGCCCCTCGCCTGCCTCGCGCCGATGCGCGAACCATTCGGCGACGAAATCCAACAGGCCTTTGCGCAGCCCCAGCGCGAAGAACAAGATGACGACGCCGAGCACGATGCCATGATACTCGGTGAATCGCGTCACGGTGTCGTTGAGCAGCAACAGCAGCACGGTGCCGACCATCGGGCCGAGGAAGGTCGAGACGCCGCCGAGCATGTTGATGAAGATGCCCTCGCCCGAGATGGTCCAATAGGCGAATTCCGGATAGGCGCCGGAGACGAACAGCGCCATCACCATGCCGCCCGTCGACGCGAACAACGCCGCCAACACGAAGACGGTGAGCTTTGCGCGCCAGACGTCGATGCCGAGGAAGCTCGCGCGCGCGGCGTTGTCGCGGATCATGCGCAGCGTATAGCCGAACGGTGACTGCGCGATCTGGCGCATCGCGAGCAGGCCAAGGATCAGGAGCGCGCAGCTCGCGACGTAGAGATGGATCTGATTGGAGAGATCGACGCCGAGGAAGACGGGGCGCGGAATGCCGCCGCGCAGCCCCTGATCGCCGCCGGTGAAGGAGGCCCATGACAGGATGGTCGAATGGATCAGCATCTGGAAGGCCAGCGTCACGAAAGCGAAATAGATTTCCTTCAGCCGCACACAGATCGCGCCGATGATGGCGGCGACCACCGCCGTGATCGCCAGCATCGCGACGAAAGCGACCGGGATCGGCACGCCAAGCTTCTGCATGATGAGGCCAAAACTGTAGGCGCCCAGGCCGAAGAACATGCCGTGGCCAAATGAGATCAGACCGGTATAGCCAACCAGCAGATTGAGCGAGGTCGCAAACAACCCATAGGCCGAGCAGCGGATGACGAAATCGAGCAGCGCCTTGCTGCCGGTGAACAGCGGCAAGCTCGCCAGCACGGCGAACGCGATCAATGCAATCAGGATGTCGCGATAGCGTTGCCAAGCTGTGGTGACGCCGCGCGCCGGCACCAGCGTCTCCGCGCGTCCGGCCTCGAGCTCGGTCATGCCGCCTCCTTGCCGAACAGGCCGGTGGGCTTTGAAACCAGCACGATCACCATGAACAGGTACATCAGGCCTTCGGTGAACAAGGGAAAGCCGAGCGAGCCGAAGGAGCGGATCAGGCCCAGCAGCAACGCGCCGATCAGCGCGCCGAGGATCGAGCCCATGCCGCCGATCACGGTGACGATGAAGGATTCGATCAGCACCGAAAATCCCATACCCGGGGTCAGCGAGCGCACCGGCGCTGCAAGCGCGCCGGCAAGGCCCGCAAGCATGCCGCCGAGCGCGAACACGCCGCCATAGATCAGTCCGGTGTTGATGCCGAGCGCGGACACCATGCCGGGATTATGCGCGGCGGCCCGGATCACCTTGCCGATGCGGCTGCGCGACAGGCCCATGCCGAGCACGACGGCCGCGACGAGCGCGACGCCGATCAACAACAGATAGTAAGGCGGCACCACGCCGCCGGCGATGAACAGCGGCACCACCTGGAATGCCGCCGGCATGCCCATCGACTTGAATTCCGGTCCCCAGATGATGCGTACGACGTCGTCGAAGATCAGCACGAAGGCGTAGCAGACGAGAAGCTGCATCAGCACGTCGGCGCCATAGACGCGGCTCATGAAGACACGCTCGAAGATCAGCCCGAGGATCGCGGTACCGGCTGCACCCGCGAGCATCGCGAGCGCAAAGCTTCCGGTGAGCTGATAGGCCGTCATCGCGAAATAAGCGCCGAACATGTAGAAGGCGCCGTGGCTGAAATTGACGACCTTGAGCACCCCGAAGATCAGCGTCAGCCCGACCGCCACCAGAAACAGCAGCATGCCGATGATAAGGCCGCTGGTGGTCTGCGTCACCAGGCAGGCGGAACTGGAGAGGCAGCCGGCAAGCGCGTCGAGATCCACGGGAGCACTTTCATTACGGCGCCGAGCCCGGCGCGGAAAACCAGACGAAGCCGGCGGAGACGGTCACCCGTCTCCGCCGCGCACACGATCAGGTGTAGCCCTTGCTCTTCTTCCACTCGGCTTCGAGCTCGAAGATAGTCTTCCAGTCGCCGGCTTTCACCTCCGGCACATAGGGCTCCTGCGGAATCGTGGTGCCCCAGCCGATGGCGTAGCCGACCAGCGTGTGATCCTCGGCGCGCATCGTCACGGTCCCGTCGGCGCCGAACGGGCACTTGATCGTAAGGCCCGCCAGTGCTTCGGCAAGCTTCTTGCCGTCAGCGGAGTTCGCCTTTTTCGCGGCTTCCGCCATCAGCATGACCGCGGTCGCGTTCTCCCACGACCAGTTGGTCGGATATTCGCTGTACTTCGCCTTGTAGGCATCGCCCCACGCCGCATTCTCCGGCGTCGCCGGAAACGTCTTGATGTAGCGGTTGCCCGAGTGAATGCCCTTCGGCAGGTTCTTCACGACGGTGAGCGCGGTGTAGTCGGCCATGTTGACCGCGAACACCTCCATCTGGCCGAACATCGCGTAGATGTTGGCCTGGTCGATATAGGAGGTGAGATCGCCGCCCCACAGGCAGGAGTACAGCGCCTGCGGCTTCGCCTGCAGAATCTTCGTCACCACCTCGGTGTAGTCGGGCTGGAACAGTTTTGGCCAGGATTCGCTGATGATCTCGACGTCCGGCGCAAAGCGCTTCAGGTACAGCGTGAACTCGGCCGTCGTGTCGCGGCCATACGCATAGTCTGGCGAGCATGTCGCCCACTTCTTCAGACCCTTGGCCTTGGCGATCGCGGCGGCATAGCTGCCGCCGACGATGGAGTCGTGCACGCCCTGCCGCGCGGTGCGGAAGGCGTTCGGAATGCGCTGCTTGGGATCGGCGGTGAGCGCCGATGTCTCGGAATTGGTGTGGATGCAGAACACGCCGAGATCGCGCGCGACCTCATGCACCGCAAAGGCGCCGGAGGAAGCTTCCGCATCGATCAGCAGCTCGCAGCCATCGGTGTTGACGAGTTCGCGCGCGACGCGCGCGGCTTCCTGCGGCTGTCCCTTGGAGTCGCGGATCACCATCTCGATCTGGCGGCCGGCAAGGCCGCCGCCGGCGTTGACCTTCTCGACCTCGAGCATCACGGCATTGCGCGACGACGTGCCGAGCTGCGCCACGCGGCCCGATAGGATCGTCGGCATGCCGATCTTGATGGTCTTGGCCTGGGCGCGCGCCACCCAGGGCGCGGCAACAGTCATCGCACCGGCGCCCATCAGCGCCAGCGTTGAACGGCGGCTGATGCCCGGCCTGCGGGTTCTCGTCATTCTTCCCTCCCTCTGTCGGGTCGGCGTTTCCTGTCCCTTGCCGGAGATCGTCTCGTCTCCGTGTTCCCAACAATTTCAGAGCGCAGGGGGTGACGTCAAGCCAAAGATGAATTACGAGTCAGAATTCATCACGGAGGAAGCGAGGCCAGCGACCGGCCCAAAACGCGCGCAAATGATCAATCTGTCGAGCTTCATCGCCTTTCATGCCCGGCGGACGCCGGACCGGCCTGCGCTGAAATACAGCGGCGAGGAGATTTCCTACGCGACCTTCGACGCGCGCATCCGGCAAGTGGCCGGCTGGCTGGCCGCACAGGGCATTGGCGCCAGCGATGTCGTGGCCGTCCTGATGAAGAACAGCGCGGCCTTCCTCGAGCTGGTCTTTGCCACCAGCCATATCGGCGCCGTGTTCCTGCCGATCAACTTCCGCCTCTCCCGCGACGAGGTCGGCTACATCGCAGGCAATGCCGGGGCGCAGCTTCTGATCGTCGATGAGGAATTGGCTGCGAACGCCACAGGCGCGACGATCGTCGTGCTCGATGAGGCCGCACAGCGGAGCGTCACGCACCTTGCACACGGCGCGTCACCGGCGCCGATGCATGTCCGCGCGCCATCCGACCTGATGCGGCTGATGTACACCTCGGGCACCACCGACCGTCCCAAGGGGGTGATGCTCTCTTACGACAATTTCTACTGGAAGTCGGCCGACCAGACCATCGCACTGGGCCTCAGCGCCGACACCCGGCTTCTCGTCGTCGGCCCGCTCTATCACGTCGGAGCGCTCGATCTGCCCGGCATCGCCGTGCTCTGGCACGGCGGCTTCATCGCCATCCAGCGCAATTTCGAGCCGGAGGCGGCGCTCGCGGCTATTGCCGAAGATAGGCTCAATGCGGCCTGGTTGGCGCCGGTCATGACCACTGCGATCCTCACCTGCCCCACCCGCGACCGCTACGACGTCTCCAGCCTGAAATGGGCGATCGGCGGCGGTGAGAAGACGCCGGAGGTTCGAATCCGCGCCTTCTCCGAATTCTTTCGCAATGCGCGCTACATCGATGCCTATGGCCTCACCGAGACGGTGGGTGGCGACACCTTCATGGACGCCGGCCGCGAGATCGAGAAGATCGGCTCGACGGGCCGCACCATTGCCCATGTCGAGATCGAAATCCGCGACGAGGCCGGCAAGACGCTGCCACCGAACGTCAATGGCGAGATCTGCCTGCGCGGGCCGAAGATCACGCGCGGCTACTGGAAGGATCCGGAGAAGACGGCTTCGGCCTTCTTCGGCGACTGGTTCCGCAGCGGCGATGTCGGCTATCTCGACGACGATGGCTTTCTGTACCTGACTGACCGCAAGAAAGACATGATCATCTCCGGCGGCGAGAACATCGCTTCCTCCGAGGTCGAGCGCGTCATCTACGAACTATCAGAGGTGCGCGAGGTCGCGGTGATCGGCCTGCGCGATGCGCGCTGGGGCGAGAAGCCGGTCGCAATCGTCGTGCTGGCCGAAGGCGCGAGCCTCGAACTCCCTGCCCTCATCGAGCACTGCCGCGCGCGGCTTGCAAGCTTCAAGGTGCCGAAAGAGCTCGTCATCCGCGACAGCCTGCCGCGCAACCCATCAGGCAAGATCCTCAAGCGCGTGCTGCGCGCCGAGCTGGAGACCTCCGAATGATGCAAGCAGACGCGACCGCAAAGGTGACGAAGCTCAACCGCGTCGAGCGCAACGCCTGGACCAAGCAGAAGATCTTCGAGGCCGCGACCAAGGTCGTCGGCAAATATGGCTATGCCGAAGCCTCGGTCGCCCGTATCACCGAACAGGCCGGTGTCGCGCAAGGCACGTTCTACAATCATTTCGAGAACCGCCAGGAGCTGCTCGACCAGCTCCTGCCCAAGATCGGCCTCGACATGGTCGAGTTCATCCGCGCCCGCACGGGCACCGCGCATGCGGCGCGGCAGGAGATCGAACGCTTCGCGGCCTTCTTCGACTTCATCCGCGAGGTTCCGGAATTTTTGCGCATCCTCAACGAGGCCGAATTCTTCGCGCCCAGCGGCTACCAGAAGCATCTCGATAATATCTCGACTGCGTATGTGCGCATCCTGCGGCGCGCGAGGCTCGCCGGCGCGATCGAGGACTATAGCGACGAAGAGTTCGAGGCCATCGTCCACATGCTGATGGGCTCGCGCGGCTATCTCAGCCGGCGCTACTCCTATTCGGCCGATGGCGTCACTGCCGTGCCCGATCACGTCATCTCCGCCTATCGCAAACTGATGACGCGCGGCCTCTTCAATGCCCCCGGGGATCAGGACAAGCCATGAACATCGAGTCTCCGCACAAGCCGCTCGACCTCGCCTCGACCATCGCCGAGGGCGATATCCGCTGCCTGCTGATGGTGCTCGTGCACATGACGGGCGATGAGCGCTGGCTCGAGCCGCCCTATTTGCCCAAGCGCGACATCCGCCTCATTCCCGATCCCGATGCCGGCGTGCCGGAGAACGTACAGGACGAAATCCGCGCCGCCGTCGTCAAACTTTTCGCCAACGGCACGCCGAAGCCGGTCATCACCGACCCCGGCGAGGAGCTGCTGCTGAGGATGATGCGCGCCTGCCTCGGCGAGAACGTCGCGCCGGAATATGCGCCCTTGATGCGCGAGGAGATGGGCTTTGTGCCGCGCGATGCGCGCTGGACCCACCGTCCTTCCGATCAGAAGCTCGCGCAGCAGCATGTGCTGATCGTCGGCGCCGGCGTCTGCGCCATCGCGCTTGGCGTGGCCCTCGGTCATCTCGGCATCCCCTATACCATCGTCGAGAAGAACGACGAACTCGGCGGCACCTGGTGGATCAACCGCTATCCCGGCTGCGGCGTCGATACGCCGAACCATTCCTATTCCTATTCCTTCGGCTCGCGCAACGCGTGGACGCGCTATTTCTGCCCGCGCGAAGAATTGCTCGGATATCTTCTGAAAGTCGCCGACGAATACGGCATCCGCAATCATCTGCGTGTCAACACGGAGCTCACCTCATCGCACTGGGACGAAGGCAAGCGTCGCTGGATCTCCACGCTCAAGACCAAAAATGGCGAGGAGACTTTCGAATCCACCGCGCTGGTCAGCGCGATCGGCCAGCTCAACGATCCCTCCCGCGCCCGTTTCAAGGGTGAGGAGGATTTTAAGGGAACGATCCTGCACTCGGCGCTGTGGTCGAGTGACATCGAGCTTGACGGCAAACATGTCGCCGTGATCGGCACCGGAGCGACATCGATGCAGCTCGTGCCGTCAATCGCCGGCCGGGTCGCCTCGGTCACGGTCTATCAGCGCACCGCGCAATGGGCGCGCCCGGTGAAGGGCTATTCCGATCCAATCACCGAAGGCGCGCGCTGGCTGCTCGCCCATCTGCCGTTCTATGTGCAGTGGTATCGCTTCAACATGTTCTGGCGCTACGGCGATGGGCTGTTGCCCTTCCTGCGCAAGGACCCGGCCTGGCCGTATCCGGAGCGCGCGGTCAACAAGGGCAATGACCGCCACCGCCAGGAGCTGACCGAGTTCATCCTGACCGAGCTGAGGGACCGTCCAGACCTGATCGCGAAATGCGTGCCAACTTATCCTCCTTACGGCAAGCGAATCCTGCTCGACAACAATTGGTTCAAGACCTTGACGCGGGCGAATGTCGAGCTCGTCACCGACGCGATCGACCATTTCGACCAGGGCGGCATCGTCACCGCAGACGGCGAGCATCGCCCCGCCGACATCATCGTGATCGCGACCGGCTTCAAGGTCACGGAGATGGCGGCCCGTCTCAACATCAGGGGCCGCGACAGCAAAGACTTGAGCGACGCCTGGGGCAACGACAACCCGACCGCGTTTCTTGGCCTCACCGTGCCGGGCTTTCCGAACTTCTTCTGCATGCTCGGCCCCAACTCCGGTCCCGCTCATGGCGGCAGCGTCATCTTCCAGTCTGAATGCCAGAGCCGCTACATCTCCGCGTGCCTCGTCGACATGATCGAGCACGACGTCGCCGCTATCGACGTTCGCCAGGATGTGCTCGACGACTACGTCCGCAAGGTCGACGCCGAGCACGAGGCGATGATCTGGACCCATCCGGGCATGACCACCTACTACCGCAACAAGAGCGGCCGCGTGTTCTCGGCCATGCCGTGGCGCTTCGTCGACTACTGGCGCATGACGCACGACCCGGATCTCGGGCAGTACAAGCTGACGAAGGGGTGATCCACCTGTCCACGGAGATTTGCCGAAGTGGTAGCGTTCACTCTCACCATCGTCATTGCGAGCCAACGGGGCCGCGCTTCGCGCGGACCCGTTGGCTCGCAATGACGGAGCTTGCTGCGCTCACCTTTGCACATTGCTAACAGCGCGGCGTGCTCGAAAGGAGCCCACCATGCCCAAGCCGCACGTCCGCATCTACACCGACTACAAAAGCCCGTACGCATTCGTCGCCAACAAGCGCCTGTTCGAGCTCGAGGAAAAACACGGCGTCGAGCTGGAATGGCTGCCCTACACGCTACGTGTCGCCGAATTCATGGGAACGGTCGAGGAGCGAACGCCGCATTTCTGGCGCAAGGTACGTTACGCCTATATGGACGCGCGCCGCTTTGCCAATGCGCAAGGCCTCACCATGAAAGGCCCGCGACGGATCTACGACGCCTTCTACTCAAGCGTCGGCATGCTGTTCGCGCAAGCCAATGGCTTCTTTCGTCCCTATCACGACACGGTGTTCCACCGCTTCTGGAGACACGAGCTCGAGATCGACGATGTCTCCGAAATCGCCGCTGTCATCACCGCGTGCGGCGGTTCGGCCGGCGCGTTCGAAGACTACGTCAACGGCCCTGCCCGCGCCGAGCATGATCGCATCATCGACGAGGCCGAAGCGCTCGGCGTGTTCGGCGTACCCACCATGATGTTCAATGGCGAGCTGTTCTGGGGCGGCGATCGCATCGACATGCTGATCGAGCGCATCCACAGGCCGGAGACGATCGAGACCGCACTGGGGAGCCGGTATCGAAAGCCCGCGTAGCCGCTCCAGCATCGCTTTGGCCTATATGGATACGATCAATCAATTGACCGTGCCCAGCGATCAGCCTTGCACGTCCGTGCTCGCGCACGGAAGACGTTCGAAGACTACGTCCAGGACGGTCAGCATCCGCGCGTGATGACCCGGCGTCTGAAACTCGATCGCCTGGCCGACGGATAGTCCTATCAGAGCCGCGCCGACCGGCGTCAGCACTGAAATCCGTCCCTGCGAAATGTCGGCTTCGTGCGGATAGACCAGGAGCACCCCTCGGACATCGCCGGTGCTCTCGTCGCGATAGCTGACCCTCGAACCCATCCGCACCACGCCAGACAGGTCGCTGTCATCGGGCACGACATTAGCGCGCTCCATCTCACGCGCGAGAAACTGCGCCACGCGCGGGAAAATCTCCATGCTGGAGTTCGCCAGCGCGTTCAATCGGCGCATCTCGTCTGTTGTTACCAGGATAGACGGGAGTTCAGATCCGGTCGCGGACTTCTTCGGTTTCATTGCGGTCCTCAATTCGCAGTTAGGCGGCGGTCGGTCCCGGATCATCGTCGATCGGATCGTTCCTTGTGAATTCAGAGGCGCGAAACAGCGGGACCACGTTGGGCCCGGACCTCCTCACGCTTTGGACCCTGACGAGATTCAGGCAGCCGGCGACGAAATATGGCATCTGATCGTCGACGCGCAGACCGATCAATGCTGCGCCCAGCGACGACAGGACGGATATTCGGGCGGAATCTACGCTGCGATCTTCTGGCCAGACCAACCGGACCATCCTTCGTGGCACGCCCCAATTCGTCCAGTAGGTGATCCAGGACCCGATCGTCACGATCGAGTCGATGTCGCGTGCGTCGTCCGGAACGATCTCGGCGCGGCTGATCTCGCCCATAAGGAAGATCGCATCCATGTCCCCTCGCTGCACGGCTGCGCGCGCAAGCTGCTCCAGGCGGGGATAGTCGGATACTGGCAGTGCAATCTTGGGAAGAGGCAACACGGCACACTCCTTCGCGCAAGGCATCGCGCTCCCGGATGGAAGCCGCGAACTCGAATTGTGTACGAAAGGAACGCCCGGACGGCGCAACCAGCCGTCCGGCTAAACGCCTGCGTGGAGGCGGCCGGCGTGCAGACAGAAGCGCGCTACGCGCGGATCAATGTCGACGACATAGGTCATGGCGCGATGAACATAGTGCCTTATCGCGCCGACGACATTGCGGCGAAAGCGCGCATGCATTATCGCGCGTCGCGCTCTCGTGCGGCTTCCGGGTTGCATTCGGCGCGCGCGCAGCGCGCTCCGGAATTCGCGGCGGAAAATTCGTCTCGCGGCATGACTATGCCGCCAGTCCGCTCTCCGGTGGAGCGAACTCCAGCCCGAGACTGTCGGCCACCGCTTTGTTGGTGATGCGGCCGCGATGCACGTTCAGCCCGCTCCGCAGATGCGGATTTTCCAGCACCGCGGCAAAACCCTTGCTCGCGAGCATCAAGCCGAACGGCAGCGTCGCGTTGTTCAGCGCCTGGCTCGACGTCACCGGCACCGAGCCCGGCATGTTGGCGACGCAATAGTGCACGATGCCGTCGATCTCGTAGGTCGGATCAGTGTGCGTGGTCGGATGCGATGTCTCGAAGCAGCCGCCCTGGTCGATCGCGACGTCCACCAGCACGGCGCCCGGCTTCATCGATTTCAGCATCGCGCGCGTGACGAGTTTTGGCGCGCTGGCCCCGGGCACCAGCACGGCGCCGATCACCACGTCGGCGGCGAACACCTCGTCTTCAACCGTCTCGATGGTCGAAAAGCGGGTGCGCACCCGTCCGAGGAAGAGATCATCCAGTTCGCGCAGCCGAGAAATGGAGCGGTCGATCACCGTGACTTCGGCACCGAGCCCTGCCGCCATGCGCGCGGCCTGCGTTCCGACGACGCCGCCGCCGAGCACGACGAGCCGCGCGGGCTGCACGCCGGGCACGCCGCCAAGCAGCAAGCCGCGCCCGCCGGCCGAACGTTTGAGCGCGGCGCCGGCGGCCTCGATGGCGAGGCGGCCGGCGACTTCGCTCATCGGCGCGAGCAGCGGGAGGTGGCCGTCCGCGTCCGTGACGGTTTCATAGGCGATCGCGGTGCAGCCGGAAGCGAGCAAGCCCTTGGCCTGTTCGGGATCCGGCGCGAGATGGAGATAAGTGAAGAGGATCTGGTTTTCGCGAAGCTGCACCCATTCGCTCTTCTGAGGCTCCTTCACCTTCACGATCATATCGGACCTGGCAAAGATGTCGCGAGCGCTCTCCGCAATCGCGGCTCCTGCCCGCCGATAGACCTCGTCGGAAGCGCCGATGCCGCTGCCCGCGCCGGTCTCGACCATGACCTGATGCCCGGCCGCGACATATTCGCGGACGGCGCCCGGTGTGAGCCCGACGCGATATTCCTGCACCTTGATCTCCCGGGGGACACCGACGCGCATCGCAAGCTCCTTGGCCAATATGCTGATTCCTTGTTCATCGTAGCGGCAGGTGCGGTTTGGTTTCGTGCAAATATCCGCTAGTTTTGCCATCCTGGCGCCGGTTTCCGGCGCGGCTGCACCCTTTCACGCTGGAAACGAAACCTTGGCCCTCGACCGGAAAGACCTCGCCATCCTCGCGGAACTCACCACCAACGCGCGGGCCAGCCACACCGAGCTTGCCAACAAGGTCGGCCTGTCGAGCACGGCGCTGGCGCGGCGGCAGAAGGCGCTGGAGGACGACGGCTATATCCAGGCTTACCAGGCAGCGCTCGATCTGGGGCAATTCGGCCTCACCACCACGGTTTTGGTCCGCATCGCGCTGGAGAGCCAGAGCGATGACGCACTGAAGGCGTTCGAGGCGGAGGTCGTGAAATGCCCCTCCGTCGTGCGCTGCTTCCTGATGTCGGGTACCGACGACTACATCCTGATCGTGCTTGCCCGCGACATCCAGGATTTCGAACGCATCCACCGCACCGAGTTGTCTCGGCTGCCGCGCGTGGCGAGGGTGCAATCGAGCTTCGCGCTGCGCGAGATCGTCAATCGCGCGGTGCCGACGGTGGTGTTCGGCGAGGCGAAGCGCTGACCACTCCCTTGCGGCACGGAAACTCCCGCAAGGAACCAAGCGATCGGTCGTCCGTTAGGCGCTATTGGCCAGCGGAGACGACGCGCCCTCGCGTCAGCCCGGTTGACTTCTCGGCTCGGCCTTTCGTCGCAGGGGAAACGACATGGCCGATGCCGCAAATCAAATTCCCGACCGCATTCCAATCAATCTCGTCGTCAATGGCGTCAGGCGCTCGCTTGATCTCGCGCCCTGGACCACGCTCCTGGATGCCCTGCGCGACCATCTCGCGCTGACCGGCACCAAGAAAGGCTGCGATCACGGTCAGTGCGGCGCCTGCACCGTGCTGATCGATGGCCGGCGCGTCAATTCCTGCCTGACCCTCGCCGTCATGAAGGACGGCGCGGAGATCACGACCATCGAAGGACTTGCCAGGGATGGCGCGCTGCATCCCCTGCAACAGGCCTTCATCGACCACGACGCCTTCCAGTGCGGCTATTGCACCTCGGGACAGATTTGTTCGGCGGCCGGTCTCTTGGCCGAAGGCCACGTCAGGGATGCTGACGAGATCCGCGAGCTGATGAGCGGAAATCTCTGCCGCTGCGGCGCCTATCCGAACATCGTCGCTGCCATCCAGCAGGCAATGGGCCGGCCATGATCAACTTCCAATATTCCCGCGCCACCGACGTCGCCGATGCGATCCTCCTGCTCGCCGCCCATCCCGGCGCCAAGCTCATCGCCGGCGGCACCAACCTGATCGACCTGATGAAGGAGAATGTCGAGCAGCCCTCCCGGCTGATCGATATTTCCCGCCTGCCGCTCCGCAAGGTCGAGCAGACGGCCGACGGAGGCCTGCGCATCGGTGCCTTGGTGCCGAACTCGGACCTTGCCTACGATCCGCTGATCGAGCAGCGCTATCCGCTGCTCGCCAGCGCCATCCTTGCCGGCGCCTCGGCACAACTGCGCAACATGGCGTCCGTCGGCGGCAATCTGATGCAGCGAACGCGTTGCGCCTACTTCTATGACACGGCAACGCCTTGCAACAAGCGCAGTCCCGGCAGCGGCTGCTCGGCGATCGACGGCCTCAACCGTAACCATGCGATCCTCGGTGCGAGCCCTTCCTGCATCGCGACCAACCCGTCCGACATGAGCGTGGCGCTGGCCGCGCTCGATGCGCTCGTGCACGTCGCAGGCCCGTCCGGCGAACGCACTATGGCGTTGACCGATTTCCATCGGGTCCCCGGCGACACGCCCCATGTCGACACCAATCTCGGTGCCGGCGAGATCATCACGGCGATCGAACTGCCGCCGCGCGGCTTTGCCCATCACTACAGCTATCTGAAAGTCCGCGACCGACTGTCCTATGCCTTCGCCCTGGTCTCTGTGGCGGCGGCGCTCGAACTCGACGGCAACGCGATCAGGGAGGCGCGCCTGGCGCTCGGCGGCGTAGCCCACAAGCCCTGGCGCAGCCTTGAGGCCGAAACGGCGTTGCGCGGCCAGGCAGCAACAGTGGATCATTTCTCTCGTGCTGCGGACGTCCTGCTGCAGAGCGCAAAGTCGTATGCGCATAACGGTTTCAAGATCGAGCTCGCGCGCCGCGCCATCGTTCGAACGCTGATGCAGGCCGCGAACGCCACGCCGCAGTCGCAGGCTCACAAGAAGATCGCGTGAGGGACCGATGAACGCCTATGTCGGAACACCAACATCCCGCGTCGATGGTCGGGCCAAGGTCACCGGCGCCGCCAAATATGCTGGCGAATTCGCCGCCGACGGACTCCTCCACGGCGTAGCCGTCGCAGCCACCATTCCCCGCGGGCGCATAGCCCGCCTCGACACCAGCGAGGCGCTGAATGTGAAGGGCGTGATCGACGTGCTCACCCATGCGCATCGTCCGCCGCTCGCCGACAAGGACGAGGCCTGGAAGGATGAGGTGGCGCCGGAGGAAGGATCGCCGTTCCGTCCGCTCTATGATGACAGCATCAAATTCAACGGCCAGCCGATCGCACTGGTCGTGGCGGAGGACTGGGAGACCGCGAAATTCGCCGCAACGCTGGTGCGCGTCGACTATCAGGAGGAGCAGGCGTTTGCCACCGATCTCGAAGCCGAGCGCAACAAGGCGACCAAGGTGAAGCAGCCGAACAAGCCGCGCGGCGACGCCGCTAGCGCGCTTGCCGGCGCGGCCGTGCGGCACGAAGCGGACTACTTCATTCCGACCGAACATCACAATCCGATGGAGCTCTTTGCGACTACGGCCGTCTGGGACGGCAACGGCAGGCTCACGGTCTACGACAAGACGCAAGGCGTGCAGAACGTCCACAAATTTCTGTGCAGCGTGTTCGACAAGAAGCCGAACGACATCCGTGTGATCTCGCCCTATGTCGGCGGCGCCTTCGGCTCCGGCCTGCGGCCGCAATATCAGGTCGTGCTTGCAACACTTGCCGCGCTCGCGCTGAAGCGCTCAGTGCGCGTCGTGCTGACTCGTCAGCAGATGTATGGGCTCGGCCACCGGCCAGCGACGATCGAGCGCGTCGGGCTCGGCGCCAAGCCCGACGGCACGCTCGAAGCGGTCACGCACGAGGCCACGGCCGTCACCTCACGCTACGAGGATTTTGCGCGCAACGACAGCAGTTGGGCGGAACAGCTCTACAAGAGCCCGAACAGCCGCTATTCCCACAAGCTCGTCCGCCTCGATGTCTCCACGCCCTGCGACATGCGCGCGCCCGGCGCGGCTTCGGGCGTCTGCGCGCTTGAATGCGCTATGGACGAGTTGGCGGTCGCGCTCAAGCTCGACCCGATCGAACTGCGACTGAAGTGCTACTCGGATCGCGACCAGAGCGAAGATCTCCCCTACACCAGCAAGCAGCTACGCGAATGCTACGCCCGTGGCGCCGAGGCCTTCGGGTGGAGCAGGCGCAATCCCGCCGCCCGCTCGATGCGTGATGGCGAGGAGCTGGTCGGCTGGGGCATGGCGACAGGCGTCTGGGAGGCGCTGCAGGTGCCGGTCGCAGCCCGCATCGTGCTGACCGCCAATGGCCATGCCGAGGTCTCCTGCGCGGCGTCCGACATCGGCACCGGCACTTACACGATCGTGGCGCAGGTGGCGGCAGATGCGCTCGGACTGCCGATCGAGAACATCGGCGTCAAGCTCGCCGATTCGACCTTGCCGCAGGCTCCCGTCGAGGGCGGCTCCTGGATGGCTGCATCGAGCGCGCATGCGGTGCTGGGAGCGGCCGAGGACATTCGCCAGGATCTCGCGCGTCTTGCCAGCGCGATGCCTGCCTCGCCGCTCGCCGGCGTCGATGCCGCCGATGTCATCCTGATCGACGGCACGATCGCCAGCAACGGCGAGAAGAGCCGCGCGGTCTCGATCACAGATGCGATGCGCTACGGCAAGCTCGAGCGGATGGAGAAGCAAAAGCTCAACCAGTTCGCGGGGGACAAGTCGCACGCGCGCAACACGCATTCGGCTGTCTTCGCCGAGGTGAAGGTGGACGAGCAGCTCGGCGTCATCCGCGTGACCCGGATGGTCAGCGCGGTCGCGGCCGGGCGGATCCTGAACACCAAGACCGGCCGCAGCCAGATCATGGGCGGCGTGGTCTGGGGGATCGGGATGGCCCTGCACGAGGAGACGGTGATGGATCACCGCTTCGGCCGGATCATGAATCCGAATATCGCCGAGTACCACATCCCCGTGAATGCCGACGTTCACGACATCGACGTGATCTTCGTCGAAGAGCGCGACGACCACATCAACGCCCTGGGCGTCAAGGGCCTGGGCGAGATCGGCATCGTCGGAGTCCCCGCGGCGATCGCGAATGCCGTCTATCACGCCACCGGCAAGCGCATCCGCCGCTTCCCGATCACGCTGGACAAGCTCCTCGCCTGACGCGCCGGGTCAGTGTTCCCGGCGGCTGACGGGTGTGAGGCCAGCCCCTGTCATCCAACTGTCATCGAATGTGCCGAGACCTGTTTGCTCTGGCACATTCGGGACCTGACATGGACTATTTCAAGCGCTTCAACTTCCTGTTCGCCGCACCGGTGTTCGACGCCGATGACCTCGAAGGCATCCGCTTCAACCAGATCATCGAGGAGATCCAGCGCTCCGGCTTCGAGGTGGTCCGCGCCCGCAAGCTGGAGGACGCCGAGATCGCGGTGCAGACCGATGCCGCGATCGGCTGCATGGTGGTGGACTGGGGCAAGAAGGGCCTAGAGGGCAAGACCTCGGCGCTGATCAACCTGATGCGCCGTCGCGGCCTCGATTTTCCGATCATCCTCCTGATCCGGCGCAAGCGGTTCGAGGACCTGCCGGTCGAAGTGCTCGACTTCATCGACGGCTACGTCTTCCTGTCCGAGGAGACCCCGCCCTTCATCGCCAAGAACCTGATCAGCCGACTCAAGCAGTATGCCGAGACGCTGAAGACGCCCTTCTTCGGCGCGCTGGTCGACTATGCCGAGGAAGGCAACCAGCTCTGGACCTGCCCGGGCCACAATGGCGGCATGTTCTACAGCCGCAGCCCGATCGGCCGCGTCTTCGTCGAGCATCTCGGCGAGTCCGTGTTCCGCGACGATCTGGACAATTCCGTGCTCGACCTCGGCGACCTCCTCACCCATGAAGGCCCGGCGCTGAAGGCACAGAAAGAGGCGGCCGCGATCTTCGGCGCGGAAAAGACCTATTTCGTGCTCAACGGCACTTCGACCTCCAACAAGGTCGCGCTCGGCGCGCTCGTCACCGACGGCGATCTCGTGCTGTTCGACCGCAACAACCACAAGGCCGCCCATCACGGCGCGCTGATGATCAACGGCGGCATCCCCGTCTATGTCCCAACCATTCGCAACGCCTGGGGCCTGATCGGCCCGATGCGCTGGGACGCGCTCGACGAGAAGGCCCTGCGCGAGGCGATCCGCAACCATCCGCTGGTCCAGGACCGCGACGCCTGGCGCAGGGAGCGGCCGTTCCGCGTCGCCGTGGTCGAGCAGTGTACCTATGACGGCTCGATCCACAGCGCCGAGATGATCTTGAACCGCATCGGCCATCTCTGTGAGTACATCCTGTTCGACGAGGCCTGGGCCGGCTTCATGAAGTTCCACCCGCTCTATGCCGGCCGCTTCGCGATGGGGCTGTCGAACCTTTCTCCGGATGCGCCGGGCATCATCGCAACGCAGTCGACCCACAAGCAACTTGCCAGCTTTTCGCAGGCCTCCCAGATCCACATCAGAGACCGTCACATCCGCGGCCAGAAGCGACGCGTCGAGCACCGCCGCTTCAACGAGAGTTTTATGCAGCACGCCTCGACCTCGCCGTTCTATCCGCTGTTCGCCTCCCTCGATGTCGGCGCGCAGATGATGAAGGGACGCTCCGGCGAGGTGTTGTGGGATGACACGATCCGACTCGGCATCGAGTTGCGCAAGAAGATCCGCGCCATGGGCCGCGAGTTCGAGGAGAAGGAGCAGAATCCCGAGCGCCGCTGGTTCTTCGAACCCTTCGTCCCCGATCGCATCGCCATTCCCGATGTCAGCCGCCCCGGCGCCGTGCACAACGTCGCCTGGGAGACGCTTTCGACCGACGAGCTCGCTACCAATCCCGCTTTGTGGCAACTCGCCCCTGACGATACCTGGCACGGTTTTCCCGGCATGACCGAGGGCTTTGCCATGACCGATCCGAACAAGCTGACGCTGCTCACGCCCGGCTTCGATCGCGCCACCGGCGCCTATGCCGATCACGGCATCCCGGCGCCGGTCGTCGCGCAATTCCTGCGCGAGAACCGCATCGTTCCCGAGAAGAATGACCTCAACTCCCTGCTCTTCCTGCTCACCCCGGGCGTCGAGGCGAGCAAGGCCGGCACGCTGATCTCCGGCCTCGTCGCCTTCAAGAAGCTGCACGACGACAATGCGCTTCTGGCGGACGCCATTCCGGAGTTCTATCAGCGGCGGCAGCCGCGCTATGCCGGCGTGCGGCTGCGCGACCTCTGCGCCGAGATGCACCGCTTCTTCCGCGCCGCCGATGTCAGCGCACTTCAGGCCCGGCAGTTCCTACCCGAGCATTTGCCGGAGATCGCCATGTCGCCCCGCGATGCAGCGCGCCTCCTGTTCCGCAACGACGTCGATTATCTGCCGATCGAGGCGATCGCGGGTCGCATCGCGACCACGCCCTTCGTGGTCTATCCACCCGGCATCGCCACCATCGTGCCCGGCGAGCGGCTGACGGAACGAGCCAAGCCCATGATCGACTACCTCAAGATGTTCGAGACCTGCTTCAACACGTTTCCGGGTTTTGAGGTCGAGATCCAGGGCGTCTACAAGGAGGTCGATGCCGCCGGCCGCATCGGGCTCTACACTTACGTCGTCGCCGAGTAGCCGCCGATGAACGAAACGGGCGTGATGCGCGCGGAGGATGAGCCGGTCCTGGTCCGGCCCTCGCGCGACAGCGATGTCGAGGCGATGCTGGCGATCTACCGCCATCACGTCCGCCGCGGTGTGCCGCGCGATGTCGAGGGAACCGGCGCGCCTGAGCCCGACGATCTGCGCGACCGGCGCAAGAACCTGAAGCAGACCCGCCTGCCGCATCTGGTCGCGACCTTTCGCGGCGAGGTCGTCGGCTATGCCTATGCAGTGCTGTTCCGCAAGCGTCCGGCCTATCGCTACACGGCAAAGCACTCGATCTACGTCCACCACGCGCATCTCGGGCGCGGCGTCGGACGGCTGTTGCTCCGGGAGCTGATCGACGCCTGCGCGGCAGCCGGCTTCCGTCAGATGATCGGTTACATCGATGCCGACAACGCGCCCTCGCTGGCACTGCATGAAAAGTTCGGCTTTGGCCGCGTCGGGCTGCTGTGCGGCGTCGCCTATCGCAACGGCCGCTGGTCCGACACAGTCATGGTGCAGCGCTCGCTCGGCGCCGGTGCAACTGCGCCGCCGCCAGCAACGTCTCCTGGACGCTAGACGGGCTCGCAGCCCTTACGATGGAAAGTCAGCCGCTTTCACCTGGATGCGGTCGGCATGCAGGGACCAATGAGGCAAGGCCTGGTCCTTGCAGAACTTCGCCTTCGCCCGCTCCGTGGCTTCGTTCTCGTCAGAGGCATCGATCTCGAGCGCGCCCTGGCAAACCTCGATCTGCCGGCCGTACCCACCGAGCACGTCCTTCATGAACCTGACGACATAAGTCGACATAGGACCTCCTGCGCCCCCGAAGCACTCTAACCCCATTTAGCCCGGACAGGGAAAGGAGATTTTGACGCGGATCAAGTCCAATCGCGGTTCCACGCTTGCTCCGTCATTCCGAGGGCAACGCGAAGCATCGAGCCCGGAATGACCGAGTCAGTTTGCCTGCCCTACCCCGGCGCAACCCCAAACGCCTGCTTGAATCGCTCCGCGTAACGCGGCCAGACCTCGGGATTGATGATGCGCGGCGGCCGCTTGCCGTCGAGCGTATCCAGCACCTGCTCGGCCGCGATCCGCCCCATGTTCTGACGCGCCTCCTTGGTGACACCGGCGGTATGCGGGCTCGCCAGCACGTTGTCGAACTGGAGCAGCGGATGCTCCGGCGGCGGCGGCTCCTTGGACCAGACGTCGAGGCCCGCTCCCGCGATGCGTTGGTCGCGCAGCGCCTGGAGCAGCGCGTCCTCGTCGTGGATGAAGCCGCGGGCGGTTGTGATGAAATAAGCGTGAGGCTGCATCAGCGCGAATTCGCGCACGCTGATCATGCCACGGCTGCCCTTGTTGAGCGGACAGGAGATCGAGACGAAGTCGGCCCGCCGCAGCAATTCGTCGAGCTCGACCTTCTCCCCGCCCCGCTCGGCCATCACCTCGGCCGACAGATATGGATCATAGGCCAGCACCTTCATGCCGAGCAGACTTTTGCACAGCGCGGCGATGCGGCGGCCGACATTGCCGAGGCCAACGATGCCGACGGTCTTGCCCTCGACCTCGTTGCCGACGAGGTCATTGCGGTTCACGTCGCGCTCGCGGCGGAGGCGACGGTCGGACTGGATGATGCGCTTGGACAGCGTGAGCATCATCGCCAGCGCATGCTCGGCGACGGAATGCGCGTTGCCGCCGGACTGGTTGACGACGAGCACGCCCGCAGCCGTGCAGGCTTCGACGTCGACAGGGTCGAAGCCCGCGCCGTTGCTGGAGACGAGCAGCAGGTTCGGCGTCCGCTTCAGCAAGGCGGCATCGACGTGGAAGTGCGGCGCGAGCTCGTCGCGGGCCGCGCCGATCTGGTAGACATGGGCCGCGCTGAGGATCGGCGCATAGACATCCTCGGGGCTTTCGTTCTCGATGCGGTCGAGCCGGACGTCAGGGCGCGCCTTCAGGATGTCGATATAGATTGGATGGGCCAGATATTTGACGTAGAAGACGCGCTTGTTGTTGACGGACATCAGGACCCTTCCGGCTCTCTCCGGGAGATCCGCAAGGCCGGCGCCGCACGCACCTCTTCCATGCTGTCCTCCCGCTTTTTTCGTTGTCGTGGCTTATGACATGGCGGTGCCGGCCGCGGCAGGCCGTCTGGCGCAGATCACGGTGCCGGCCGGGACATGTTGACAATCCCGCTCGCCGCGTCAAGTTCGGCACAGGCCGCCGCGACAGCCAGAGACCAAGAACCGTGCAGCGCGGCCCAAGGGAGAACGCAATGGCGATTGCGGAGCAGCACACCCCACCGGCGCAAGCGTCGAGCGACAAGGCGTCCGCCGGGAAGACCTGGCACGGCATCGTCCTGCAGACGCTGAAGCGGAACGAGGTCAGCCTCGTGCCTTACGTGCCGGACCGCGTGCTGACGCCGCTGATCAGGAACCTGCACGCCGATCCCTTCTTCACCACCTTTGCCACCGCGCGCGAGGAGGAGGCCGTCGGCATCGTCTCGGGCGCCTGGATGGGCGGACGGCGCGGCGCGGTGCTGATGCAGACCTCGGGCTTCGCCACGCTCGCCAACGTTCTCGCTTCGCTCGCCGTGCCCTACCAGATCCCGCTCATCATGTTCGTCTCCGAGCGCGGCACGCTCGGCGAGTTCAACTACGGCCAGTCGCTGGTCTGCCGCACCATGCGCCCCGTGCTGGACTCGCTGGCGCTCGAGCACCACACCATCACCCGGCTCGACGAGCTCGAATTCATCGTCGACCGCTCGATCAAGCAGGCCGTGACCACCCAGGCGCCGGTCGCGCTGATCCTCAATCCGCTGCTGACGGGCGGCAAGGTGTTCGACAAGTGAGGCCGGCCATGGACACGCGCAACACCAAAGTGATGAACCGGTTCGATATCACCTCGCGCCTGGTCGCGAAGCTCAAGAACGAGGAAGCCGTGGTCGGCGGCATCGGCAACACCAATTTCGACCTCTGGGCCGCCGGCCACCGCCCGCAGAATTTCTACATGCTGGGCAGCATGGGCCTGGCCTTTCCGATCGCGCTCGGGGTGGCGCTGGCGCAGCCCGACCGCCATGTCTTTGCCCTAGAAGGCGACGGCTCGCTCTTGATGCAGCTCGGCGCGCTCTCGACCATCGCGGCCTTGAGGCCGAAGAACCTCACCATGATCGTGATGGACAACGGCATCTACCAGATCACCGGCGCGCAGCCGACGCCGGCCGCTGGTATCGCCGACATCGTCACGATCGCCGCCGGTTCAGGGCTCGCCAACAGCACCTGGGCCGCGGACGAGGAGGATTTCGAGCGGCTGGTCGAGGAGGCAATGTCCGCCTCGGAGCCGAGCCTGATCGCGGTCCGCATCGACGACAAGCCGGGCGTCGGCACCACCCGCCGCGATCCCGTGCAGATCAGGGAACGCTTCATGCACGGCCTCGGCGTACGCGAGCCACTTTAACGTTTCGTCATTAACTACACGGCGATCTGATCCCGGCGCCGTAACGGTCCGCAGCAAATCCGTGCTAAGCGGTGCGGATGTCCTTTCTATTGCGTTCCTTTGCCTGGCTGCTCGCAGCCGCCGTCACCTTCGCCACCCTTGGACCGCCCGGCCTGCGGCCGCATTCCGATCTCGGCCAGGATGGCGAACATGCCCTCGCCTTCATCCTGATCGGGCTGGCCTTCGGCCTCGCCTACAGCCGGCGGCGCCTCGCAATCGCGGCTTTCTCCGTGGTCCTGATCGGCCTGCTCGAGCTGATGCAGTTCTGGGCACCGGGACGGCATGCGCGGCTGGAGGATTTTTTGGTCGATGCGCTGACGGCCTGCCTCGGCTTTGCGCTCGCGGCGGCAGCCGACTGGACCATCGCCCGCTTTGGCGCAAGGACCGTGGCAAGCGAAAGCCCCGCGGAGTGATGCTCCGCAGGGCTCATTATCTTCGCCTGCTCACGAGACTGGCGACCATGACCACGTAAGACGTCACGCCGCGGCGATTTCGTGGCCTGCCATGAGTTCCAGAGCTCGCACCATCGCCGAATGATCCCAGGCCTTGCCGCCGTGCGCGGTACAGGCCGAGAACAACTGCTGCGCCACCGCCGTGCTCGGCAGCGACAGCCCGAGTGAGCGAGCGCCTTCGAGCGCGAGGTTGAGATCCTTCTGGTGCAGCTCGATGCGGAAGCCCGGATCGAAGTTGCGCTTCACCATGCGCTCGCCATGCACTTCGAGAATCCGCGACGAGGCAAAGCCGCCCATCAGCGCCTGCCGCACCAGAGCAGGATCAGCACCGGCTTTGGATGCGAACAGCAGCGCTTCGCTCACCGCCTCGATCGTCAGCGCCACGATGATCTGGTTGGCCACCTTCGTGGTCTGGCCGTCGCCGTTGGCACCGACGCGAGTGACGTTCTTGCCCATCCTGTCGAAGACCGGCTTCATGGTGTTGAAGGCACGCTCGGGCCCGCCGACCATGATGGTGAGGCTCGCCGCCTTGGCGCCGACCTCGCCGCCGGAGACCGGCGCATCGAGATAATCCGCACCGAGCGCCTCGATCTTCTTCGCGAACTCTTTTGTGGCCAGCGGCGAGATCGAGCTCATGTCGACGACGATCTTGCCCTTGGAGATGCCGCTCGCGACGCCGTCCTTGCCGAACAGCACGGCTTCGACATGCGGCGTGTCTGGCACCATGATGATGACGGCGTCGGCTTCCTCCGCGACTTCCTTCGCCGATTTGCAGGCGACGCCGCCGGCCGCGATCAGCTCTGGCGAGATCGGCCCGACGTCGTGCAGGAAGAGACGATGACCCGCAGTGAGGAGATGGTTGGCCATCGGCCGTCCCATGGTGCCAAGTCCGATGAAGCCGATATCGATCATGTCTGTCATTCCTCAGGTCTCGAAGGTCTGCGCCGCATGCCACGACAGGCCTTCCAGCGTCGTGGTACGCGGCTTGTATTCGCATCCGATCCAGCCGCGATAACCGATTGCGTCGAGGTGGCGGAACAGGAAGGGATAATTGATCTCGCCCGTGCCGGGCTCGTGGCGGCCGGGATTGTCGGCGAGCTGGATGTGGGCGATGCGGTCGAGATATTCCTGCATGGTGCGGGCGAGATCGCCCTCCATGATCTGCATGTGATAGATGTCGTACTGGATGAAGAGATTGTTCGACCGCACCTCGGAGATGAGCTGCACCGCCTGCTCGGTGCCGCTCAGGAAGAAGCCGGGAATGTCGAGCGTATTGATCGGCTCGACCAGGAGCTTGATGTTCTCCCGCGCCAGCGTCGAGGCCGCAAAGCGCAAATTGCCGACCAGCGTCTCGTTGAGTTCGCGCGGATCGGCATCAACGGGCGCGATGCCGACGAGGCAGTTGAGCTGGTCGCAATCGAGCGCCTTGGCATAATCGATGGCGCGGAACACGCCGTCGCGGAATTCGCTGACGCGATCGGGCAGGATCGCAATGCCGCGCTCGCCCGCTGCCCAGTTTCCGGCCGGCAGGTTGTGCAGCACCTGCGTGAGCCCATGGCTCTCGAGCTGCTCGCGCAGCAGCGCTTTGTCAAAATCATAGGGAAAGAGATATTCGACCCCGCTGAAGCCTGCCGCCTTCGCCGCCGCAAAGCGGTCGACAAACGGCATCTCGTTGAAGAGCATGGTGAGGTTGGCGGCGAATCTCGGCACGATGCTGTCCTCCCTATTCCGCCGGCTCGAGTGCGCCGGGCCGCGTGCTCTTGACCTCGTCGAGCGGCAGATCCAGCACCTCCTCGAACTCGACGATGTTGTCGATCTCCATCCCCATCGCGATGTTGGTGACGCGTTCGAGGATGAACTCGACCACGACGGGCACGCGATGCTTCGCCATCAGCTCGCGCGCGGTCGCGAACGCAGCCTGCGCGTCCTTCGGATCGGTGACGCGGATCGCCTTGCAGCCGAGGCCTTCGGCCACCGCGACGTGATCGACTCCGTAGACGCCGATCTCGGGCGCGTTGATGTTCTCGAAGGAGAGCTGGACGTGATAGTCCATGTCGAAACCGCGCTGGGCCTGGCGGATCAGGCCGAGATAGGAATTATTCACGACGACGTGGATGTAGGGCAGATTGAACTGCGCACCGACCGCCAGTTCCTCGATCAGGAACTGGAAGTCGTAGTCGCCCGACAGCGCGACGACGTCGCGGTCAGGACACGCCGCGCGCACGCCGAGCGCAGCCGGCAGCGTCCAGCCGAGCGGACCCGCCTGCCCTGCATTGATCCAGTTGCGCGGCTTGTAGACGCCCAGGAACTGCGCGCCGGCGATCTGCGACAGGCCGATCACGGTGACATAGCAGGTGTCGCGGCCGAAAGCCTTGTTCATCTCCTCATAGACGCGCTGCGGCTTGATCGGCACGTTGTCGAAATGGCTCTTGCGCAGCATCGAACGCTTGCGGTCGCGGCAGGCCGCGGGCCACGCCTGGCGCTCGCGCAACCTGCCTGACCGGCGCCACTCCCTGGCGACGGTGACGAACAGTTCGAGCGCGGCCTTCGCGTCCGAGACGATGCCGAGATCGGGATTGAACACGCGCCCGATCTGGGTCGGCTCGATGTCGACGTGCACGAAGGTGCGGCCCTTGGTGTAGGTCTCGATCGAGCCGGTGTGGCGGTTGGCCCAGCGGTTGCCGATGCCGAGCACGAAATCGGACTCGAGCATGGTGGCGTTGCCATAGCGGTGGCTGGTCTGCAGGCCGACCATGCCGGCCATGAGCACGTGATCGTCGGGAATTGCGCCCCACCCCATCAGCGTCGGCACCACTGGCACGTTGAGGGTCTCTGCAAATTCGACCAGGAGATCCGAGGCATCGGCGTTGATGACACCGCCGCCCGCCACGATCAGCGGCCGCTCGGCGGCATTGAGCATCTCCAGCGCCTTCTCGACCTGCTTGCGCGTCGCGGCGGGTTTGTAGACCGGCAGCGGCTCGTAGGTCTCGTCGTCGAATTCGATCTCTGCGAGCTGGACGTCGAGCGGCAAGTCAATCAGCACCGGACCCGGCCGGCCCGAGCGCATCACATGCAAGGCCTGGCTGAACACGCGCGGAACCAGCGCCGGCTCGCGCACGGTGACCGCCCATTTGGTCACGGGCTTTGCGATCTGTTCGATGTCGACGGCCTGGAAATCCTCCTTGTAGAGCCGCGCGCGCGGCGCCTGGCCGGTGATGCAGAGGATCGGAATGGAATCGGCGATCGCCGAATAGAGCCCGGTGATCATGTCGGTGCCGGCCGGCCCCGACGTGCCGATGCAGACGCCGATATTGCCGGCCTTGGCGCGCGTATAGCCTTCCGCCATGTGCGAGGCGCCTTCGACGTGGCGTGCCAGGATGTGGCGGATCGAGCCGCGCTTCTTCAGCGCCGAGTAAAGCGGATTGATCGCAGCTCCCGGAACGCCGAAGGCGGTCGAGATGCCTTCCTTCTCCAGAATTCGCACGGCTGCATCGACGGCTCGCATCTTCGCCATATCGGACCTCGCTCGGTTGCGTCAGCGAGCGGGATCATCGAATGCGCAGGCGCTGATCTCAACGAGATCGGTTTTATTTCCCACGGAGTGGAAGGGTCGCGAGAAAGTCATCAAAAATCAGGCGGTTGGCGACGCGCCCGCATGGAAACAGACGAGCATCGAGATCGCGAGATCTATTCAGACCCGCTTCGTCCCCGGCATCACACCACCCAGCGCCGCCGTGAGCTCCGCGGCCGTCTCGCGCACGACGCAACCGATCTCCGGCAAACGCTCGTCCGTGATGCGGCTCGTCATGCCGGAGACGGAGATCGCGGCCAGCGGTTCGGCGCGATCATCATAGACCACGGCGGCGACGCAGCGCAGGCCCATCTGCGCTTCCTCGTCGTCGATGGCGTAGCCTTGCTCGCGGATTCGCGCGAGCTCGCGGAACAGATCGCTCGGCCGCACGATCGACTTCTCGGTCAGCCTCGGCATGCCGTGATGGCGGATGATGGCGCCGACATCCTCGTCGGAATAGGTCGCGAGCACCGCCTTGCCCACGCCGGAGGTGACCATCGCGACGCGGCCACCGACCTTGGTAAGCGATCGCATGATCTCGCGGCTCTCCATGCGGGTCAGCACGATGATGAACTCGTCGTCGACCACGGCGAGGTTTGCGGTTTCGCGGGTGAGATCGCGCAGCTTGCGCAAATATGGGACCGCCTGGGCCGAAAAATTGCGCCGCCGCGCGAAGCTCGCGCCCACCGTGAAGCTGCGCACGCCGACATGCCATTTCGACTGGGTGCGGTCGAACTGCACGAAGCGGCGGCTTTCCAGCGTCGCCAGCAGGCGGTGCACGGTCGAGGTCGACAACCCGGTACGGACGGCGAGATCGCTGAGGCGATAGCCCTCGTCGTCCTCGGCCAGCGTCTCCAGGATCGACAGCGCGCGGTCGACCGACTGCACGCCGCCGTCGCGCGCCTCAGAGTCGGCCTCCGCCGGCGATCGAGGTTCGAGCGATTTGCGCCGGATCACGTTCTTGCTCATCGCGACCTGCATTCGTCAATCAGACAAAGCGCGAGCTGCCTCCTCTCCCTCGCCCCGTTCTTACGGGGAGAGGGTCGGGGTGAGGGGCTGCTTCCGCGATCACGGTAAGAGATGGACTCGCGGAGAGTCCCCCTCACCCGAATTCGAGCTCCGCTCGATTCGACCTCTCCCCGCAAGCGGCGCGAGGCAAGCAAACGTCCTCAGATGAAAATGCCGCTTCGGAAGACTTCCGAAGCGGCACTTCCTCGTCTCAGAGCAGCCCTGCCCCGCGCGCCCACTTGTACTTGGCGCCCAAGACCTCGACCGGCAGTTCGGTCGAATAGGCATAGGCCGGGATGCCGTTCTGGTAGAGATATTCGGCGGCTTCCTCGACCTCGACGTCGCCGGCGAGCGAGGCGACCATGGGCTTCACGAAGCCCTTGGCCTCCATTTCCTTCTTCACCTCGACCATGTTGCGGGCGAACACCATCGGCGGGGTGACGATGGTGTGCCAGTATCCGAGGATCAGCGCGTGGATGCGATCATCGGACAGGCCGAGCTTCACCGTGTTGACGTAGGTGATCGGCGGCTCGCCGCCGGTGATATCCACAGGATTTCCGGCAGCGCCGAACGGCGGGATGAACTTGCGGAAGGCAGCATCCAGATCCGGCGGCATCGACATCAGCGACAGGCCGTTGTCGACGCAGGAGTCCGACAGCAGCACGCCCGAGCCGCCAGCGCCAGTGATGATCAGCACGTTCTCGCCCTTGGGCGTCGGCAGTACCGGCACGCCGCGGGCGAATTCGAGCAGTTGCCGCAGGCTGCGGGCGCGGATCACGCCCGACTGCTTGAACACGTCCTCGTAGATCCGGTCGTTGCCGGCAAGCGCGCCGGTGTGCGAGGACGCGGCCTTCGCGCCGGCCGAGGTGCGGCCCGCCTTGAGCACGACAACCGGCTTCTTCTTGGAGACGCGTTTTGCCGCTTCCGCGAAGGCGCGGCCATCCTTGAGGTCCTCGCAGTGCTGCGCGATCAGATTGGTGTTCGGATCCTGCTCGAAGAAGGCGAGCAGATCGTCCTCGTCGATATCCGACTTGTTGCCGAGGCCGACGATCGCGGAGACGCCCATCTTCGCCGAGCGCGAGAAGCCGATGATGGCCATGCCGATGCCGCCCGACTGCGAGGACAGCGCCGCGTGGCCCTTCACGTCGTAGGCCGTGCAGAAGGTCGCGCAGAGATTCGCCGGCGTATAGTAGAAGCCGTAGATGTTCGGCCCCATCAGGCGAATGTCGTACTTCTTGCCGACCTCGACGATCTCGGCCTGCAATTCCGGCGCACCGGCTTCAGCAAAGCCCGAGGGAATCAGAACCGCGCCCGGAATCTTCTTCTCACCGCACTCGGTCAGCGCGCCGGCGACGAACTTCGCGGGGATTGCGAACACCGCAACGTCGATGACGCCCGGCACGTCCTTGACGCTCTTGTAGGCCTTGTAGCCGAGGATTTCGGGGGCCTTAGGATGGATCGGAATGATCTCGCCCTTGTAGCCACCGTTGATGAGGTTCTTCATCACGGAGTTGCCGATCTTGCCGTCTTCGGCCGAGGCGCCGATCACGGCGACGGCCTTCGGCTGCATGATGCGGTTCATGGCGGCGACGATCTCTTCGGTCGGGCGCGGCTTCGGTTTGGGCTTGTAGGCGAAATCGACGACGATGCGGACGTCGGCGGCGGTCGCATCCTTCGGGGTCGCGAACACCGGGTTGAGGTCGAGCTCGACGATTTCCGGGAAGTCCGAAACGAGCTGCGAGACCTTGACGATGACGTCGGCCAGCGCCGTGCGGTTCACCGGCTCGCCGCCGCGCACGCCCTTGAGGATCTCATGCGCCTGGATGCCGTCGAGCATCGACAGCGCGTCTTCCTTGGTCGCGGGCGCAAGGCGGAAGGTGATATCCTTCAGTACCTCGACCAGCACGCCGCCGAGGCCGAAGGCGACCAGCTTGCCGAACGAGCCGTCGGTGATCGAGCCGATGATCACTTCGGTGCCGCCGGCCAGCATCTGCTGCACCTGGATGCCCTCGATCTTGGCGTCGGCCTTGTACTTCTTGGCGTTGGAGAGAATGGTCTCGTAGGCCTTCTCGGCGTCCTGCGCCGTCTTCACGCCGACAATGACGCCGCCGGCTTCGGTCTTGTGGAGAATGTCGGGCGAGACGATCTTCATCACGACCGGGAAGCCCATCGAGGAGGCGATCTTACCGGCCTCCCCGGCCGACTTCGCGACCCCCTCCTTCGGCACCGGAATGCCGTAGGCGTCGCAGACCAGCTTACCCTCCGGCGCCGTCAGGCTGGTGCGCTTGTCCGCCTTGACCTGGTCAAGCACCTTGCGGACGGCATCTTTGGAATTGGACATATGATTCTCCCTTGACCTCAGTTCTTGCTTTGCAAAGCGCGCGCGTATTGCGGCCGCCAGTGATGCTTGCCATTCGCCGCGCTCTGCTCCATGCCGCGGAACGGAGTGGCGTAAGGCCAAGACTACTCCGCCGGCTTGGATCAAAAATGGCTGGCGATGGCATTTGGTATGCCAGAAGCCAACTTGTCAAGCCGCCGCATGGCTTAGAACGCCGCAAAAAATAGGCAGCTTGACATTCTGGCATGTGGTATGCCAAAAACTTTCCGGTAAATAATCCTGTAAAAGACGACTCCCCTAGAGGAGGAGAATCGTCATGTCCCTGCGGAAACCAACCAAGGCGTTGCCGAACATGGCCGAGGCAGACATCGCAATCGTTCGTATTGCCCCGGAGAGCAGCTTCAAGAACAAGGCGTATGACGCCTTGAAGGAAGCGATCCTCAAGATGGACATCTACTCGACGCCCGAGCCGGTGATGCTGGACGAGCGCGCGCTGTCCGAACGCCTGGGTGTCAGCCGCACGCCGATCCGCGAAGCGATTGCCATGCTCGAGCAGGACGGTTTCGTGAAGACGGTTCCGCGCCGCGGCATCATGGTGGTGCGCAGGACCAAGAGCGAGATCGTCGACATGATCCGCGCCTGGGCCGCGCTGGAGAGCATGGCGGCCCGCCTGATCACCACCACCGCGCGCAAGAAGGACATCTCGGCGCTGCGCGACTTCTTCAAGGATTTCGGCAAGGACCGCCTGCCCGAGGATCACGTCGAGGAATATTCCAAGGCGAACATCGCCTTCCATCAGGCGTTGATCTCGCTGTCGGAATCGCCGGTGCTGGTCGATCTCACCAACGATCTCTTGCTGCACGTGCGCGGCTATCGGCAACTGACCATCGGGCGGAAGGACCGCACCGCGACCTCGCTGCCCGAGCATCTCGGCATCATCGAAGCGCTGGAAGCGCGCGACACCGAGCTCGCCGAGAAGCGCGCCCGCGATCACACCCTTGGCCTTGCGGCTTACGTCGAAGCCCACGGCCAGGAACTATTCACGTAGCTCTTGAGCTAGCAACGTTCACCAGAAGGGCGAACCATTCGCCCCCAAAGCCAAAAACGGCACCTTGAGACCAGGGAGACAAGGCCCATGCTGAATACCGCGACCAAGTCCGAAGCACCGGGCACCGAGCAGGAACTGACGGATGGCTTCCATCTCGTCATCGACGCGCTCAAGCTGAACGGCATCAACACCATCTATAATGTGCCGGGCATCCCGATCACGGATTTGGGCCGCATGGCGCAGGCCGCCGGCATCCGCGTGATCTCGTTCCGCCACGAGCAGAACGCCGGTTACGCGGCGAGCATCGCCGGCTTCCTCACCAAGAAGCCCGGCGTCTGCCTCACCGTCTCCGCGCCCGGCTTCCTCAACGGTCTCACCGCGCTCGCCCACGCCACCACCAACTGCTACCCGATGATCCTGATCTCGGGCTCCTCCGAGCGCGAGATCGTCGACCTGCAGCAGGGCGACTATGAGGAGATGGACCAGCTCGCGATCGCAAAGCCCCTGTGCAAGGCGGCCTATCGCGTGCTGCACGCCCAGGACATCGGCATCGGTCTTGCCCGCGCCATCCGCGCCGCGGTCTCGGGCCGTCCCGGCGGTGTCTATCTCGACCTTCCGGCAAAGCTGTTCGGCCAGGTGATGAACGCCGATGCCGGCCAGAAATCGCTGGTCAAGGTGATCGACGCAGCTCCCGCGCAGATCCCCTCGCCTGCTTCGGTCAAGCGCGCACTCGACGTGCTCAAGGGCGCCAAGCGCCCGCTCATCATCCTCGGCAAGGGCGCGGCCTACGCGCAGGCCGACGAGGAGATCAAGACCTTCGTCGAGAAGAGCGGCGTGCCCTTCCTGCCGATGAGCATGGCCAAGGGTCTGCTGCCCGACACGCATCCGCAGTGCGCCGGTGCGGCCCGCTCGACGGTGCTCAAGGAATCCGACGTGGTGCTGCTGATCGGCGCGCGGCTCAACTGGCTGCTCTCGCATGGCAAGGGCAAGAGCTGGGGCGAAGCGCCGAAGAAGTTCATCCAGGTCGACATCGAGCCGAAGGAGATGGACTCCAACGTCGAGATCGTCGCGCCCGCCGTCGGCGACATCGGCTCCGTCGTCGCAGCGTTCAACCAGGCGATGGGTTCGAGCTGGACCGCACCGCCGGCCGAATGGACCAAGGCTGTTTCGACCAAGCGCGAAGAGAACGTCGCCAAGATGGCGCCGAAGCTCATGAACAACAAGTCGCCGATGGATTATCACGGTGCGCTCGGCGTGCTGAAGAACGTGATCAAGGAGTATCCCGAGGCGATCCTGGTCAACGAGGGCGCCAACACGCTCGACCTCGCCCGCGGCGTCATCGACATGTACAAGCCGCGCAAGCGTCTCGATGTCGGTACCTGGGGCGTGATGGGCATCGGCATGGGCCAGGCGATCGCCGCTGCGCTCGAGACCGGCAACCCCGTGCTGGCCGTGGAAGGCGACAGCGCCTTCGGCTTCTCCGGCATGGAGGTCGAGACCATCTGCCGCTACAACCTGCCGATCTGCGTCGTCATCTTCAACAATGACGGCATCTATCGCGGCACCGACGTCAACAGCGCCAACTCCGATCCCGCGACCACCGTGTTCGTCAAGGGCGCGCGCTACGACAAGATGATGGAAGCCTTCGGCGGCGTCGGCGTGAACGCCACCTCGCCGGACGAATTGAAGCGTGCCGTGAACGAGGCGATGAAGTCGGGCAAGCCAACGCTGATCAACGCAGTGATCGATCCGGCCGCAGGCTCGGAAAGCGGCCGCATCGGCAACCTCAATCCGCAGAGCGTCCTGCAGAAGAAGAAGTGAACACTCATCGGGTCATTCCCCGCGCAGGCGGGGAATCCAGTAATCGCCGACCATCCTTGATGGCGAACACTGAGCCCGACTGAACTTGCAGCGAATACTGGATGCCCGCCTTCGCGGGCATGACGGCAACAGATTGGAAAAGGAGCAGACACGATGACAAAGGCGCTCACGGGCGTACGCATTCTCGACTTCACCCACGTCCAGTCCGGACCAACCTGCACGCAGTTGCTGGCATGGTTCGGCGCGGACGTGATCAAGGTGGAGCGGCCGGGCGTCGGCGACATCACCCGCGGCCAGCTACAGGACATCCCGAACGTGGACAGCCTGTATTTCACCATGCTCAACCACAACAAGCGCTCGATCACGCTCGACACCAAGAACCCCAAGGGCAAGGAAGTCCTGACCGAGCTGATCAAGAAATGCGACGTGCTGGTCGAGAACTTCGGCCCCGGCGTGCTCGATCGCATGGGCTTCCCCTGGGAGAGGATTCAAGCGATCAACCCGAAGATGATCGTCGCTTCGATCAAGGGTTTCGGCCCCGGGCCGTACGAGGACTGCAAGGTCTATGAGAACGTCGCGCAGTGCACCGGCGGCGCCGCCTCGACCACCGGCTTCCGCGACGGCCTGCCGCTCGTCACCGGCGCGCAGATCGGCGATAGCGGCACCGGCCTGCATCTTGCGCTCGGCATCGTCACCGCGCTCTACCACCGCACCCATTCGGGCAAGGGCCAGCGCGTCACGGCTGCGATGCAGGACGGCGTGCTCAACCTCGCCCGCGTCAAGCTGCGCGACCAGCAGCGTCTCGCCCACGGCCCGCTTAAGGAATACAGCCAGTTCGGCGAAGGCATTCCGTTCGGCGACGCCGTGCCGCGCGCCGGCAACGACTCGGGTGGCGGTCAGCCCGGCCGTATTCTCAAGTGCAAGGGCTGGGAGACCGATCCCAACGCCTACATCTACTTCATCACCCAGGCCCCGGTCTGGGAGAAGATCTGCGACGTGATCGGCGAGCCGACTTGGAAGACCGATCCGAACTACGCCAAGCCGGCCGCGCGCCTGCCGCGGCTCAACGAAATCTTCGCCCGCATCGAACAGTGGACGATGACCAAGACCAAGTTCGAGGCGATGGAAATCCTCAACAAGGACGACATCCCCTGCGGCCCGATCCTGTCGATGAAGGAGATCGCGGAGGACCAGTCGCTGCGCAAGACCGGCACCGTGGTCGAGGTCGATCACCCCACCCGCGGCAAGTATCTCTCGGTCGGCAACCCGATCAAGCTGTCGGATAGCCCAAGCGACGTGCAGCGCTCCCCGCTGCTCGGCGAGCACACCGACGAGATCCTGCGCCAGGTGCTGGGCTTCTCGGATCACCAGGTCGCCGAGATCCACAAGTCCGGCGCGCTCGATCCGCCGCAGAAGCAGGCCGCCGAGTAAGCGGAAGCACTTCCGAGACGAAAGGGCCGCCTGTTCAGGCGGCCCTTTTTGCATGGGGAATCATCCGGCAAGCGGGTCGGATGGCGTGCCCGACATAGGCACAACAAGCGGCGAAGCAGACGCGCGCCCTCTCCCGCTCGCGGGCTCCCACCAAAATTTGAAAAACAACCCCATGCAAAGTAGCTGTCAAGTGCCGGCGCCACCGTTTTCGATTTTACGAAGCCCTTTGACACGTCGGGCAAAACAGTGGCACCAAGCTATCATGGCGCAATTCGGAAGACGTCCCCCGGGGCGCTAAGATCACGAGGGCCGAGTCGCATCTTGCGGCGGCAAGGCCTTGATGCTCATCTTCGGCGATCCTCTGGTTTTCGCTGGCACTGCTGCCGTCGAGTTGCAGAAGAGCATTGAGGTCAGCATGTCATTGTTGGGCGAGGCAGCCGTCGCGATGTGGTGGAGCGTTGGCGCCGAGCAACGCTCGGAGTTCGGCGACTGGCATTCGCATGAGCATTTTCCGGAGCGGATGAGCATTCCCGGCTTCCGGCGCGGATCGCGGTGGACCAGCACGGAGGACGCCGAGGGCTTCTTCGTGCTCTACGAGCTGGCGCAGTACGAAACCCTCACATCGCGCGGATATCTCGACCGGCTCAACGCGCCGACGCCCTGGTCGACCAAGATGATGCCGCATCATCTCGGCATGGTCCGCAGCCAGTGCCGGGTCGCGGCGAGTTTTGGTGGCGGCATCGCAACCTTGCTCGCCACCATCAGGCTGTCGCCGGATACCGGACGCGAGGCGGACCTTCAGGCCGCACTCGCGGAGACGCTCCGCGCACTCGCACCGCAACCGGGATTGACCGGCGCCCACCTGCTCTTGACCGACACCCCCAGCACGAGCGCGCCCACAACCGAGCAGCAGATCCGGGGCGCCGACGGCGCGGCCGACTGGATCGCCCTGCTGTCCGGCTACGATTCCGCGGTGGTCGAGAGCGTGTTGACCAACCAGCTTTCGCCGGCAGTGCTTGGCGCTGCGGGCGCGCGGGACAACCCGACGATCGGCCGCTACAGGCTTGCGTTCACGATGACGCCGCAGGATGTGACGGCGATTTAGCCGCTCCGGCCACAGCATCGGCAACGGCGCTCCACACAAAAGCCAACAAGAAAATCCGCGATGTCGTGTCGGACCGGCAACGTCTCGTTCGTCCTCGGGGCATGAATGGGCGATCATCGTCAACGCCGCGCCCATCAATGAAAGGATGAACGAGCATGCCCAGCACCGTACGCCTGCACCGCGTCTTGGCGACCAGCCCGGAGAAAGTCTATCGCGCCTTCCTCGAGGCGGACGCGCTGGCGAAATGGCTTCCGCCCAATGGCTTTGCCTGCACGGTCCATCACCTCGAGCCCAGGGTCGGCGGCACCTTCAGAATGTCGTTCCGGAACTTCACGACGGGCAACAGCCACGCGTTTGGCGGCGAATATGTCGAGCTCGTTCCGGGTGAACGGCTGCGCTATACCGACAAATTCGAGGACCCCAATCTGCCCGGCGAAATTCAGGTGACCGTGACGCTGAAGAAAGTCTCTGTCGGCACCGAGCTGGACGTTACGCAGGCGGGCATCCCGGACGTCATCCCGCCCGAGGCTTGCTATCTCGGCTGGCAGGAGTCGCTGCGGAATCTCGCAAGGCTCGTCGAGCCCGAGATCAAGCAGTAACAAGAGCGCCGGATCAGCGGGCCATGCAGCCGCTTCAAAGAGCTCGGTGTCGTCCCCGCCCAGGCGGGGACCCATAACCCCGGGCAATCGTTGTGGCGCGGGATATGGGCCACCGATCTTCGCCAAACACGATCCTGGGGTTATGGGTCCCGGGCTCGCGCTATGCGCGCCCCGGGACGACGATGTTCTCTATCAAATGCGGAAGCCCTGCTCTGCTTGGCATCCGTCGGCAGCCCGCCTGACCGTGGGCTACGCGCCCGCCCTCGCCTTGAGTCCACCGGCCGCGGTCCAGCGGTCCGGGTCGGGACTGTGTCCGATCAGGGCGAGGCCGTAGGCGATCGACTCGAACTGGTCTCCCGACATCAGCCGTTCGTTGCCGAACCGGTCGGCGAACAGCCGCCGGACGGCGGGCACGAAGGAGGTCCCGCCGGTCAAAAACACCTTTTCCACCTCGCGCGCGGTGATGCCGGCCTCGCCCAGCACCTTGTCGATGGTGGCCCCTAGCCGGGCGATATCGTCGGCGATCCAGGCTTCGAAGTTTTTCCGCGTGATGGCTGCGCCAATCTCGACCCCGCCGCCCTTGAAGCGGAAGTCCACCTGATCCCGGGCCGACAGCGCGACCTTGGCATCGGACACTGCGCGGTACAGCGAAAAGCCGAGGTCGAGGTCGACGATGGTGATGAAGTCGTGGAGCGGAGCCGGCTTCAGCGCGGTGCGTGCAAGCTCCCGCAGTTCGCGCAACTCGCCGCTGCTCTTCATCATCGCGAGTTGATGCCAGCGCGCGAGGTTCGTGTAGTAGCTGTTGGGGAGCGGCAGCACCTTGTCGAAGGAGCGGAAGCTCGAGCCTTTTCCCAGCCGCGGCGAGACGACGTGGTCGACGATGCGATAGTCGAACGTGTCGCCCGCGATGCCGATGCCGGCATGGCCGAGCGGCTCGGCGCGCAAGCTGCCGCCTGCGCGCGAGAAACGCATCACCGAGAAATCGCTGGTGCCGCCGCCGAAATCGGCAACCAAGACGGTGGCATCGCGCTCCAGCCGGCGGGCGAACGAGAACGCGGCGCCCACGGGCTCATAGACATAGCGCGCGTGGCCGGCGCCCAGGCGTTCGAATGCGGCCCGATAGCGCTGCATCGCCAGCGCCTCGTCGGGATTGCCACCGGCGAAACGCACGGGGCGGCCGACCACGATGTTTGCCGCATCGAAGCCGAACCTGTCTCCACCATGGCGCGCCAGCGTTCGCAGAAACGCCGCGAGAATGTCCTCGAAGCGGTAGCGCTGCCGGAACACCTGGGTGGAATTGAAGCTGCTACTTGCAGCGAAGGTCTTGAACGACTGGAGGAAGCGGTAGACGTGGCGTCCTTCGAGAAACTGCTCGATCGCCCACGGGCCGCCTTCGGCCAGGGCTCCACTTCCCGGCCGGTCCTCCCAGAAGCACAGGGCCGACACGTAGACGCTGTGCCGTTGTCCGCCATGATCGAAGCGAATGGCTTCGACCCGGCGGTCGTCCGACGCGAGCGCGACGACCGTATTGCTGGTCCCAAAATCAATGCCGATCGAGACGGCGGACGAGGCGCTCGACATGAACCACTCTGACAGATGCTTGGAAAAAGGGGGCAGACCACTAGCGGCTTTGGATTGCCCTGCCAAGACCCCGGTCCAGTGTGGCCCCGTCGGAATTCGCCGCCGCGGTGGCGCCGGGTCCGCCTCAGGCGGAACAGTGCGCCCCACCTCCACGTCTTGCTGCGACCGGGGAAGGCATTCACCTCGCGGCTTTCTCGTAATTTTAAACCCGGAATGGCCCCTTTAACGGACCATTATGCTGCAATGCGGTAGATCGCATGCTGCTATGCAATGGCGTGCATGGACTCTGGCATCTGGTATACATAGATTGCCCTTCGAAATGAGACAGCAATACCGACCGTCTCGAGAAAGGGAACTCCGATGTCCAAGACCGCTTCCGTTGCGCTCCAGCCTACCTCTTCGCTGCTCGCCCGCCTGATCGCCACCTTCGATCGCCTCCTGATGGCCAGCGCCGAGATCTCCAACCGCAACGGCGACCAGCCCCGCTTCGGCCTGTAAGCATTCGCCTTTCCCGCATTGCGATAAGGCGGCGCGGGTTTCAAAACCGTCGATATGCTACTTTTGATGAATGGCCCCGCACGACGGGGCCATCTCTATTTGTGCTGTCCCGAGTCACAACCGCAGCCGGGAAGGCCTGCGGCATTTGCGCACGGTGACCGGACCGGCGCTTGAACCCTTGGCATAATGAATACAAGAATGCCGTCCCAGCGCTCGCAAGAAATTAGAGGCGCCTCGGGAGGTTTTATGACGGACATGGTGCAGGCAACGGCCCCCACGGCCGGACGCGTAAGCGACACCTATCGCTGGGCTCAGTTGGCAATCGGCGTCGCGGCGATGGTGATGATCGCCAACTATCAATACGGCTGGACGTTCTTCGTCCCCGACATCCAGAAAACTTTCGGTTGGGATCGTGCCTCGATCCAGTGGGCCTTCACGCTGTTCGTTCTGTTCGAGACCTGGCTCGTGCCGGTCGAAGGATGGTTCGTCGACAAATACGGCCCGCGCATCGTCGTGCTGGTCGGCGGCGTGCTCTGCGCGCTCGGCTGGGTGATCAACGCCAAGGCCACCTCGCTCAACGGCTACTATCTCGGCATGATCATCGCGGGCATCGGCGCCGGCGGCGTCTATGGCACCTGCGTCGGCAACGCGCTGAAATGGTTTCCCGACAAGCGCGGTCTTGCCGCCGGCATCACGGCCGCGGGCTTCGGTGCGGGCTCCGCACTCACCGTTGCGCCGATCCAGGCCATGATCAAGGATAGCGGCTTCCAGTCCACCTTCCTGTTTTTCGGTCTCGGCCAGGGCATCATCGTCTGCATCCTCGCCTTCTTCCTGATTGCGCCAAAGGCAGGACAAACGCCGGCCGCCGTGCAGAACGCTACGCTGCAGCAGACCCGGCGCAACTACCAGCCGACCGAAGTGCTGCGTCAGCCGATCTTCTGGCTGATGTACTTCATGTTCGTGATCGTCGGCGCCGGCGGCTTGATGGTGACGGCGAACCTGAAGCCGATCGCGGTCGACTGGAAGGTCGACGCCGTTCCGGTCACGCTGATCGGCATGACCATGACGGCGGTGACGTTCGCGGCGACGATCGACCGCGTGCTCAACGGCCTGACGCGTCCGTTCTTCGGCTGGATCTCCGACATGATCGGTCGCGAGAATACGATGTTTCTCGCCTTCGGCATGGAGGGTATCGGCATCTACGCGCTGTATTTGCTCGGGCACGATCCAGTATGGTTCGTGATCCTTTCGGGCTTCGTGTTCTTCGCCTGGGGTGAGATCTACTCGCTGTTCCCCTCGACCTGCACCGACACGTTCGGCGCGAAGTTCGCCACGACCAATGCCGGCCTGCTCTACACCGCAAAAGGCACCGCCGCGCTACTGGTGCCGATCGCGAACCTGATGCAGCAGACCTCGGGCCATTGGGACAACGTGTTCATCATCGCGGCTGGCGCCAACATCCTGGCTTCGCTGCTCGCGATCCTGGTGCTGAAACCCTGGCGCAAGACGGTGGTCGCGCGATCGACCGTCTGATACGCCTTCAAAGAAGCTTCGCTCGACGCGCCCGGCCCTTGTGGCCGGGCGTTTTCGTTTTGGCCGAAGATCATCCAATTCCGCAAAACCGAAGGGAACCGCGCATTTTCCTGCCCCCTGGAGCAAGTTAGGACTTGCATTCTGGGATATGGTATACCAAGGTGCGCGCCGCGCTTGCGACGATAAGCCACAACATTTGCGACATCAGGTCATCTTGGCAACCTGGTTCGCCACCAGACAGGCGCATTGGGAGGTTGTTGATGATTTCCAGCACCGAGGGCGCTGTCACCGCCGCGCCCCTTCGTACCGGCTTCCGTTGGCTCCAGCTCGTCATGGGCATCGTCTGCATGGCGATGATCGCCAACCTGCAATATGGCTGGACGCTGTTCGTCGATCCGATCGACGCGGCCCACCATTGGGGACGCGCTGCGATCCAGCTCGCCTTCACCATCTTCGTCGTCACCGAGACCTGGCTCGTACCGGTCGAGGCGTGGTTCGTCGACAAGTACGGCCCGCGCATCGTCATCATGTTTGGCGGCGTGATGATCGCGCTCTCATGGATTCTCAATTCCTACGCCAACAGCCTCACCCTGCTCTACGCGGCCGCGATCATCGGCGGCGTGGGCGCCGGCGCGGTGTACGGCACCTGTGTCGGCAACGCGCTGAAGTGGTTTCCGGACCGCCGCGGCCTTGCAGCCGGCGCGACCGCCGCGGGCTTTGGCGCAGGCGCTGCGATCACCGTGGTGCCGATCGCGACCATGATCGCATCGAGCGGCTATCAGAACGCGTTCTTCACCTTCGGCATCGGCCAGGGCCTGATCGTCTTCGTGCTCGCCTTCTTCATCCAGCCGCCGCGCATCGCGATCCCGCCGAAGAAGAAGCAGCTCAACCTGCCGCAGACCAAGATCGACTTCACCCCGCCGCAGGTGCTGCGCAGCCCTATTTTCTGGGTGATGTATCTCGTCTTCGTCATGGTCGCCTCCGGTGGCCTGATGACCGCGGCGCAGATCGCCCCGATCGCGCACGACTTCAAGATCGCCAATACGCCGGTGACGCTCGCCGGCTTCCAGATGGCGGCGCTGACCTTCGCGATCTCGCTCGACCGCATCTTCGACGGCTTCGGCCGCCCGTTCTTCGGCTTTGTCTCCGACACGATCGGCCGCGAGCACACCATGTTCATCGCGTTCGGCACGGCTGCCTTGATGCTGCTGACGCTGTCGGCCTACGGTCACATTCCGGTGGTGTTCGTGCTGGCGACCGCGGTTTACTTCGGCGTGTTCGGCGAGATCTACTCGCTATTCCCGGCAACCTGCGGCGACACCTTTGGCTCGAAGTTCGCCACCACCAACAACGGCATGCTCTACACCGCGAAGGGCACCGCGTCGCTGCTGGTGCCGCTGGCGAGCGTGATCTCGGCGACCTACGGCTGGAAGGCCGTGTTCGTGGTCGCGGTGGCGCTGAACGCCACGGCCGCGCTGATGGCACTGTTCGTGATCAAGCCGCTGCGCCGCTCCTTCATCCTCGGCAAGGAAGCCGAGAGCGCCGATACCGCGACGAGCACCGCAAAGACCGAGACGGCGTAGCGACCACACGCCTTTTGCATCGGTCGGAAAGGGGCGCTGCACGGCGCCCCTTTTCTTTTGCCCCGCGCTCGCGCGCGAAAACGTCAATATTGCTGCCGCAAGATTTTTCGGATCAACCAAATCCAGCGCTTGACGCTTGGCATAATGTATACCAGAATTTCACCCATACATTCACCCAGGGAGGTTGCAATGCTGGTCGGAGACATTCTGCGCAAGAAGACGTCGCGCGTTGTGACGGTGCGGATGAACGAGACGGTGGGTATCGCCGCCAAGCTGATGCGCGCCAACAACATCAGCGCGCTGGTGGTCAAGGACGTCGTCCGCTCGGAAGGCAACACCGCGGTCGGCATGTTCACCGAGCGTGACGTGGTGCGCGCCATCGCCGAGCACGGCGCGAACGGTGTCAACATCAAGGTCTCGCAGCTCGTCTCGGTGCAGCAGCTCGTCTCCTGCACATCGAGCGACACGATCGAGCACGTCCGTCACCTGATGAACCGGCACCACATCCGCCACCTGCCGGTGATCGACGATTACAGCCTCGTCTCGGTCATCAGCATGCGCGACATTGCGGCCGCCGTCGACGAAGCCGCCAACTCTACGCCGCAAGCGGCCTAGAGCCGCCGCACCATTCCCCTGTGACTTCCGGCCCCGGCTCGGATCTGTCCGAGCCGGACCGGGCCTTGTCGTGCCCAGAAAACCCGTTCCTGCTCCCCTCGCGAGGATTTCATGAAGATCTGCATCTACGGCGCCGGCGCGATCGGCGGATATCTCGGTGTTCAGCTCGCGCGCGCAGGCGCCGACGTCAGCCTGGTCGCGCGCGGTGCCCATCTCGCCGCGATGCGCGAACGCGGTCTCACGCTGCTCGCCGGCGGCGAGGAACATGTCGTGCATCCCCGCTGCACCGACAACGCCGCCGAGCTCGGCGTGCAGGACTACGTCATCATCACGCTGAAGGCACATTCGATCACCGGCGTGATCGAGAAGATGCAGCCGCTGCTCGGACCGCACACCCGCATCATCACCGCGGTCAACGGCATCCCCTATTGGTACTTCTACAAGCACGGCGGGCAATACGAGAACTCGACGCTGGAGAGCATCGACGCCGGCGGCCGGCAGTGGCGCGAGCTCGGACCCGAACGCGCCATCGGCTGCATCGTCTATCCCGCGACCGAGATCGAGGCGCCCGGTGTGATCCGCCACGTCTACGGCAACAATTTTCCGCTCGGCGAGCCCTCCGGCGAGATCACGTCGGACGTGCAGCGCCTCGCCGATCTCTTCGTCGAAGCCGGCATGAAAGCGCCCGTTCTCGACAACATCCGCGACGAGATCTGGCTAAAGCTCTGGGGCAACGTCTGCTTCAACCCGATCAGCGCGCTCACCCACGCAACCCTCGACGTGATCTGCACCGATCCCGCCACCCGCGCGCTGTCGCGCGCGATCATGCTGGAGGCGCAGACCATCGCCGAGACCTTTGGCGTCAAATTCCGCGTCGACGTCGAGCGCCGCATCGAGGGCGCCCGCAAGGTCGGCGCGCACAAGACCTCGATGCTGCAGGACCTCGAGCGCGGCCGCCCGATGGAGATCGACCCGCTCGTGACCGTGGTCCAGGAGATGGGCCGCCTGACCGGCATCGCCACGCCCGCGCTCGACTCGGTGCTGGCAATGGTCACCCAGCGCGCCCGCATCGCAGGCCTCTATGACGGCGTCTCCGCGCCGACCGATCCTCGCGCGCTGGCGGTGGCGTGATGGCTGGCGCGGTGACCAAATGGCTGCGCTTCCGCCATGGCGGCGCGACCGGCTTCGGCACGCTGACGCCATCAGGCATCAGCGTGCATGACGGCGAGATGTTCGGCCGCAATGCGCCGAACGGCAAGACGCTGGCGCTGACCGAGGTCGAGCTGTTCGCTCCTTGCGCGCCCAGCAAGATCGTCGCGCTGTGGAATAATTTTCATGCGCTCGCGGCCAAGCTCAACCAGCCCGAGCCGCCGGAGCCGCTCTATCTCTTGAAGGCCACCACCAGTGTCGCCGCGCCCGGCGCGGTGATCCGCCGTCCCTCCTATTACGACGGCAAGACGACCTATGAGGGCGAGCTCGGCATCGTCGTCGGCAAGACCTGCGCGCGCGTCTCCCCGGCCGAGGCCGGCGCCTTCATCTTCGGCTACACCTGCGTCAACGACATCACCGCCAACGACATCCTGACCCGCGATCCCACCTTCGCCCAATGGGCGCGCGCCAAGGGCATCGACGATTACGGCCCGTTCGGCCCGGTGATCGCGACCGGCCTCGATCCAGCAAAGCTCGTGGTGCGCACCATCCTCAACGGCGCGGAGCGGCAGAACTATCCGATATCGGACATGATCTTCAGCGCGCAGGAGCTGGTCAGCAAGATCTCGCACGACATGACGCTGCTGCCCGGCGACCTCATCGCCGTCGGCACGTCCGTTGGCGTCGGCGTGATGAAGGAGCCGGTGAATACGGTGACGGTCGCGATCGAGGGTATCGGCGAGCTGACCAACGAGTTTCGGCTGTAGCCGCGACGGCGGAGAATTCTACCGTCATTATCGCGCCCTCTCCTCCTCGTCATGGCCGGGCTTGTCCCGGGCATGACGTGCTTACGACGGGCCGTCAAAAAGGACGGCGCAGCAAGGACTGAACCATCCTGCATGCTGCGCAGAAGCCACACCTCCCGCTCGCCGGACATATGCCGCCAACATGTCCCGCGGGCGCCGCACTGTGGACGCATTCCGACGCCCATCTGTGTGGCGTGTCTGGGGGGCACGGCAGGTCATGCCCGTGCTTGGACTAACCTTCAGGGGAGTCACTGTGAAGAAGATTGTATTTGTCGTGGGCGCAACGCTTGCCCTGGTGACGGTCGCGAACGCCGCGGATTTGCCGCGTCGGCAGCCCGTGCCCGTCTATCCGCAGCAGGGGCCGGCTCCGATCGGCAAGATGCCGATTGGCAAGAGCCCGGTTGGCAAAGCCCCGATCGGCAAGGCGCCCGGCCCGGTCGCGGCGCGCTACTGACGCGCCGGCATTGCAGCGCTCAATCTGAGTGAACGGCCGACAGTCGAGGGGCAGAGCGTGACGAACAAGTCTTATCGACCGGGATCCTGCCTGATCGCGGGGTTGGCCCTCGCGGCCATGATCTCGTGCACGATGCCATCGGTTTCGGCCCACGAAGCGAACAAGCGCATCGCCGATGCGAATGCGCTTGTCTCGAACGACCCCGGATCGCAGCCGGCACCGCAATCGACGAGACGCTCTGTCGCGCGAGCGGAGAAAGGCCCCTACTACGTCGATTTCCGTGCCCGTACGGCCGCGAGCTGGGGCCACGCCTTCGTCTGGTACGGCAAGACCAGCGAGCGCGCCGTCGAGGTCGCGGGCCTCACGCCGGCCGGCGACACGTTCGCCTACGTGCTCGGCCACCTCACCTGGGTGCCCTCCGAGACCGGCGCGAGCTATGGCGATCTCGATCCGGAGTATTTGACCGCGAGCTATCGCGTCTACCTGAACGAAGCCGACGCCAAGCGCGTGTTTGCCTATATCAAGCACTTGCAGGCCACGTCGCCGGTCTGGAATGCCGAGACCACCAACTGTACCGGCTTCATCGGCGACATCGCGGAGTTCATGGGATTGAAGGTCCCCTACCGCTGGCAGCGCCCGGAAAACTTCGTCAACCGCCTCAAGGAAATGAACGGCGGCCGCCAGATCGTGCGCCTGTCGGCGGAGCAGTAGCTTTCGACGCGCAGCCCGGATCGAGCGCAGCGAAATCCGGGACCGGCATCGCCCGCTGCACGCGCACCCCGGATTACGCTTCGCTCCATCCGGGCTACGCATCGCAAAAGTCTTTCCGCCTCCCAATCACCTCTCGCTGTCATTGCCCGCGCAGGCGGGCAATCCAGTATTCCAGAGGCAGCGCAAGGATAGGGAGAAGCCGCGGCGTACTGGATACCCCGCCTTCGCGGGGTATGACGACGGAGTGTGGGAAAACGTTTTGCCCATCGTCGCGCAAACACCTGCCCGACCGACACCAATGCCCGCCCCACGGAATCACCCTCACCCCTCGCATGATCGCCCTGCCCGCACCGCACGGCGCGGCAATAGACTTTTGCCGACCCGGGCGGCATCCTGCCGCGGACATCAACCGATAGAAGAGCCTGCGACATGCGCGGGCGGGGGGAACAGATCATGTTGCAGACACGGTTCACCAAGCTCGTCGGCGTCGAGCACCCGATCGTCCAGGGCGGCATGCAATGGGTCGGACGCGCGGAGCTGGTTGCGGCCGTCGCCAACGCCGGCGCGCTCGGCTTCATCACCGCGCTGACGCAACCGACGCCAGAGGATCTGACCAAGGAGATCGCGCGCTGCCGCGACCTCACCGACAAGCCGTTCGGCGTCAATCTCACCATCCTGCCCGCGATCAAGCCACCGCCCTACGCCGAATACCGTGCCGCCATCATCGAGAGCGGCATCAAGGTGGTCGAGACCGCCGGCAACAAGCCACAGGAGCATGTCGACGAGTTCAAGAAGCACGGCGTCAAGGTGGTGCACAAATGCACCAGCGTCCGCCACGCGCTCTCGGCCGAGCGCATGGGTGTCGATGCGATCTCGATCGACGGGTTCGAATGCGCCGGTCACCCCGGCGAGGACGACACGCCCGGCCTGATCCTGATTCCGGCCGCCGCCAACAAGATCAAGATCCCGATGATCGCCTCCGGCGGGTTTGCCGATGCGCGCGGCCTCGTCGCGGCGCTGGCGCTGGGAGCCGACGGCATCAACATGGGTACCCGCTTCATGGCGACGAAGGAAAGCCCTATCCACCAGCTCATCAAGGAGAAGATCGTCGCCAATGATGAGCGCGAGACCGAGCTGATCTTCCGCACCATGCGCAATACCTCGCGCGTCGCCAGGAATGCGGTCTCCACCAAGGTCGTCGCGATGGAGAAGGAAGGCGCCAAGTTCGAGGACATCCGCGAGCTCGTCGCAGGCGCCCGTGGCAAGATGGTCTATGCCACCGGCAATTCCGACGAGGGCATCTGGTCGGCCGGCCAGGTTCAGGGCCTGATCCAGGACATCCCGACCTGCGCCGAGCTGGTCTCCCGCATCGTGCGCGAGGCGGAGACCATCATCAGGAACAGGCTGGAAGGCATGATCGTTAGCAAACAACTTGAAGCAGCAGAGTAGGTCCCTGCAACAATCGGAGCGACGCTGGCCCCGGCGCCGAAGGTGCTCTCCCTCTCCCCGTCCTTACGGCGAGAGGGTCGGGGTGAGGGGCTATCTCCGCGATACCGGTAAGAGTGAGATTCGCGGAAGCTCCCCCTCACCCGGATCGCATCTTCCGATGCGATCCGGCTCTCCCCGCACGCAGCGAGAGGCGAAGTGGCACCGCCGTCGCTTAAACAGGTTTATCAAGCGAGAAAGAGCAATACATGAAGGCTTACGTCTACGGCCCTGATGGCGCTAGGATTTCCGACGTCGCTCAACCTACACCTAAAGGTTCACAGGTGCTGGTTCGCGTCCGCGCCTGCGGGCTGAACCGCGCCGACACCGGCATGCGCAAAGGCCATGCCCATGGCGCTGCCGGCGGCGTCGGCACCGTGCTCGGCATGGAATGGGCTGGCGAAGTCGCTGCGCTCGGCCCGGACGCCAAGGGCGTCAAGATCGGTGACCGCATCATGGGCTCCGGCGCCGCGGCCTTCGCCGAATACACGCTTGCCGATCACGGCCGCCTGTTCCGCGCGCCCTCCAACATGAATTTTGAGGAAGCCGCCAGCCTCCCCGTCGCGCTCGCGACCATGCACAACGCCGTCGTCACGGTCGGCGGCGTGCAGCCCGGGCAAGCCGTGCTGATCCAGGGCGCAAGCTCCGGCGTCGGCCTGATGGCGATGCAGATCGCCAAGCTCAAGGGCGCAAAACTCGTGATCGGTTCGTCGACGGACGCCTATCGCCGCGGCCGGCTGACCGACTACGGCGCGGATCTGGCGATCGACTCCTCCGACCCCGGCTGGGTCGACCAGGTGCTGAAGGCGACGAACGGCGAAGGCGTCGATCTCATTGTCGACCAGGTCTCGGGCAAGGTCGCCAACCAGAACCTCGCCGCGACCAAGGTCAAGGGTCGCATCGTCAATGTCGGCCGGCTCGGCGGCACGCATGCCGACTTCAATTTCGACCTGCACGCGGCCCGCCGCATCAACTACATCGGCGTCACCTTCCGCACCCGCACCATCGAGGAGATTCGCGAGATCTTTGACGAGGTCAGGAAGGACATCTGGGGCGCAGTCGAGTCGCGCAAGCTGCAGCTTCCGATCGACAAGGTGTTTGCGTTCGACGACATCGACAGCGCATTCGAGCACATGGAAGCCAACAAGCATCTGGGGAAGATCGTCGTGACGGTGTGAGCTATGGCCGGGCAAAAGCGCGAAGCGCGTCTTCGCCAAAATGACCCGGCCATCCACGCTGCTGCCGCGCGTGCATGCGGCCAGACGTGGATGCCCGGGACGAGCCCGGGCATGACGGAGTTGGTGGCACTGCTCCCTTGCTCAACTCGGAAGATTTCGCAGCCGACCCGCTCCTGCAACTCACTTGCGACTAGACTTGTGCGCGGCGGCTTGATGTTCGCCTGCGGGCTGCTAAATCCCCGCCATGACCTCCCAGCACAGCAAAACATCGGTCGCAGCGATCTCGATCTTCGCCAGCGGCGGCATGGCGGCGGCCAAGTTCGTGGTCGGGCTCGCTATCGGCTCGCTCGCATTGATCTCGGAAGCCCTGCACTCCTCGATCGACCTGGTCGCGACCATCATCACTTGGGCCGTGGTGCGGGTATCCGACAAGCCCGCGGACGAGGAGCACCATTACGGCCACGGCAAGCTGGAAAGCGTCTCCGCGCTCGGCGTTACCGCCCTGCTCTACGTGCTCGCCGGCGGCATTCTGGTCGAGGCCTATAGCCGCCTGCACGAGGGAACCCCGCCGCCGACCATTTCGGCTGTCCCCTTCGTCGTGCTGGTGATCGACATCGTCGTCAATCTGTGGCGCGCCCGCGCGCTCCACCGTGCGGCGCGGGAGACCCGCAGCCAGGCGCTGGCCGCCGACGCGCTGCATTTCGCTTCCGACGTCATGGGCTCCCTTGCCGTCATTGTCGGCCTGGTCCTCGCCGCCTTCGGCTTCTGGTGGGGCGACGCCGCGGCGGCGGCCGCCGTGGCCGTGATGATCGCGGCGCTCGGCCTGCGCATGGCCGGCTCGACAGTGCAGACGCTGGTCGATCGCGCGCCGGAGGGCGCGCAGGAAAAGGCCACGGCCGCGATCCGCAGCGTCCCCGGCGTGATCGACGTCGAGCGGTTGCGGGTGCGCATGGTCGGGGCGACCACGTTCATCGACACCATCGCCAAGGTACCGCGAACCTATCCGATCGACCGCGTCGAGGACATCAAGCGCAATGCGCAGGCTGCCGTCGGCAAGGCGTTCGGCGATGCCGACCTCACCTTCACGGCAGTCCCCGTCGCGCGCAACAACGAGACCGTGCGCGACCGCATCATGGTGATCGCGCGCAATTCAGGCCTCGCCATCCACCACGTCACGGTGCACGACCTCGGCGCCAAGCTGATCGTCGGCATCGACCTCGAGGTCTACGGCGAGATGCAGCTCGTGGCCGCCCATGACATCGCCAACACGCTGGAGCGCAACATCAAGGAGGAATTCGGCGAGGACGTCGAGGTCGACGTCCATATCGAGCCGCTGGACCCGGAACTGCCGTTCGGCGTCGACGCACCGCCGGAGCGGGTGCAGACGATCGCAGCCGCGCTCGCCGACTATGCGCGCGGCGGAGAGATCCACGACGTGCACAATGTCCGTGTCCGCAACACCGATGCCGGCGAGATCGTCAACTTCCACTGCCGCGCGGCGCCGTCGATGAGCGTGATCAAGGTGCACGAGCAGGTCGACGCGATCGAGCGCGCGCTACGCCGCAACTTCCCGAGCGTGAAGCGCGTGATCAGTCACGCCGAACCGCCGCGCTCATGACGCGACACGCGCAGAGGAGTCACACGTTCTCGTTTCGGACTCGCAGCGCACGCAAGATTGCGTACGCTCGGCGCGCAAACTCTCCATTGGATAAGAATTATTTCGCGTTAACGATTCGTTGACTCTCGACAGGCCGCGAAAACTGGATTCAAATCGCTGTGATTCGGAAGGGTTGTGGGGCTGCTTCCGGACAGTGTTGCAAGCAGGTTTTCAGGGGGCCGAAGGCATGGCGCGCGCAGACGCCGCGAACGCGTGTGCTCAATCCGATTCGATCAAGGGATTGGCGCAGTCGATCGCGAAACCTGCCTACCACCGGCTGCTGATCGCCGAGCCGGCGCTGCGACGCGCCGTGCCCACGCTCATCATCGCCTTCCTCATCACCATCTGCCTTGGCGCCTTCGTGCAAGTCGTCGACCAGACGCGCCAGAAGCGGCAGGTGATGCGACGCGACATCTCCGCGCTGGCCGACCTGCTCGCCGAGCGCATCGACCGCCTCACCTCGTCGCGCATTGAGCGGCTGAAGAACATCGAGAGCCTGCCGACGCTGCTGCCCGATCTGATCCCGTCGTGGGGGACGGCCTCGGGCCGCCACATCATCGTCACCTCGGCCGGCGTCGACCGCCGCATCCTCGCCCGCATTCCCGTCGACACCGACCCGGCCGGCAATGACCGCCTGCTCGATGCGATCACCACGGCGCAGTTGGTGGCGACGCCACCGCGCGACACCAACGTCTCAGAGATGATTCTGCCGAACGGCAACGCCGCGATGACGACGTCGCGGCCGATCCGGTCGCTGCCCGGCACGGTCACCGTGATTCAGGAGCGCAACGAGCCGATCTGGGGCTCCGACGCGGCGCTCTCGGTGACGCTGTCGGCGACCACAGGCTTCGTCGTCCTGATCCTCGGTTTCGCCTTCCACTGGCAGTCGACGCGCGCCCGCGAGGGCGACTTGATCAACGACGCCGTGCGTGGCCGGATCGACACCGCGCTCAACCGCGGCCGCTGCGGCCTGTGGGACTGGGATCTGTCGCGCGGCCGAATCTTCTGGTCGCAGTCGATGTTCTCGATGCTCGGCCTTGACGGCCGCAACGAGCTCCTCACTTTCGGCGAGGTCAATGCGCTGGTGAAGTCCGACGACATCGACCTGTTCGCGATCGCCGACCAGCTCATCTCTGAGAAGATCGACCACATCGACCGGACCTTCCGCATGCAGCACGTCGACGGCCACTGGATCTGGCTGCGCGTCCGCTGCGAAAAGGTGCGCGGGGCGACCGACTCCAGCGTGCACCTGATCGGGATCGCGGTCGACATCACCGAGCAGAAGAGCCTCGCCGAGAAGACCGTCGAAGCCGACCTGCGCCTGCGCGACGCGATCGAGACGATTCCCGAGGCCTTCGTGCTGTGGGACGCCAGCGACCGCCTCGTGCTCTGCAACTCGCACTTCCAGCGCCTGCACAAGCTGCCCGACACCGCCGTGATCCCCGGCACCTCCTACGAGACCGTGCTCGAGGTCGGCCGCATGCCGGAGGTGCGCACCCGCCACAACGAGACAGCAAGCAAGAGCCCGGGCGCGCGCACCTTCGAGGCGCAGCTCGACGACGGAAGCTGGCTGCACATCAGCGAGCGCCGCACCAAGGACGGCGGCTACGTTTCGGTCGGCACCGACATCACCCGCATCAAGGAACACGAGCAGAAGCTCGTCGACAATGATCTGCGCCTGCGCGCCACCGTGATCGACCTGAAGCGTTCGCAGGCGGCGCTGGAGCGCCAGGCGATCGAGCTCGCCGACCTCGCCGAGAAATATCAGCGGGAGAAGACCCGCGCCGAGGAAGCCAACCAGACCAAGTCGAAATTCCTCGCCAATATGAGCCACGAGCTGCGCACGCCGCTGAACGCGATCATCGGCTTCTCCGAGATCATGGGCAGCGGCATGTTCGGCGAGCTCGGCTCCGAGAAGTACCAGGAGTACTGCCAGGATATCCTGACCAGTGGCCACTATCTGCTCGAGGTCATCAACGACATCCTCGACATGTCCAAGATCGAGGCCGGCCGCATGAAGCTCGACATGGAGGATCTCGACCTGTCGCGGACGCTCGCGGAATCCTTAAGGGTCGTCTCGGGCCGGGCCGAGGACAAGAACCTGACGCTCGATGCCGACATCGCGAAATCGATCTCGGTCGTCGCCGACCGCCGCGCCACCAAGCAGATCATCGTCAACCTGCTGTCCAACGCGGTGAAATTCACGCCCGACGGCGGCCGCATCGTCGTGCGCAGCCGCCAGCTCGACGACAGGATCGTGCTGATGATCGCCGACACCGGCATCGGGATCGCGCCGCACTCGCTGGCGCGGTTGGGACGCCCGTTCGAACAGGTCGAAAGTCAGCTCACCAAGACCTATCACGGCTCGGGACTTGGGCTTGCGATCGCGCGCTCGCTGGCACAGCTCCACGGCGGCTCGATGCGGCTGCGATCGAAGATCGACGTCGGCACCGTCGTGCGGGTGACCCTGCCCCGCGACGCCAAGCTGACCGCCCGGATTTCGGCGGCGGCGTGAGGCGCCACTAATTTAGACCTGAAGCCCAGGCGCCACCTCGCGCGCGACGTTGACCAACGCCGCGATCAGCGGCGTCATCGGGTCGCGCTGCGGGATCACCATGCCGATGCTGTAATTGACGTCGGGATCGACGATCGGGATCGAGCGGACGGTATCGGAAAGGCCGAGAGTCTCGGCCAGCTTGGCCGGCATCACGCTCGCCCAGCGTCCGGTCTTGACGTGGGTGAACAGCACGAGCAGCGAATTCGAGGTCAGCGTCGGCGTCGCCTCAGCGCCGACCGAGCGCAGCGCACGGTCGATGATCCGGCGGTTCTGCATGTCGGGCGTCAGTAGGCAGAGCGGCACTTGCCCGACCTCTTTCCAGGTTACCGTCTCGCGGTCGCCGAACATCGCATCCGGCGCGGTCAGGAGACGATAGCTCTCGTTGTAGAGCGGGATGGTGCGCACCCTGCCGATCGGTTCGTTCTCGATATAGGTCAGCCCCGCATCGACCTCGAGATTTTCGAGCAACCCCAGCACTTCGGATGACGTGGTGGACTGGATGCGGAAGCGCACGTCGGGATGCCTGGCGCGGAACGGCGTCGTCAGTGCGGCGACCATGCCGAGCACCGTCGGGATCGCCGCGATGCGTATCTCGCCGGAGAGCTTGTCCTTCAGCGAGTTGATCTCCTGGCGCATCGCGCGCGCATCGCCGACGATCCGCCGCGCCCAATCCAACGCGCGCTCGCCTTCGGGCGTGAAGCCCTGGAAGCGGGAGCCGCGCTGGACCAGCATCACGCCCAGGATCTCCTCAAGCTGCTTCAGCCCGGTCGACATTGTCGGCTGGGTGACACCGCAGGCCTCCGCAGCCCGTCCGAAGTGCCGCTCCTTGGCGAGCGCCAGCAGCAGTTCAAGCTTATCGATCAACCGTCCGTCCCCTTGTCCGTCCCGTTGGGTTTGCGCGTGGCATGCAAGCTAGCACGCCCGGCCTGCACCAACACGCAAAAACCGCCAGCGGATACGAGTTTCATTAGCGTTCCGTATCGACCAATTGCACCCGCCAATCGATCCGAATTCCCGATCGCAGCATGAGACAGCTTTATTGATCTTCGAATGATTCCAAATACTCATGGGGCGTCGGACACCGAGTTGAGAATGAAGAATGACAACGGTCTACGAACCTTGGGACGAAACGCGCGGCGCTGAGATCATCGCCGAACACGCTCAGCAGGAGGGCGCTACGCTGGTCATCCTCCATGCCCTTCAGGAGGCGTTCGGCTACGTGCCGGAGGCGGCGATTCCGATGGTGGCGCAAGCGCTCAACCTGTCGCGCGCCGAGGTGCATGGCGTCTTCACCTTCTATCATGATTTCCGCCACAAGCCGGCCGGCCGTCACGTGCTCAAACTCTGCCGCGCGGAAGCGTGTCAGGCGGCGGGCGGCGATGCGCTGGCTGCGCGCGCCGAGGCGAAGCTCGGCGTGTCGCTCGGCAACACCACGGCGGACGACCGCGTTACGTTGGAGCCGATCTACTGCCTCGGACTGTGCGCGACCGCGCCATCCGCGATGCTCGACGGCCGCCTCGTTGGCCGCCTCGACGAAAAGCGCCTCGACGCGCTGGTCGCGGAGGCACAGCGATGAAAATGCGTCTCTTCGTCTCACGCGATGCCGGTGCGGTCGCCGTTGGCGCCGACGAAGTCGCGCTGACGCTGGAACAGGCTGCGGCCAAGCGCGGCCTTGCTGTCGAGATCATCCGGACCGGCTCGCGCGGCCTGTACTGGCTCGAGCCGATGGTCGAGGTCGCGACCCCGCAGGGCCGGATCGCCTTCGGGCCTGTGACCGATGCCGATGTGCCCTCGCTGCTCGATGCGCTCGCCAACAACACGCCGCATCTGCTGCGGATCGGTGCGACTGACGAGATCCCGTGGCTGAAGCGTCAGACTCGCCTCACCTTCGCCCGCTGCGGCGTGATCGACCCGCGCTCGCTTCACGACTATCGCGCTCATGGCGGCTACAAGGGCCTGGAGCGTGCGCTGTCGCTCGGCTCGGATGCGATCCTCACCGAGGTCACCGCGTCCGGCTTGCGCGGCCGCGGCGGCGCAGGCTTTCCGACCGGCATCAAGTGGAAGACGGTCGCGCAGGCGAAAGCCGATCGCAAGTTCATCGTCTGCAACGCCGACGAAGGCGACAGCGGCACCTTCGCCGACCGCATGATCATGGAAGGCGATCCCTTCCTGGTGATCGAGGGCATGACCATCGCCGCACTCACTGTCGGCGCGACCAAGGGCTACATCTACATCCGCAGCGAATACCCGCACGCGGTCGAAGCGATGAACGCGGCCATCATTGCCGCCAAGCGCGGCGGCTATCTCGGCGCCAATATCGGTGGCTCCACGCAAAGCTTCGATCTCGAGGTGCGAGTCGGCGCCGGCGCCTACGTCTGTGGCGAAGAGACCTCGCTGCTGGAGAGCCTCGAAGGCCGCCGCGGCATCGTGCGCGCAAAGCCGCCGCTGCCGGCGCATCACGGCCTGTTCGGCAAGCCGACGGTGATCAACAACGTTCTGTCGTTCGCCGCCGTCCCCTTCATCCTCGCCGAAGGCGCCAAGGCCTATGCCGACTTCGGCATGGGCCGCTCGCGCGGCACGATGCCGATCCAGCTCGCGGGCAACATCCGCTATGGCGGGCTGTTCGAGACGGCGTTCGGCGTGACGCTCGGCGAGCTCGTCGACGACATCGGCGGTGGCACGTTCACGGGCCGCCCGGTTCGCGCCGTGCAGGTCGGCGGCCCGCTCGGCGCCTATTTCCCGCGCGCGCTGTTCGACACACCGTTCGACTACGAAGCCTTCGCCGCCCGTGACGGCCTGATCGGCCATGGCGGCATCGTCGTGTTCGACGACAGTGTCGACATGCGCAAGCAGGCGCGCTTCGCCATGGAGTTCTGCGCCGTCGAGTCCTGCGGTAAATGCACGCCGTGCCGGATCGGCTCGACCCGCGGCGTCGAGACCATCGAGAAGATCATGCGCGGCGAGCGCGTGATCGAAAACCTCGCGCTGGTCGAAGACCTTTGCAACACCATGAAATTCGGCTCGCTCTGTGCACTCGGCGGCTTCACGCCCTACCCCGTGCTCAGCGCAATGAAGCATTTCCGGGAGGATTTCGCCCCGGCGCCGACCACGCTTCAGGCCGCGGAATAGGAGAACGACAATGTCTCTGATCGAAGAAATCGACTTCGGCACGCCGCGCTCGAAATCGGAAACGATGGTGACGCTGACCATCGACGGCAAGGAGATCTCGGTGCCCGAGGGGACCTCGATCATGCGCGCGGCCATGGAAGCCGGTCATCAGATTCCGAAACTGTGCGCGACCGACATGGTAGATGCGTTCGGGTCCTGCCGCCTGTGCCTCGTCGAGATCGAGGGCCGCGCCGGCACGCCGGCGTCCTGTACCACGCCGGTGATGCCCGGTCTCGTCGTGCACACCCAGACCGAGCGGCTGAAGAAGCTGCGCAAGGGCGTGATGGAGCTCTACATCTCCGACCATCCGCTCGACTGCCTCACCTGCGGCGCCAATGGCGACTGCGAATTGCAGGACATGGCCGGCGCCGTCGGCCCGCGCGATGTGCGCTACGGCTATGAGGGCGAGAACCACGTCTTCGCTAAGTCCAACGGCGACGTGAATCCCGCCTGGATGCCGAAGGACGAGTCCAATCCGTACTTCACCTACGATCCCTCCAAATGCATCGTCTGCTCGCGCTGCGTCCGCGCCTGCGAGGAGGTGCAAGGAACCTTCGCGCTGACGATCTCGGGCCGCGGCTTCGACAGCCGCGTCTCGCCCGGCATGAGCGAGAGTTTCCTGGGCTCCGAATGCGTTTCCTGCGGCGCCTGCGTGCAGGCCTGCCCGACCGCGACGCTGACGGAAAAGTCCGTGATCGACATCGGCCAGCCCGAGCATTCGGTCGTGACCACCTGCGCCTATTGCGGCGTCGGCTGCGCCTTCAAGGCCGAGATGCGCGGCGAGGAAGTCGTGCGCATGGTGCCCTACAAGGACGGCAAGGCCAATCGCGGCCATTCCTGCGTCAAGGGCCGCTTCGCCTGGGGTTACACCAACCACAGGGAGCGCATCCTCAAGCCGATGATCCGCGAGCGGATCGAGGACCCCTGGCGCGAGGTGTCGTGGGACGAAGCGTTCTCGTTTGCCGCGGCCAAGATGCGCGGCATCCAGAAGACATACGGCCGCGACGCCATCGGCGGCATCACCTCGTCCCGTTGCACCAATGAAGAAACCTATCTGGTGCAGAAGCTGATCCGCGCAGGCTTCGGCAACAACAACGTCGATACCTGCGCCCGCGTCTGTCACTCGCCGACCGGCTACGGTCTTGCCACCACATTCGGCACCTCCGCCGGCACGCAGGATTTCGACTCGGTCGAGGACACCGACGTCGTCGTCATCATCGGCGCCAACCCGGCCTCGGCCCACCCCGTCTTCGCCTCGCGTCTGAAGAAGCGGCTGCGCCAGGGCGCGAAGCTGATCGTGATCGATCCGCGCCGCACCGAGATGGTGGAATCGCCGCATGTGAAGGCGCTGCATCTGCCCTTGATGCCCGGCACCAACGTCGCGGTGATGACCGCTCTCGCGCATGTCATCGTCACCGAGGGCCTCGTCAACGAAGCCTTCGTGCGCGAGCGCTGCGACTGGAGCGAGTTCGAGGAGTGGGCCGCGTTCGTTGCCCAGCCGAACAACAGCCCGGAGGCGACCGCGATCCTGACCGGCGTCGATCCCAAGGCGCTGCGTGAAGCGGCGCGCACCTACGCCACCGGCGGCAATGGTGCGATCTATTACGGCCTCGGCGTCACCGAGCACAGCCAGGGCTCGACCACCGTGATCGCGATCGCCAACCTCGCGATGGCGACTGGCAATATCGGCCGCCCCGGCGTCGGCGTGAACCCGCTGCGCGGCCAGAACAACGTGCAGGGCTCCTGCGACATGGGCTCGTTCCCGCACGAGCTGCCCGGCTATCGCCATATCGCAGGCGATGCCGTGCGCGAACAGTTCGAGGCGCTGTGGAACGTCAAGCTCAACCCGGAACCGGGCCTGCGCATCCCCAACATGTTCGACGCTGCGGTCGAAGGCACCTTCATGGGCCTCTACGTGCAGGGCGAGGACATCCTGCAGTCCGATCCGAACACCTCGCACGTTGTGGCGGCACTATCGGCGATGGAATGCGTGATCGTCCACGACCTCTTCCTGAACGAGACCGCGAACTACGCCCACGTCTTTCTGCCCGGCTCGAGCTTCCTCGAGAAGGACGGCACCTTCACCAACGCCGAGCGTCGCATCCAGCGCGTGCGCAAGGTGGTGACGCCGAAGAACGGCATGGCCGATTGGGAGGTCACCATCGGCCTTGCCAAGGCCATGGGCTTCGAGATGAACTACAATCACCCCTCCGAGATCATGGACGAGATTGCGGCGCTGACACCGACCTTCGCAGGCGTCTCCTACGCCAAGCTCGAGGAGCTCGGCTCGGTGCAGTGGCCCTGCAACGAGACGGCGCCGGCGGGCACGCCGGTGATGCATATCGACGGCTTCGTCCGCGGCAAGGGCAAGTTCGTCGTCACCGAATATGTCGCGACCGACGAGCGCACCGGTCCGCGCTATCCGCTGCTGCTGACCACGGGCCGTATCCTCAGCCAGTACAATGTCGGCGCGCAGACGCGGCGCACCGAGAACTTGGTCTGGCACAGCGAAGACCGGCTGGAGATCCATCCGCACGATGCCGAGCAGCGCGGCGTGCGCGATGGCGACTGGGTGCGGCTGAAGAGCCGCGCCGGCGAAACCACGCTGCGCGCCGAGATCACCGACCGCGTCGCACCGGGCGTCGTCTACACCACCTTCCATCACCCGGACACGCAGGCCAACGTGATCACGACCGACTATTCGGACTGGGCGACCAACTGCCCCGAGTACAAGGTCACGGCGGTGCAGGTATCGCCGTCGAACGGCCCGTCCGACTGGCAGAAGGCATATGATGCGCAGGCACGGCATTCGCGCCGCATCGCGCCGGCCGAGGCTGCGGAGTAGGCGCATGCACGTGCCGGTCCAAGCCATCGACCGCGAGATCTGGCGCGATGGCGCAGCCTCCAAAGGGACGCGTCTGATCCCGGAGGAGAGCCCGCTCGCGCTGACCTACAATGGCGGTACATATGCCGTCATGATGGGGACGCCGCAGAACCTGGAAGACTTTGCCGTCGGCTTCAGTCTCAGCGAAGGCATCGTCAAATCGGTCGACGACATCCAGTCGCTCGAAGTGATCCGCCTCGACGAAGGCATCGAGCTGCGCATGTGGCTGGCATCGGAACATGCCGGACGCATCAGCGAGCGCCGGCGGCACATTGCGGGGCCGACCGGCTGTGGCATCTGCGGCATCGATTCCATCGCCGAAGCCGTGCGGCCCGCGGCCGTGGTGCTGCAGGGGCAGAGCTTTACGCCTGAGCAGATCATGGCGGCAATGCAGGCCATCGCGCCGCTGCAATCGATCAACCTGCAAACCCGCGCCGTTCACGCCGCTGGGTTCTGGTCTCCTGCCGGCGGCATCGTCGCCCTGCGCGAGGATGTCGGCCGCCATAATGCGCTCGACAAGCTCGCCGGCGCGCTGGCGCGCAGCCGGACGAATGCAAGCGGCGGCATGGTGCTGCTGACGAGCCGTGTCTCGGTGGAGATGGTGCAGAAGACCGCCGCGATCGGCGCGCCAGTGATAGTTGCGGTCTCCGCCCCCACTGCGCTTGCGGTCCGCACGGCGGAAGCCGCCGGCATCACGTTGATTGCCATTGCCCGCCAGGACGGGTTCGAAGTGTTCACACATGGCAGCCGGGTTGTCGTCCGCGTTGCCACGGAGGTTGCCGATGTCGCCTGACCGCCTGATCTACATGGCCAACCAGATCGGCACGTTCTTCCGAAGCCAGGGCCACGACAAGGCCGTGCCTGGGATCGCCGAGCACATCAAGAAATTCTGGGATCCCCGGATGAAGCGCGCGATCTTCGCCCATCTCGATGCCGGCGGCGCGGGCCTGGAGCCGAACGTGCGCGAGGCCATCGCCTCGCTGAAGCAGGCTACGTCCCTTCCAGCAGCGCCGTGAGAGGCCGCTCTAGCGAGAGCACTCGCTATCGGGGGCGAGCCGCGCTTCCACCGGATGAGTGTCGACGGATTCGAGGCTAAGTTGCCTCTGATATTCGCGTTCGATCACACTGAAGCAGCTACAGGAAGTCTGCTGCAACAATTTCGCATCCGCGATTGTTACCAGCCCGCGCGAGCTGCGTATCGCCCCTTCGCTGTCGAGCACTTCCAGGCAATCCGTTACGCTGGCCCGCCGCACGTTGAGAAGCTGGCTTAAAACGTCGTGCGTCAGAGGCACGTTGTCGTCGTCGAGAGCATTCCTCGCAACAAGCAGCCACCGCGCCAGTCTTTGCTTCAGCGAGTGTGCAGCATTGCAAACTCCCGATTGCGAGGTCTGCAGCAGCACAACATCTATGTATCGGAAAAGCACCCTTCGAAGAGTTGGAAGCTCTGGAAGAGCTGCGAGAAATTCGCGGGAGGAAGTCCGCAGCGCCGTGCCGCCTACTTGCACTACACGACGGTGCGGAGGCGCCTTATCGTCTTCAGCCAGGACAAGCGGCGCACCGATCATACCTTCCGAACCGATCAGCCACGCTTCGACGAACCGATCCTCGTCAATTCGCGCCGACACCGAAACCAGTCCTCGTTCGATGAAATAGACGTGATCCATTGGCGATCTCCAATGATGCAGTATCTGCCGCGGCAGGATCTGCACCGCCTCCGACTTTGATCGCAGCAGGAGAAGCTCATTGTCGGGAATAAGCCGCAGAAGCCTGTTCCGCGTCCGACCGAAACCCTGGCTGCCGAAACTGATCATCCCAGCGGACTCCTGAGCCCTATCGGGATCTATGGTCTCAGAACCAGTCGTCACAAGTGCGATGGGGCATGGCTTTCGTTGCCCGATCCGGCCCGAATTCGGCTAAAACGTCATGACAGCAATGCTGAGCTAATGAGTGAGCAGCGGGCATGCGCTGTCAGCCAATTTCCCGAACGCCTGATCACCGGACATCGTCTGTACGAGACGATAGTAATCCCAGGGATGCTTCGATTCTTCGGGCTTCTTGACCTGCATGATGTACATGTCGTGCTCCATCAAGCCATCGGGACGGATCACGCCGTTGGACGTGAACATGTCGTTGATCTTTGCCTTGTGCAGTTGGTCCATGACCTTATCCGGATCCGTCGAGCCGACCGCCTTCACAGCGTTCAGATAGGTCAGCGTCGCCGAATAATATGCAGCCTGGGTCATGGTCGGCTCACGCTGGGTGCTTTCGAAGAACCGCTTCGCGAATGCGCGCGCTTTATCGTTGAGGTCCCAATACCAACCGGTGGTGAGATACAGCCCCTGCGCAGTTTTCAACCCGAGCGCATGAATGTCGGTGATGAACGCCAGGAGCGCAGCAGGTTTCATCGTCTTTGCGATGCCGAACTCATCGGCGGCCTTGATCGAGTTGGTGAAGTCCTGTCCGGCATTTGCCAACCCAAGGACCTGCGCTCCCGAGTTCTGCGCCTGTAGTAGATAGCTCGAGAAATCCGACGTCGCCAACGGCACGCGGACCGCGCCAATTACCTTTCCTCCGTTTGCCTCGACAACCTTGGAGGCCGCCTGCTGAAGCTGCGTGCCGAAGGCGTAGTCCGCCGTGACGAAGAACCACGTCTTGCTGCCCTGCTTCACGACCGTGCTGGCCGTCCCGTTCGCCAGCGACGTCGTATCGTAGGCATAGTGCACCGTGTAGGGCGTACAGTCCTTTCCGGTAAGCGATGCAGCGGCTGCGCCGATCGAGAACAACGGCGTCTTCTTTTCCCTTGCGATGGTCGCCATTGCCAAGTTGACCCCGCTATTCGATCCGCCCAGCACCATCGTGACGTTGTCACGATCGACATATTCACGGAATTTTTGCTCCCCGAGATCCGGCTTGTTCTGATGATCGGCGACAAGCAGCTCGATCTTGTTGCCCAGCACGCTGCCGCCGAAATCCTCAATGGCCATCTTGGCAGCAGTCACTCCGCCAGGCCCGATGATGTCGGCATAAACTCCGGACATGTCATCTATGTCACCGATGACGACCTTGTTCGATGCAGCGTTCGCCACAGTGGGCGCCGCCAGCAATGCCAGACTGGAGAAAAGCAATCTGATAGTAAGATGTGGGGTCATTTCCGGTCTCCTTTGCCGGCTCACTGCCCTCTATTGAACTCTATCGATGCACGATTGTTCAGCCATAGGCCTTTTGGAGGAGATTTGGCGCGAGGGTACGGTAACGTACCAACTGGTCATCGTCTTGCCATCGCCTCGCTGAAGCAGGCTAGCCCCCTTCCAACAGCGCCGTGAACACGCGCCGCACCTCGCTTTGCGTCTCCTTCACGCGCGCCTCCAGTGCGGAGAAATCCGGCGCGTCGCCGGCGCGCGCCATCACGCGCTGAAGGTCGACGCCGGCCGTTTCCGGCTTGAAGCGGTCGCTGACGCACAGCCGCAGGATTTGCGTGAGATCGTGATAGAGCCGCGTTGCCGCGCGCAGGATCTCGGCCTCCGATTGCGCGAGCACGCCCAGCTTCGCGGCATTCTCCAGGACCTGTAACGTGCTGACGTCGAGAATGTCCGGCTTGTCGTGGGCATGTACGAGCTGGAGATATTGCGCGATGAAGTCGATATCGATCATGCCGCCGGCCGCATATTTGAGATCCCAATAATCGGCCTCGCCCTTTTCCTGTGCGATGGCACGGCGCATGTCGGCGACGTCGTTGGCGATGATCGCCACGTCGCGGCGACGGGTCAGGACCTCGCGGATGACGCGCTCGATCCGCTCGCGGAATTCGGGCGATGCCGACACCACGCGCGCGCGCGTCAGGGCCATGTGCTCCCAGGTCCAGGCCTCATTGGCCTGGTAGTCGGCGAACGAGGCGATGCTGGATGCGACCGGACCGGCGCGTCCCGACGGGCGCAGCCGCATGTCGATCTCGTAGAGCACGCCGTAGTTGGTTCGCGTGGTGAAGGCGCTGATCAGACGCTGGGTGAAGCGGGCGAAATAATGCGCGCCCTGGAGCGATTTGGGTCCGTCGGAATCCGGATTCTCGCTGTCGAAGTCGTACAGCAGGATCAGGTCGAGATCGGAGGACGCCGTCATCTCACGGCCGCCGAGCCGGCCCATGGCGATGATCGCAGTCTCCTGCCCCTTGATGCGGCCGTGCTGGGCGGCGAAGCGATCCGCGACGAGGCCATGCACGGTGTGGACGATGCCTTCCGCGACATCTGCAAATGCGGTGCTCGCCTGCTGCGCCGAGACGGTGCCGGAGAGAATGCGCGTACCGATCAGGAACAGGCTCTCCTGGCCGAACAGGCGCAGACGATCGAGGAACTCCTCATAGGAATCGGCATCCCGCACGGTGGTTGCAAGTCGCGCCGACAATTCCTGCTTGTCCGGCATGGCACCGAAGAAACGCGGGTCGATCAGGCCGTCCATGAGCTGCGGCTGCCGCGCCAGCATCTCGCCGAGCCGCGGCGCTGCGCCCAGCACCAAAGCGACGAGCGCAACGAGGTCGCGGTTCTGACTGAGCAGCGTGATCAAACGCCCGCCACGCTGCAATGCCTGGAGGAAATGATCGAAGGCCGCGACCGCGCGGTCCGGCTCCTCGGCATGCGCTAAGCCGTCGATGAGAGCCGGCACGAACTCGACGAATGCGCTCCGCGTCTGCTGGGCGCGGAACACGCGGTAGTCGCCGGTGATCCAGTCGCGCACGGTCTGCGCCACCGCCGCGGGCTTCTTGAAGCCGAGCATCGTCAGGTGCTGCAGCAGGCGGGGATCTTCGGGACCGGCACGGTAATCGAGGGCCGGCAGTTTTTCCGTCCCGGTCGGATCGTCCCCCTCGAACAGCTTTTCGTAATGCCCCTGCACGATCTCGAGCTGGCGCAGCAGATCGCGGGCAAAGGCCTCGCGATTCTCATAGCCGAAGAACCAGGCAAAGCGCTCGACCGCCTCCTTGTCCTCGGGCAGCGCGTGGGTCTGCTCGTCGGCGATCATCTGGAGGCGGTGCTCGACCCGGCGCAGGAATTGATAGGCCTTGGTCAGCTCGTCGCGGGCCTCGAAGGTGATCCAGTTGCTGGAGGCGAGCACGTCGAGCGCGGCCAGTGTCGGCCGCACCCGCAATTCCGGATGGCGGCCGCCGGCGATCAATTGCTGGGTCTGCGCAAAGAACTCGATCTCGCGGATCCCGCCGCGGCCGACCTTCACGTTATGGCCTTCGACTGCGATCTCGCTCTGGCCGCGATAGGTCTGCATCTGCCGCTTCATGTCGTGAACGTCGGCAAGCGCGGCGAAGTCGAGATGCTTGCGCCAGACGAACGGGGCGATCTCCGCCAGCAGCGCCTCGCCTGCCACCGAATCACCGGCACAGGCGCGCGCCTTGATCATGGCGGCGCGTTCCCAGGTCCGCCCTTCGCGCTCGTAGTAGTTCAGCGCGGCGTCGCGCGAGATCGCCACCTGCGTCGAGGACGGATCCGGGCGTAGGCGCAGGTCGACGCGGAAGACGTAGCCGTCGTAGGTCCGCTGCTGCAGAATGCGCGCCATCCCCTGCGTCACCCGGACGAAGAACGGCTGCGGCTCGATGTCCGGCGCCAGAGTCGTGGCCTCGGGATCGAAGAACACGATGAGATCGATGTCGCTTGAATAGTTCAGCTCGCCTGCGCCCATCTTGCCCATGGCGAGCACGATGAGGCCGCAGCCCTCTTCCGGAGCCTCGGGATTGGGCGGCGAGAGCTTGCCACGTGCGGCTTCCTGCCGCAGGATGAACTGAAGTGCCGCCTGCACCGAAGAGACGGCCACATCGGTCAGCGCCGCCGTCACCCGCATTACCGGCCAGACCCCGCCGATGTCGCAGAGCGCGGTCAGGAGCGCTGTGTCCGCCTTCATGCGGCGAAGAATTCGCATCACCTCGGCTTCATCGGCCGCGGCAAACACCGCGCCCCTCGCCTCCTCGATCAGCGCCGACAGATGCGCATCGGGATCACATTGCAGGAGCCGGATCAGGCGTGCCGGATCGGCGCGAACAAGTTCAAACAGATAGGGCGAGAATTCCGCGATGCCGGCCAGGATATCCTTCGCGAAAGGATGGGCCAGCAATCCCTCGATACTGGCCGATTGTGCCGGCTCGAGCTCGGCCAGCCAAATCCCAAGACGTCGGTCGTCGGTTACGGAAGCGGCAATATGGGGAGCTTCCGCGAAGCGTGCGGCCAGCCTCTCACCAGTCTTGTCCGCGTTTCCCGGCGCGGAGAGGTTCATGCCACCTTCTGTGACACATCCTGCATTGGGGGAGCAACCCTGTCGCCGACACCGGCGCGGGCCGGCAGGACCAGCGTGGCGACGAGACCCGGACGGGCATCATCCAGCCGCAGTTCACCGCCATGCAATGTCGCAACCGCTGACGCCAAACTGAGGCCGAGGCCGGAGCCCGGCAAGGTGCGGCTCGCCTCCAGTCGCACGAATCGCTCGACGACATGCTTGCGGTCGGCCTCGGGGATGCCGGACCCGTGATCGGTGACGCTGAGCAACACCTGCTCGCCCTCGCGCTTGGCTTCGATCGTGATCTGCCGGCTGTCCATGCTGACCACGGTTCCCGGCGCCTGGGCTGCCGGCTTGCCGTATTTGATCGCATTCTCGACCAGGTTGGCGAGCGCCTGGCTGATCAGCTCGCGGTTGCCGTGAATGGGTGCGGCCTCCGCCTTGACCCTCAGGGTCATGCCGTCGTCCTCGGCGAGCGGCTCGTACAGCTCGTGGATGCCATTGGCGACCTCGGCAGCGTCGAAGTCATCCATATTGCCGCGCGCCTGCCCGGACTCCGCGCGCGCGATCATCAGGAGGGCGTTGAAGGTGCGGATCAGGCCATCGGATTCCTCGATGGTCCGCTCCAGCGCCGCGCGGTAGTCGGCCTCGCAGCCCGATTTCGCCAGCGCCTCCTCGGCACGGTTACGCAAACGTGTCAGCGGCGTCTTGAGGTCGTGGGCGATGTTGTCGGAAACCTCCTTGAGGCCCGCCATCAGCGCCTCGATGCGCTCCAGCATGGCATTGAGATTCTCGGCGAGCCGGTCGAGCTCGTCGCCGCTGCGGCCCACCGGCAGCCGTTCGCTGAGATCGCCGGTCATGATGCGCTGAGCGGTGCCAGTCATCGCGTCGATGCGCGTCAACACGCGTCGCGCCACGAAGATGCCGCCGCCAAGGCCCAGCACCACGACGATCAGGATCGACCATTGCGCCGCCCTCGCCACGATGCCGAACAGCCGCCGCCGCTCGTCGAGATCGCGGCCGATCAGGAGACGGAAGCCGTTCTCCAATTCGGTGACGCGCACCAGCGCGCGATGATCGCGGTCGTCCGCATCCTCGATCCGCCGATAGGCCGTCTCGGACCAACCCGGCGTTGCCATCACGCCCGGCGCCAGCGAGCCGACATTGCCGGCAACCGCCTGCCCCGTCGGCGTGGTGACGAGATAGAGGTTGGCGCCCGGCCGCAGCGCCCGGTACTCGATCGCGCGCACGAGACCGAACAGGCCGCGGCGGCCATAGATCTCGTTGATCTCCGAGGTTTCGGCATTCACCGTCTGCGTGATCTCCTCGGTGATCAGCCGCCGCGTATTCCAGGCGAAATAGCCGAGTAGCGAGGCCGCGAACACGGCAAACAGCAGCAGATAGACCAGCGTCAGCCGGAACGCCGTGGTGCGGACGAGTTTACCGAATGCCGTCACGGATCATGTACCCCGCGCCGCGGATCGTGTGCAGCAGCGGCCGATCGAATCCCTTGTCGATCTTGGAGCGCAGCCGCGAGATGTGCACGTCGATCACGTTGGTCTGCGGATCGAAATGATAATCCCACACGTTCTCTAGCAGCATGGTGCGCGTCACCACCTGGCCGGCATGCTTCATCAGATATTCGAGCAGGCGGAATTCGCGCGGCTGGAGCGTCAGCTCGTCCTTGCCGCGAGCCACGCGATGCGACAGCCGGTCGAGCTCGAGATCGCCGACGCGGTAGACCGTGTCCTCGGCGGGGCCGCCGCGACGGCGCGACAGCACCTCGACGCGGGCCAGGAGCTCGGCGAAGGAATAGGGTTTTGGCAGGTAGTCGTCGCCGCCGGCGCGCAGGCCCTTGATACGGTCATCGACCTGCCCGAGTGCCGACAGGATCAGCACCGGCGTCGACTCGCCCTTTTCACGCAGGGCGCCGATCAGCGACAGGCCGTCGCGCTTGGGCAGCATGCGGTCGACCACCAGCACGTCGTAGTCGCCGTTCTCGGCCATGGATAGACCTTCCTCGCCGTCGCCGGCGTGATCGGCAATGTGGCCGACTTCGCGAAACGCCTTCACGAGATAGTCGGCGGATTCGCGGTCGTCTTCGATGATGAGGAGGCGCATCGTGCGGTCGGCGGCGGTCAAGGAGGTCAACCCTTTATGAACATGGCGCGAGCGGCGGTCGCATGCAAGCCGAGCGAAACAGACTTGGGCAGGGAAAAAGGCGGGCGGTGAAGCTGGGGGGACCTCACCGCCCTAGGCCCTTCCGACGGAGGGGGGCGTATTCCACCGGAAGGTAGATGGGGTGAGCGAACGTTGCGCCGCTCCCCGGAAGGGCGTCGACGGCGGGGGCGACTGATGCCGGCGACACCCTTCATTTCTGAAGCCTCCTGGGGTTAACCCTTGGCGTTACCCCTTGGCCAGGGGCACCGCGACGAAGCGCGACTGGCCGCCGCTCTTCACGCGCATCAGGACGCTGTTCTTGTTGTCGGTCCGCGCCGAGTTGATTGCTTCGCGCACGTCGCCGGCGGAGCTCACGCTCTTGCCGCCGACTTCGAGAATGACATCGCCTTCCTTGAAGCCGCGTTCGGCCGCGGCGCTCTTCGGGTCGACTTCGGTGACCACGACGCCTTCCTTGCCGGCGCCGGCCACGGAGTCGGCGGGAGCAACCGTCATGCCGAGCTTGGGCACGTCGGTGCCGCGGGTCGCACCCTTGCCGCTATCCTTGTCGGTGTCGGCCTTGGCCTCGACCGTGTTCGGAAGCTGACCCAGGGTGAGGTTGACGACCTTGTCCTGGCCCTTGTGCAGCACATTGAGCTTCACGGTCGCGCCGGGCGCCATGGCGCCGATGGTGCGGGCGAGCTCGCGCGCGTCCTTGACGGATTCGCCGTTGACCGCCGTGATCACGTCGCCGGACTCGATGCCGGCCTTCGCAGCCGGACCGTTCGCCTGCGGCTCCGCCACCAGCGCGCCTTCGGCCTTCTTCATGCCGAGGCTGTCGGCGATGTCGGACGTCACGGGCTGGATCTGCACGCCGATCCAGCCGCGGCTGACCGAGCCTTTGTCCTTGAGCTGGGCAACAACGCTTTTCACGGTGTTCGCCGGAATCGAGAAGGCGATGCCGACGCTGCCGCCGGAGGGTGAGTAGATCGCGGTGTTGACGCCCATCACCTCGCCCTCGGTGTTGAAGGCCGGACCGCCCGAATTGCCCTTGTTCACCGGCGCGTCGATCTGGATGAAATCGTCATAGGGGCCGTTGCCGATGTCGCGGCCGCTGGCCGAGACGATGCCCGCGGTGACGGTGCCGCCGAGGCCGAAGGGATTGCCGACCGCAAGCACCCAATCGCCGATCCGCGGCTTGCCATCGGCAAGCTTGGCGAACGAGAAGTTCGAGCCACCCTCGACCTTGATCAGGGCGAGGTCGGTGCGCTGGTCGGTGCCGATCACCCTGGCGGTGTAGGTCTTGCCGTCGTCGGTCGTGACCTCGACCTTGTCCGCGCCGTCGACCACGTGGTTGTTGGTCACGGCGAAGCCATCAGCCGAGATGAAGAAGCCGGAGCCCTGGCCCTGGACGACGCGGCCACGACCACCCTTCAGGCCCGGGAAGCCGTCCGGACCGCCGAAGCGGCGGAAGAAACGCTCCATCGGCGAGCCAGGCTGGAACGGCGAGGAATCATCACCGTCATCGTTGCTGGCGGTCTTCTCCTTGATGTTGACCTTCACCGAGATCACCGAGGGCTTCACGCGCTCGACGATGTCGGCGAAACCGACCGGGCGTTCGACCTTCCGGACCTCGTTGTTGACCTGCGCATGCGCGGGGCTGGAGAACAGGTCGGCCGGCGAAGTCGACGGGCTGAAGCCATAGACGGCGACGCCGAGACCGGCGACCACCGAGGCCATCAGCGCGACCTTGCGGGCCGAGAAAATCGACCGGCGCGGCTGCCGGTAGGACGGAAGATTCGAAAGATCGGGACGGTCGGTCATGCAGAGGTCTCCAAGGCCTTGAAATCCATTTGATGCCTGAGAGTGGCACCTTACGGCCCTGAAGATGGGGTCTTGCGCCTTACCGTGCGCTGGCGGCGGGGTTAAACTTTCGTAATGAAGGCCGATGCGGATGCGGCAGTTTATCGCAGCCAGAAAGTCCTGATCCTGCAGGAACTTAATAGGGTTCCTGTGACGAACTTCTGAACGCCCTAGCTCGCCCTGACGCTGATGATGAATTCATCGACTTCGCGCTTCAAAGTCTCGGCCTGCTGCGACAGATCGACAGCGGAATCGCGGGCCTCCGCGGCCATACGCCCGGTCTCGGCAGAGGTCGAGGTGATCTGGACGATGTGATTGGACACGTCGAGCGTTCCGCGTGCGGCATCCTGCACGCTGCGCGTGATGTCCTGTGTGGCATTGCGCTGCTGGGCGGTGTCGACCTCGATGCCGGACATGATCGAGGAGATCTCGGACAGCGTCCTGGAGATACCGTCGATTGCGCCGCGCGTCTCCGCGGTAATGCCCTGGATGCTGGCGACATGGGAGGTGATCTCCTCCGTCGCCTTGCTGGTCTGATGCGCGAGATTCTTCACCTCGGAGGCGACCACCGCGAAGCCCTTGCCGGCCTCCCCTGCCCGCGCTGCCTCGATCGTCGCGTTGAGCGCCAAAAGATTTGTCTGCGATGCGATCGCCTGCACGAGCTGCACGACTTCGCCGATCTTGTCGGCCGCGTCCGAGAGCGCATGAATGGTGTCGCGGCTCCTCTCGGCTTGTGCTGCTGCGCCCTCGGCGCGCTGGGTCGCATCCGTAACGCGGCGGCTGATCGTTCCGATCGAATTGGTCATCTCCTCGGCGGAGCCCGCGACCGTCTGGACGCTGGCGCTGGCCTGGCTCGCGGCGCTCGCCACCGCGTTGGCCTTGCTGCTGGTCTCGTTAGCCGCACGTGACAAGGTCTCGGCATTGCGCTCGAGCTGCACCGCCGAGGACGCTACGCTGTCGACGACGCTGGCAACGAGTTCGTTGAAGCTCTTGATGCGCGCATCGAGATATGTCGACCGCTCGGCCTGGTGCTGTGCCTCCTGCAACTGCCGCTCGGTGAGCCGGCGCCGCTCGATGCCGTTGGTCTTGAAGACCTCCAGCGCTCCTGCCAAAAGACCGATCTCGTTCGAGCCGCCTAGTCCCGGGACGGGCGTATCGAACTTCTGGTCGGCGACCTCGCGCATGGCATGCACGATCGCCGCCAGCGGGTGCAGAATGCCGTTGCGCACGACAAACCAGGTCGTGAGACAGATCGCGAAGGCAATGACGGTGATCACGCCGCAAGCAACCAGGAAATAGGAGAACGCGGTCTGCGCCTGCTGATAGATCTGCACCGCGTGCTCGCGCGAGGGGCCGCTCAACGCGGCGAAGTCGGACGACAGACTGGTGATCTCGTTGTTGAGATAGAGTACCGCCACAAACCCGGTACCTCCGCCGATAGCCAGCAAGAACAATAGTGCCGCGACGACGGCTCCAACCAGAAAGCGGATCGTCAGGTTGCTGTTGGCGAACATCGGAAGAACTCTAAGTCTGGAATCAAATCTCGCGACAAGCTTCCAGACAAAGGTCAACAGAGCATGAAGCGCGCTACCTTGTGCAGCTTACGTATCATTACGTAGCTAGCGCGACGCTGCGTCGTCTGACATCAACGCCGTAAGCCGCGCCTTTTCGTCGGGCGTGAGCGGCGGCGTTGGTACATCCGCACCACTTCGCGAGCGCCGCCGAATTTGCAGCCACAGCGCCAGGCCGCCACCGACGAGCAGCACCGGCGCAAGTAGCCAGAGCAGCAAGGTCTGGCGCTCGAAACGCGGCTTGAGCAGCACGAACTCGCCATAGCGGGCGACCAGGAAGTCGAGCACCTGCGAATTGCTGTCGCCGGCAGCGATCCGCTCGCGCACCAACAGCCGCAGGTCGCGCGCGAGCGGCGCCTCGGAATCGTCAATCGACTGGTTCTGGCAGACCATGCAGCGCAGCTCCCGCGACAATTCGCGCGCGCGGGCCTCCTTCGCCGGATCAGCCATGATCTCGTCGGGCTGCACCGCGCGAGCCGTCGGTGCTCCCAGCAGCGCGAGCGCGATGAGCGCGACAAACATCCGGCGCATGGCGATCACTCCGCCGGTTGCAGGCGCTGCTTCGCCCGCGCCGGCTTCGGCGCACCGACGCGCAAGCGCCGGTCGGACAGCGACAGCATGCCGCCGAACGCCATCAACACCGGGCCCCACCAGATCAGCAGCACCAGGGGCTTGTGATAGATGCGCACGGCGATAGCGCCTTCGGCGGTGGCATCACCGAGCGAGATGTAGAGCTGGCTCGCGCCGCGGGTCAGGAGCGCGGCCTCGGTGGTCGAGGAGCCGCGCGTGGTGAAGCTGCGCTTCGACGGCGTCATGACGCTGAGGGGCGCGCCGTGGCGGCTGACGTTGAATTCAGCGATCATCTCGCGATAGTTCGGACCCTGACGCTGAAACAGCCCGTCGAGCTTCAGATCGTAACCCGCGACATGCGCGACGTCGTTCTGCTTCATCGTCGCGATGTACTCGCTGTTCCAGGTGGTCTCGCAGACGATCCCGATCAGCGCGATCCCGAGACCGGCATGCGCAAACACCGTGCCCCAGGCCGAGCGCGGCAGGCCACGTGCGCGGTGCAGCGTCGTCGCGAACGGCAGGCGGAACAGGCCGGTCCGCTCCGCCAGATCCGTCACGGCGCCGGCGATCACGAAGATCCCAAGGCCGATCGCCAGCGGAGCGAGCGCGCTGCCGCCGCGGGCCCAGCCCCAGGCGATGGCGACGGCGACGAGTCCGGCCACACCGGCCGCGAGCAGGCGCTGCGTCACGCCGAGCAGATCGCCTCGCTTCCATGCCAGCATCGGCCCGAACGGCACGGCGAGCAGCAACAGCGCGAACAGCGGAACGAAGCTGAGATTGTAGAACGGCGCGCCGACCGACATCTTGAAATCGGCCAGCACCTCCATCGCCAGTGGATAGAGCGTGCCGAACAGCACGACCGCGCAGGCCACCGTGAGCAGCAGGTTGTTGAGGACCAGCGCACCTTCACGCGAGATCGGCGCGAACAGGCCCCCCTGCTTCAGGGCCGTGGCGCGCCCTGCGAACAGCGAGAGACTTCCGCCGATGAACAGGCAGAGGATCAGAAGGATGAACACGCCGCGCGTGGGATCGTTGGCGAAGGCATGGACCGAGGTGATGACGCCCGAGCGCACCAGGAAGGTGCCGAGCAGCGACAACGAGAAGGTCAGGATCGACAGCAGGATGGTCCAGACCTTCAGTGCGCTCCGCTTCTCCATCACCAGCGCCGAGTGCAGCAGCGCCGTGCCGGCAAGCCACGGCATCAGTGAGGCATTCTCGACCGGATCCCAGAACCACCAGCCGCCCCAGCCGAGCTCGTAATAGGCCCAGTAGGAGCCCATGGCGATGCCGAGCGTCAGGAAGATCCAGGCGACCAGCGTCCAGGGCCGCACCCAACGCGCCCAAGCCGCATCGATCCGGCCCTCGATCAGTGCCGCGATCGCGAAGGAGAACGAGATCGAGAACCCGACATAGCCGAGATAGAGCATCGGCGGATGCACGGCGAGGCCGATGTCCTGCAGCACCGGATTGAGATCGCGCCCCTCGATCGGCGGATTGGCGATGCGCAGGAACGGATTCGAGGTCATCAGGATGAAGAGGTAGAAGGCACTGGCGATCCAGGCCTGCACGCTCAGCACGTGCGCGCGCAGAGACAGCGGCAGATTGTTGCCGAAGATCGCGACCAGGCCGCCGAACAGCGCCAGGATCGACACCCACAGCAGCATCGAGCCTTCATGGTTCCCCCAGACGCCGGTGATCTTGTAGATCAGCGGCTTCATGGAGTGCGAATTCTCGTAGACGTTGGCGACGGAGAAATCCGAGGTCACGTGCAGCATGACGAGCGCTGTGAACGAGGCGCCGACGAACAAAAGCTGCGCCAGTGCCGTCGACCGCGCCACATTCATCAGCGCGGGGTCGCGCAGCCGTGCGCCGATCAGCGGCACGAAGGACTGGATCAGCGCCAGTGCGAGCGCGAGCACCAGCGCATAGTGTCCGGATTCCGCAATCACCGCACTGCTCCCTGTGGATTGCCCTGCGCCGTCGTCGCAGGCTTGGTGCCGTAGTCGTCCTTCCAGTGCCCCTGCTTCTTCAGGGCGTCGGCGACGTCCTTCGGCATGTAGGTCTCGTCGTGCTTGGCGAGCACGGTGTCGGCCTTGAACACGCCGTTGGCGTCGAGCACGCCTTCGGCGACGACGCCCTGCCCTTCACGGAACAGATCAGGCAGGATGCCCTTGTAGGCGACCGGCAGTTTCGCGTTGCCGTCGGCAACCTCGAAGGTCACCGCGAGATTGTCGCCGCGCTGGAGCGAGCCGGGCTGCACCAGCCCGCCAAGGCGAAACCGCTTGCCGGGTGCGAGGTGCTTCTCCGCGACCATGCTGGGGGTCGAGAAGAACACGATGGAGTCGCGCAAGGCATTCAGCACCAGCGCGGCGGCAAGCGCGAGCACGGCAAGCGAGCCGCCGATAATGGTCATACGTCGCTGCTTGCGCGTCATGGCGTGTCCGTTCTCCGCTCGTTCCGTCCCGCAATCGTCATCCGTCGAGCCCGAGATTCTTCAGGCCCTCGTTGAGCTGGCGCAACCGCTCGGCGTCATTGCTCACCGCCTGACGGGCATCGGTCGAGGCGCCCATCGCCTTGTCGCGTTCGCCCATCACGAGATAGGCACGCACCAGGCGCAGCCAGCCGTCGACATCGTCGCCGTTCTGCTTCAGGCGGCTCGCCAGACGCTCGACCATGCCACGGATCATTGCGCCGCGATCGCCCTCGGTCATGTCCTTGGCGGCCGCCATCGTCTCGTCCGACAGCGCCGGCGCGGTGCTGCCGCCGCCGACCCGCGTCAGCGAGGACTGCACGAGGTGACGCCACGGCGCATCCGCCGGCGCCTTCGCAAGCAGCGCGCGCCAGATGCTGGCCGCATCGTCCTTGCGGCCGTCCTGCTCGGCGGCGAGCCCGAGGAAGTAGTTCGCCTTGGGATCGTCGGCGTTGAGCGCATGCGCGCGCTCGAATTCGGTCTTGGCTTCAGTGGTCACGACGCCACCGGCAGTGGCCGTGAGCGCTTCGCCGAGATCCGACCTGCGCTCCGCACTCTCGCCATTGTAGGTGAGCGAGTTGCGATAGGCGCGCACCGCGTCGTCATAGCGACCGAGCCGCTCCAGGACCGGCGCAAGCACATTCCAGCCGCGACCGTCGGTCGGATTCTTCTCCAGATGTTGCTCGACCTGCACGACGAGGTTTTCGAGCGACTGCGCCATACCGGGCGCGCGGTCCCGCTGCGCCAGTGGAAAGTCGCGCAGCGCGGGCGAGCCGAGCGGGATGTAGACGCCGATCGCAATCAGCGGCAGGCCAACGAGAGCAAGAACGGCCGCGGCACGGCGCCATTTGAGGCTCGACATGAGTGCCGCCGCGGGCCCGCTGCCGGCGGCGGCAAGCAGCCTGCGTCCGATCTCGACGCGCGCGGCCTCCGCCTCCGGAGCCGCGATCAGCCCGACCGCAAGATCACGCTCGATCTCGGCCAATTGGTCTTTGTAGACTGCGACCTCGCTGCCTTCGCTCCGAGCCCGACCGCCACGGCCGAGCGGCCAGAGCACGGCGAAAATCGCCGCGACCGTCATCAGCGCGAACACGAACCATAGTGTCATCAGGCAAGCTTCCGGCAGCGCGTGGTTCGCGCCCATGGCTGGCTTTACACCACGGCTGGACGATGCGGCAATTGACAATTGTCAATTTGGCGCGACCGGTCGCAGTCCCGAAATAGTGAAAATCCAACGGCTTAGCCGATCTCGAACTCCGCGCTCTGGGCGGCATCCTCGCCGTGCCCATTGAGAGCCTTGAGGAAGTATGTTCCCGGCCTGATCGCATCGGGCAACCTGATGCGCAGCGCACCGACGGGAACCGGCGATGCAATCGTCGTGACCGTCTCCGGCAGTTGGCGGCCACTCGCCTTCTCGACCAGCACCACCTTCGCTCTGACCATCAATCTCCGATATGTCGCCGAGATCACGCGGTTCTCGAGTTCAACAAAGCTGATAATCGGTTTCATGCGCCCACAGATAGAAATTCCCAAAATGTGCACGAAACCGTACGGCCCGCCGCCGGCATCGTCAACCACAAATTGTAACAGCGAAAATGCGCGCCTGGATCAGCTTGCGCGCGACGATTTGCGCTCGCCGGTCAGCGCATTCTCCGCGGCCCGGCTCATCAGCGACGCATAGTCGTCGCCGAACAGCACCTCGCAGAAGCGGATCGCGGCCTGAACCTGTTGCTGCCGGTAGGTCCGGACCTTGTGATCGGCGGCGCGCAGGGACTGCACCAGCGATTCTGTCGATCGTTCGACATATTGCTGCAGGTCGGAGAACGTCCGCAGCGTCACCTCGTTGATGGCGAGTTCGCTCGCATAGTTGCGGCAGGTCGCAACGAAATCGATCAGCGCCGCCGCCTCCTCCACTTCGGTGCTGTCGACCCGCGCACCCGGAGGAATGTCCTTCTCGGCGCGCTGGCGCAAGATGCGGCGAACGCGGCCGGGAACGCTGTCGATCTCCGATTGCAGCGCATTGGAGATGTCCGCCCGGATCGACGTCAACTGCTTGCCCCAGGCGGAATCGTTGCGCAGATCGAGCTCGGTGCGTAGGCCGCGCACGCCGTCGTGGAGCGCTTTCAGATTGTCGGCGACGGTGTCAAAGCGACCGCGCTTGATGTCCATGCGCAGGATGGCGGCGAGACGGGACAGGTCGTGCAGCGCGATGGTGACGGCTACGCCATAGGGCGTCGCCGCGACGCGGATCTCGTCGTCGGAGGCGGCGATCTTGACCGCGAGGCGGATGATCTGCCAGGGCGCGGTCATCCGCTGGATCACCATCGACAGCGCGAAGGGCAGCATCTGCGGCGTCTGGAGCACGGGGATGTTGAGAGCCGCCGTCACCGAGGCGATCTGGGAATCGCCGAACGCGCGCAGGAAGCGCGGCAGCTTTTCGCTGAGGGTCGCCATGGCCTCGCGAACGGCAAGCACCGCACCGATCGAATAGAGATCCTCGATCACATTGGGCGGGCCGACGCGGGCGAGCGCACGCGACTTGTCGCCGCCGCCGGGTCCGATCAGCTCGGCGATGGCATCGGAGGCCACCGCTTGCAGCTTCAGTGCCAGGGCTTCGAGCTGGCCCGCATTGTCGGTCGGCAGGCGCGCCAGCGTCGCCTCGAGTTCATTCAGCTTGGCCGGAGCGCCGTCGCGGCCGAGCCATTGCCAGATCGGGTGCAGCGAGGAGCGGCGGATCTGCCCGACCCGAATCGGCGCACCGGCCTCGACGAGGAACGGTTCCAGCGGCTGGAACAAAAGCCGGGACAGATCGTCGGTGCGCGGCGGCGCGGCCTCCTCGACCTCGGTCTTGCGCACGATCTTGCGCAGTTGCTCGAGCACGAGGGTGGCGACCGCCGTGTCCTGGCCGCGCTCCAGCGCACGCTCGAACTCCCGCATCAGCAGCGCCTGCGACTGCGGCGGGAGCTGCGCGAGATACTCTCTCAGCCGCTCGATCGATGTCTGGCTCATGCGCCCGGGTAATGCACGGTAAAATGGCGGACGTGAGATGCGTCCGAGCGCGATCATAGAAGGGGCCGCCTTAAGAAGCCGTTTAGGAAGTTGGGTCGGATGCCCCGGTTTCCTGTGGAATGGTGCCCGTCACGGCAAAAAGGCGTGTCGGAACAGGCACTAAATGCCGGGGAGCACCAGCTCCGCGCGCAGGCCGCCGATCGGCGCGCTTCCGAGCGAGAGACTGCCGCCATAAAGCCCCGCCAGATCCACCACGATCGACAGCCCCAGCCCCGATCCCGGCTTGGATTCATCGAGCCGCTGGCCGCGCCGCGAGACCTGGGTGCGCTCGGCCTCGGACAGGCCGCGGCCATCGTCATCGACCATGATCCGCAGACGGTGGCCCACGCCGGCCTGGTGTGGCGTCTCCACCAGGACCTCGATGAAGACACGGGAGGTGGCCCATTTGCAGGCATTGTCGACGAGATTGCCGACCATCTCCTCCAGATCCTGGCGCTCGCCGCGAAATTTTGCGGACGGATCGGCCTTGGCCTCGACCATGATGCCACGGTCGCGATAGATTTTCTCCATGGTCCGGCGCAGCGCCTCGATCGCGGGCGCGACCTCCGTCACGGTGGCCACGACCGAGATCCTGGCCGCGATGCGCGCCCGCTCCAGATGATGGGCGACCTGGTCGCGCATCACATCGGCCTGCTCCATGACCTTGGCCGCGAACGGGTCGGCCGCGTGTACCCCCGCCTCGTTGACGATGACCGAGAGCGGCGTCTTGATCGCATGTGCGAGATTGCCGACATGGGTGCGCGCACGCTCGACGATTTCGCGATTGGCATCGATCAGCGCGTTGGTCTCGCGGGCCAGCGGCGCGATCTCGACCGGAAATTCGCCCTCGAGCCGCTCCGCCCGCCCGGAGCGGATGTCGGCGATCGCCTCCGAGATGCGCTTCAGGGGTGCAAGACCGAAGCGAACCTGGAACACCGTCGTCAGCAGCAGCACGATGCCGAGCGCGGTGAAGGTGCCGCCGAGGTAGTAGTCGAAGCTGCGCGTCTCGTCGAAGATTTCCGTGGCATCCCCCGCGACGCTGACCAGATATTTGCCGTCGGCGCCGAGATCGACCGGCCGCTCCACCATCCGCAGGTTCTGCCCTTCGGGCCCGTCGACATAAGCGAGCCGGATGCCGGCGGCGGTGAGCTCGGCCCCCTGCTCCTCCAGCTTCGGCAGCTTCTTGTCCCAGAGTGAGCGCGACGAGCGCACCTCCGGCTTCTCGGTATCGGTGCGCGTGATCTGCCAATACCAGCCGGACAGCGGCAGCTCAAACAACGGCTCGCCGAGCGACTGGAACTGACGGTCCGGCGGCTCGTCAGGCGTTGCGACCTCGGCGATCAGCGTGCGGAGATAGAGATTGAGACGGCGGTCGAAGGCACGTTCGGTGGCATTCTTGTAGACCGAGGACAGCACAACGCCGGTGATCGCCAGGATCACCACGAGCCACGCGGTCGCCGACAGGAACAGGCGGTTCGCAAGCGAGCTAGCGGGCATCGGAACGGTCCCGGAAGGCGCAGTACGGCGGGGCGTCAGAGATCATGACCGAGCAAGAGCCCTGTTCCGCCGCCCGGTCAAGCTTCGGATGCTTCAAGCCCCAACTTCAGGGGGCTGCCGGCGGGGTCAGGAGATAGCCCAATCCGCGGACGGTCTGGATGATATCGACGTCGAGCTTCTTGCGGATACGGCCGACAAACACCTCGATGGTGTTGGAGTCGCGGTCGAAGTCCTGATCATAGAGGTGCTCGACGAGCTCTGTGCGGGAGACCACGCGGCCGGAATGGTGCATCAGATAAGCCAGCAGTCGATATTCATGCGAGGTCATCTTCACCGGGTTGCCGGAGACGCTGACACGGCCGGTTCTCGTGTCCAGCGTGACGGGACCGCAGGTCAATTCGCTCTGGGCGTGGCCGGTGGAACGGCGCAGCAGCGCGCGAATGCGGGCCAGCACCTCCTCGAGATGGAAAGGCTTTGCGACATAGTCGTCGGCACCGGCATCGAACCCCTGGACCTTGTCGCTCCAGCGGTCGCGCGCGGTGAGGATCAGGACCGGCATGGTACGGCCATTGCGGCGCCAGGCCTCCAGCACCGAGATGCCGTCCTTCTTCGGCAGGCCAATGTCGAGCACCACGGCATCGTAGGGCTCTGTGTCGCCGAGATAGTGCCCCTCCTCGCCGTCGAAGGCGCGATCGACGACGTAGCCTGCATCGCTCAGCGCCTTGGTGAGCTGGCGATTGAGATCGGGGTCGTCCTCAACAACGAGCAGGCGCACGTTTCTCTCCAGCAATGGTTCGGTCCGATGGACTGCACGGCATCAAGATGATCAATCCCGGCGTGAACTGAATATGAACGCCGGGAACCGGAAAACGTTACTTTTTGGTCATAAACGATTTTCACGCACTGATGCGACTGCGCCCGCCAGGCCACCGGAGGAGCCGATGGCATGGCGGGCGCAATGTGCCGTGTTGTGCAGCGAGTCGGAAGGTCTTCTCGATCGCGGCTCCTAGGTCCGGAAGAACACGAACCAGATGACCGCCAGGATCAGGATCGCCAGCCCGGTCGAGATGGCGAGCAACGCCGCCACGGAAGGTCCCGGCTCACCCTGACGCGCTTCGGTCGGGGTTTCGATGATCTGACGTTGGTCTCGCGTGGTTGCCATGGTGACCTCGATCTATCGCTGGCGCGTCCGATTGCCGCGACCTCCTCGCGGCCCTAAGTCCTTGAGGCAACGCCCGATCGTGAACGATGTTCCGGGCCGGCCGCCCTCACCCCCGATGGCAACCCCAGCCCGGCTCCGCGGTTAACGTCGTTGCAAGATTCCACCCGGCCGCTTGCTATGATTCGCAGGTACCCGGTGGTATCTTTGGAGGTTGTCCCTGTTGCGTTTGGAGTAACCCATGGCCCCCCGAGCCAATTGGAAGGGTTTTTTGCGGCTCTCGCTCGTGACCTGCCCGGTCGCGCTCTATCCCGCCACTTCGGATACCGAGAAGGTCTCGTTCAACCAGATCAATCGCAAGACCGGCCACCGGATCAAGTATCTCAAGGTCGACGCCGAGACCGGTGACGAGGTGACCTCCGAGGACATCGTCAAGGGCTACAAGGTCGACACCGACACCTATATCGAGGTCACCAAGGACGAACTCGACGACATCGCGCTCGATTCGACCCACACGATCGAGATCGATGAATTCGTGCCCAAGGCCGACATCGACAACCGCTATCTGATCCGGCCCTATTATCTCGTGCCGGACGGCAAGGTCGGCCACGACGCCTATGCCGTGATCCGCGAGACCATCCGCAGCATGAACAAGGTCGCGATCGGCCGTGTGGTGCTGACCAACCGCGAGCACATCATTGCGCTGGAGCCGCTGGAGAGCGGCCTGATGGGCACGCTGCTGCGCTACCCGTACGAAGTGCGCAGCGAGACGGAGTATTTCGACGATATCCAGGACGTGAAGCTCACCAAGGACATGCTCGACCTCGCCAAGCACATCGTCGAGAAGAAGTCCGGGGCCTTCGAGCCCGAACTGTTCGAGGATCATTACGAGACTGCGCTGATCGATCTCATCAACAAGAAGCGCAGCGGCATGCCCATTGCCGCCAAGGCGGCGCCGAAGACCGGCGGCAACGTCATCAACCTGATGGACGCGCTGAAGAAGAGCCTCGCCAGCGAGAAGGAAGCGGCGCCCGCGGCGAAGGTCGCCAAGGGTAAGAAGCCGAAGAAGCGCGTCGAAGGCCAGCGCGAGATGCTGCTGCCGATTGCCGGCAAGGGCGGCAAGGAGGCGGCGGCTAAGGAAGCCCCGAAGAAGGACAAGCCGGTGCGCGCGCCGGCACGGGCGAAGAAGGCCGGATAGCAGCAGCGGTCGGGGGCGAAGCGCGTCGTGATGTCTCCCGCAGACGGGCCGGCCTGACATGCCCTGGTCGGCGACGTTCGACGATCCCATTCCCCTCCGCAACGGGCGCAAGCTGCAGACCCTGCAAGAGGCGGCCGATCACATCATGCAACTGCCCGAGGACGCGCAGCACGCGCGTCACTGGCAGACCGCGATCGAGACCTTGATCAACGCGGCCGAGACCGGCGGCGGCTGGATGTTGTTTGCCCGCATAGCGATGTTGCGGGCGCTGAACGCGGACGCTCGTCGCGGGTGAGGCCTGCCCGGCCCGAGATCGTTTGCACAGTGGGCTATCGATTGCGGGTCCCGTGCCGAGCCGCTGGAGAGCCGCCTCAACAATCCGTTAAGCACGCCGCCGCTTTGGTGAGACAGCCGGCTCCTCTTCACGCTGCGCGAGGTATCCTTTCGGAACACAAAATTAACCTTCGATTCCCGCGGCCGATCTTAAATCCACACGAATTGGGTGAGGAAACCTTAAGTTAGTCGATGGCAACATAGGTGGCAGCAGGCGAGGACGGCCGGACCTGTTGTTTCAACGCGCCCCAAAAGTTGATGGATCAATTTACATTCCGAAGACGGCGCGAGCATACGTTGAGGGATGAACAGGAGTTGACGATGACCTTGCTCAGGTCCTTTCTTGCCGACGAAAATGGTGCCACCGCCATCGAGTATTGTCTGATTGCCGCTGGTATTGCGCTCGCAATCGTCACCGTCGTGAACAACGTCGGGACGGCACTCCTGAACAACAAGTTCGACTCGATCAACGCGGCCACGAAGTAACCGCCATTTTTGATCCTCCGCCATCTCGCCATTGCGAGCGCAGCGAAGCAATCCAGAATCCCTCAGCGGAAACACCCTGGATTGCTCCGATGCACTCGCAGTGACGGAGTATGATCAACCACGTTCTTCCTTCCAATTGACCGGACTGCGCTGTCCTCGACCTCCGCTGGTCGATCAACCTGTATTTTGGGTGCAGCCGGATAGATGACCGCAGCAAGTCATTGAACTGGGTGCAAGCCGCTGACGACTAAAACTATGGGCTCAGCGGTTTTGAGCTGCGGCCGCGTTGTCGCGTCTGCAGGAGATTGTCATGTTTTTGGACCCAACCGACATAAAGAAGTTTCCCAAGGCAACGAAATTCATACAGGGCATCGACAGCGCCCTAAGCGCACAGCCGAAAATACGGAAGGCATTTTTCGAAGCTTGCATGGCCGATGATCAATTCCAGCCTGCCTCGGTAGCCGAGAACATTGCCAAGAAGGCGCTGAGGTTTGCATCCCCACCACGCGTAGACGTTCACGAGGGGCTGATAAAACCACCGGTGCAAGGCGAGATCGTCGACGCGTGCGGGTTTACGGATACGTTCGGCGTTGCCTTCGGCCGGAAGTCGATCGTTGTTATTACGTCCTTTTGGTTTGATGCATTCGAGGACGGCTTTGACGTTGATCCGACCCGCGCCGGAAATCGGCTGATGAGAACGCTGCTACACGAGCTTGTCCATTGGGTCCGCAACGAGGCCAAGGCGTCCGACGAAATTCTGATCGGTGGATATAAAGGACAGTACAAGGAAGCCGGTCACGTTTTCGAGGAATGGGCCTACGGCACCGCGAATATCTGCACCGAAAACGAAATATGGGCCGCAATCCTTTCGAGGCGGAAGTAAGGGTTTCAGCCGTTCGGGTGCATCCGGACAATCCGATCGGCGACCATAAGAATGAGGGCGGCGAGATCTGCTCTCGGGCGTGGCCAACGCCGGCGCCCGAAGCTGCCCCGGACATGCACCACAGTTCAGGCTGTCAGAGCCGAACCATGCATTGGTCATCGCCGGACGTCAGGGCTCAAGATCCTGAATTTTCCGCTCGCGTACCCGTGAGCAGATTTCGTCAACCGCGCGGAACGAAACAATCGACCTTTGGATCGAAGCCGCTTTCCAGCGACCACGAAGTCACGGCGAAGCATCGCCGAGCTAGCATGGATGCTGTTCTGGTTTGGAGAGGCAACAATGCGGTCGCATCAGACTTTCGTCGCTCCAGTCATCATCCTTTGTTATTCGCTGCTGAGCATCGCCACTCTGGTGATGGTCGGAGCGTGGTAATGTCGGTTAAACGTCCATGCGCGAAGAATTTACATCAATGGCTTTTCTGGCCGTGACCATCGCCGGTGTCGCCCTACTCGGATCGGGTCTGCTTGCACTGGTTTTTGTGGGATAGGCCGCGCGGCGGCTCAGAGCCGCGCATTGAGAGAGTCGATTTCTTTCCAGGCGGGCTGCTGACCGCCGCGCGAAGACTCGGGTGCCGACAGCATCGCATTGTCTCTGACGCGCATGGTTCGTGCCGATTCGGCGCCATCTAGTCCATTCGAGCTAGCCCGCAAAACCCGCCAGGCGCCATGGTGGCGGCCGCCGCGGCCTGCGGCAGCCATCCGCCAGCCCTAAGCCGTACGGTCAACCGGGCCCGCTGTCCGACGACGGGTCAGCTCCGCAGCGTGCACCGCAGAGGACCGCGAGCGCTCGCGATGCGTGGCATGGAGAAGGAGGAGGAACAGGGCGCTCCCTGCCCTGTAGCGTGCAGCGGCACGAGTTGTCTCTCGACCACACATCAACAACTTTCCGGCCTCGTCGCACACGGTCCAGCGCCACGTGCGGCTTCGGCGTCTTATCCCGGTCTCGAACAATCGGAATTCGCTGGTCATGGCGGCTTCCTATGTTTCTGCTTGAGGCAAGGAGACCCACAATAAGCAAAAAGCGTGACAAAGCTGATATAAAGGATGTAACGTCGCGTTCGGAATATTGTGGCCGCAAAGGTGTTGTTAGTAACTTATGCGGCCAAAAAATTCATTTTAGACTTTCCGCGGGAGTCACCTTCTACTTCCGCTTGAGCGAGTTTGCGGCCGATCCCCGCAATTCGCTGTATAGTTGACCAACTCACGATACTCGCGGCAGGTTAGAAATAATGTCGCCTACGTTAGACAGGATCGCGCTTTTTATCGACGGGCCCAATCTCTATGCGACGGCCAAAACGCTGGGCTTCGATATCGACTACAAGCGCCTGCTGAAGGAATTTCAGAGCCGCGGAATGCTGCTGCGGGCTTTCTATTACACCGCGCTCATCGAGGACCAGGAATACTCCTCAATCCGCCCCCTGATCGACTGGCTGGACTACAATGGCTACACCGTCGTCACCAAGGCGACGAAGGAATTCATCGATGCCTCCGGCCGCCGCAAGGTCAAGGGCAACATGGACATCGAGCTCGCGGTCGACGCGATGGAGATCGCTGAGCACATCGATCAGATGGTGCTGTTTTCCGGTGACGGCGATTTTCGCTCGCTGGTCGAGGCCGTGCAGCGTCGCGGCGTGAGGGTGACCGTAGTCTCCACTATCACCAGCCAGCCTCCGATGATCGCGGACGAATTGCGCCGCCAGGCCGACGTCTTCACCGATCTGATCGAGCTCCAGCCGAATGTCGGCCGCGATCCGTCCGGGCGTCCAGTGCTGCGCGAGCGCGAACCACTCCAGCGTGGTCCTGCAAGTCCGAAGGGAAATGATGCGCGGTAACGAGGTCCGCATTATTCCGAAACTCCGGCATTTCCCGAGTGTTTCGGTGCACTGCCACTTTTAGGAAGACTTGTCGCATCGGCGCCGTTCAGTAACACTGCTCCTATTTCACTATTTCATAGAAATTTTTAGGAGGGCATGATGCCCAGGATATTGGAAGTCATGTTGTGGTGTGCCGCGCTCGCTACGTGGCTTATGTTTTTCTTCGCAATCATAGGCGAGTGCTTGAAGCCGCTCTCAAAGAGCATCCGTCGGTTCGTTCAGGGAACTCTCAGAGCCAAAGTGAAGTGACGCAGCGGTGATTCCACGCGCGAGTTGATAGCCGCTACACCAATACTCTGAGGTTCAGCAGGGCGAGCAGCCACGATCATGATGGACGAGCCGAGCCAGGCCCCGGCCGCCCGTGCGGAGGGATATGCTCGCGAAAGGGAATGGGCCGAAGCCGCTATCTTCCGAACTTCCGGTCGAGGGAGAATCGGCCTCCACCGGTTACAAAGATCAGCATCGCGCCTCCCATGATCGAGATATTCTTCAAAAAATTATTGTACTGCCCAATCTGCTGCGAACCGGGCGGATAATCCCAGTAGCGATGGGCGATGGCGGTAGCCGCCAACACAAACAGAAAAACCAAAACCGCGGAGTAGCGCGTACCAACCCCCAATATCAAACCAGCCGATATCAGGACCTCCAGCGCCACGGTCGTCGCGGTGAACAGCTCAGGCGCTGGCAGGTTCAGCGATCTGAAATAGCCCACGGAGCCAGCGAAATTGGTCATTGCTCCGTACGCACTCCCGACGAACACCCATGCAAGCAGGATGCGGCCGATCAGAATCAGGAGGTCGGCGCTCCTACTGGCGAACGCGTCTGCCCGAGAGATTAGCGAGCGAGGATCGAATTGCACTGGCCATTGCCCCATAGCTTTTGTTGTCCGTGGGCGCACGACACTTAACCATCGACAGTAAAGCTAACATAACCAGCGAATGACATGAAGGCAGTTACCGGGTCCTTGATGCGCTGCAAACTTGCAAAGGGCGGCAGCGACACCTTCACTGGCAGGAGCGGCTCCGCCAACACTTTCTTCGGCGATGCGGGCGGCACCATGTCCGGCCATGCTCAGGGCGGCGATGACGAGGCGGTCTTCGCAGGCAATGCTCCGTTCAACGTCAGGGTCCCTAATTTTGCGTATGGCGATGCCCTTACGATGACTGGCAACGCCGTGGGCGGCAACGATCGCCTGACCGGCGGCGCCGCCACCGGCGATGTTCTCAACCAGTTCTACGGCGACGCGAAATCCATGTCCGATTCTGCGCACGGAGGTAACGATACGCTTACTGGCGGCAACGCCACCGGCCCGGGCACGGTGACCAACATTCTTTTCGGCGACGCCGAGTCCTTGTCCGGCTCAGCCAAAGGCGGCGACGATATCCTGTACGCAGGGACCGCGGCCGCTGGCTCCACGGTCACGAACGACATGTGGGGCGACGGGCAATTGAGCGGCGGCGCTCAGGGTGGCGCGGATCTATTCGTGTTCAAGGACTCGGGTTCGATGACAGTTGGGACCCACAACACCATCGAAGACTTCAGCCAGGCCCAACAGGACAAAATTGAGTTTGCCGGTGTGACGGGCGTGCAGTCGTTCGCGAACCTTGTCGTCGCCCAAAGTGGGACTGACACCGTCATCACCGCGGGAGCAGATCAAATCACTCTCCACAACTTCAGCAGCGCGCTAACAGCGAATGACTTTTTGTTCGCCTGAAAGCAGATAGCGCGGCTCGCTCGGGTTGCACTGGCACTGTGTCCGCATGACAGCGTCGGGCGAATGTCCGTTCATGTACAAAAAGCGGTCCGGAACCGTTAAGCGCTTGGCTAACATCACGCCGACACCGGCTGCACGCTCGCGCCGCATAGCTGACCTACCGCAGCCCTCCCGCGGCCGAGCTTTACGCTTCTGGAAAATCCTGATCCTCTGTCTTCCAAATCGGCCGGGCCAACCGGCCTGCTCAGGGGAGAGACGCCATGAAGCTCGGCACTGCGATCGCGGAAATCATGAAGCGCGAGGGGATCGAGATCCTCTGCGGTTATCCGGTCAACCACCTGATCGAGCACGCGGCGAAAGCCGAGATCCGACCCGTGATGGTGCGCCAGGAGCGCGTCGGGATCCACATGGCGGACGCCATCTCCCGCATCACTTCGGGACGCAGCATCGGCGCGTTCTGCATGCAGCACGGCCCCGGCGCGGAGAACGCCATGGGCGGGGTTGCGCAATGCTTCGGCGAGTCCGTGCCTGTGCTGGTGCTGCCCATGGGCTATCAGCGGCGACTGTCGCATGTCGAACCCAACTTCAACTCCAGCGAGGTGATGAAGGCATTTGCCAAGTCCTCCGAGCCGATCATCCTGGCAGCCGAGGTCGCCAACATCTTCCGCCGCGCCTTCACCAAGCTGAAGAACGGCCGTGGCGGTCCTGTCATCGTCGAGATCCCCTCGGACATGTGGAATGAGGACGTGCCGGAGCCCCTCAACTACGCCCCGGTGCTGCGCACCCGCTACGGCGCCGATCCCGTGCATGTGAGGGAAGCCGCAAGCCTCCTCGTCAATGCGAAGCGGCCGGTGATCTATGCCGGCCAGGGCGTGCACTACGCGCAGGCCTGGCCGCAACTGAAGCGGCTCGCCGAACGGCTGGCTATTCCGGTCACAACGAGCCTCGGCGGCAAGTCGTCGTTCCCGGAGACCCATCCGCTGTCGCTCGGCTCCGGCGGTCTCGCGGTGCCGCGCTCTGTGCCGAAATTCTTGGGGGAAGCCGACGTCATCTTCGGCATCGGCTGCTCCTTCACCGAAACCAGCTTCGGCATCGCGATGCCGAAGGGCAAGACCATCATCCATTCCACGCTTGACCCGAACCATCTCAACAAGGATGTCGAAGCCAAAATCGGCCTCGTCGGCGACGCCGGCCTCGTGCTCGATGCGCTGCTGGAGGAGATCGGCAAGACCGTCACATCGGATCGCGATGCCTCAGCGGTCGCGGCCGAGATCGCGGCCTCGCACAAGGAGTGGCTCGCAAAGTGGATGCCGAAGCTCACCAGCAATGACGCGCCGCTCAATCCCTATCGCGTGCTCTGGGACCTCCAGCACACCGTCGACATCCACAACACCATCATCACACACGATGCCGGCAGCCCGCGCGACCAGCTCTCGCCGTTCTGGAAGGCCGTCGAGCCCCTCTCCTATCTCGGCTGGGGCAAGACGACGCAGCTCGGCTACGGCCTCGGGCTTGCGATGGGCGCCAAGCTCGCAAAGCCCGACAAGCTCTGTATCAACGTCTGGGGCGATGCCGCGATCGGCTTCACGGGGATGGATTTCGAGACCGCGGTGCGCGAGCGCATTCCGATCATGTCGATCCTGCTCAACAATTTCTCGATGGCGATCGAGCTGAAGGTGATGCCGGTCTCGACCGAAAAATACCGCTCGACCGACATTTCCGGGGACTATGCCGCGATGGCGCGCGCCTTCGGCGGCCATGGCGAGCGGGTGACTAAGCCGGAGGACATCGTGCCCGCGATCAGGCGCGGCATCCAAAAGACGCGGGAGGGCGTCCCGGTGCTGCTGGAGTTCATCACCAGCAAGGAGACCGAGGTGTCGCGGCCGGGCACCTGAAACCTCTACTTGAGTCTTGGCCAAGCGGGCTTTTGGCGCTAAAGGCGCGGCCGTGGGACTGGCTCCCGGCCGCACCGGACGATCAATGACCGCGCTTTCCGAGGATATGGCTGCCGCGCTGAAGCGCAGGATCGACGAGCTCGAGCAGCAACTCAACTCCGGCGCGGCCGAGAAAGCGCGGCTGGCCGACGAGAAGCGGCAAGCCCTCGAACGGCTGGCCGCAACGGCCGACGTCCTGAAAGTCATCGCAGCCTCCCCGTCCGATGCACGGCCGGTGTTCGAGGCGATCGCCACCAGCTCCAAGCGTCTGCTCGGCGGCTTCTCGGCCACCGTGCTTCAGTTCATCGGCGACGAGCTCCATCTGGTGGCCTACACGCCCACGAGCCCCGAAGCCGACCGGGGATTGAAGGCCTCGTTTCCGCGGCGGATCGCGGACTTTCCGACCTTTGAACTGGTGCGCGGCGGCAAGACGATCCAGTTTCCCGACAGCGAGGCCGACGACGTCCCGCAGCTCAACAGGGAGCTGGCGCGGCTGCGCGGCTTCCGCAGCGTCCTGTTCGCGCCGCTGATGAACCGGGGAACGCCGGTCGGCATGATCAGCGTCACGCGCGCCGCGCCCGGCGCCTTCGCCGCCGAGCACGTGCAGTTGCTTCAGACGTTCGCCGACCAGGCCGTGATCGCGATCGAGAACGCGCGGCTCTTCAACGAGACGCGGGAGGCGCTGGAGCGCCAGACCGCGACCGCCGACATCCTGAAGGTGATGGCGGCCTCACCGGCCGACGTGCACCCGGTGTTCCAGGCCATCGCGTCCAACGCCAACCGGCTGATCGGCGGCTTTTCCACCGCTGTGCTTCGCTATATCGACGGCGCCGCACATCTGGCGGCCTTCACGCCGACCGACCCGGCCGGCGATCGCGTGCTGCAGGCATCGTTCCCGGTGCCATTCGCGCAATTCCCGCCATATCAGCTCGTGGCGAATGGCACGGCAGCGCAACTGCCCGACACCGAGGTCGAGCCAGCGGCGCGGGACATCGCGCGCGCCCGCGGCTTTCGCAGCATGCTGTTCGCTCCGCTGATGAGCGAGGGGCAGGCCATCGGCGTCATCATCGCGACGCGCAAGGCCACCGGCCCATTCAGCGAGCACCATGTCAGGTTGCTCCAGACCTTCGCCGACCAGGCGGCGATCGCAGTCAAGAATGTCGGCCTGTTCAACGCGACCAGGGAGGCGCTGGAACGGCAAACCGCAACCGCCGACATCCTCAAGGTGATTGCCGCCTCGCCGGCGGATGTCACGCCAGTGTTCCAGGCCATCTCCGACAGCGCCAAGGCGCTGATCGGGGGACATTCCTCCACCGTCACACGCGTCATCGACGGCATGCTGCATCTGGAGGCCTTCACCACCGACAATGAAGCCGGCAATGAGGATCTGCTCCGCTCATTCCCGACACCGTTGTCGGCGTCCGGCATCCACAGCCGGGTGGCGACGAGCGGACAATTCGCGTTCCGCACCGATATGCAGACCGAACCCGACCTCACCGAGGCAATGAGGGCGCTTGCGCGAGCCAGAGGCTATCGCAGCATCCTGGTGGTCCCGATGCTGCGCGATGGCACTGCGATCGGCACCATCGGCGTCACGCGACCGGAGGCCGGTCATTTCCCGGACAAAGCGATCAGCTTGCTCAAGACCTTCGCAGACCAAGCGGTGATCGCCATCGAGAACACGCGGCTGTTCAACGAGGTTCAGGCCCGCACCAGCGACTTAGCGAAGTCGCTCGACGATCTGCGCGCCGCGCAGGACCGCCTGATCCAGACTGAAAAACTCGCATCGCTAGGTCAGCTCACCGCCGGCATCGCACACGAGATCAAGAACCCGCTCAACTTCATCAACAATTTCGCCGCGCTCTCTGTCGAGCTCGCCGACGAGGTGAACGAGGTGCTCGCAGCCGTCACGACGCTCACGGGCGACGTCCGTGCCGATATCGACGAGCTGACCGCTCTCTTGAAGGACAACCTGCAAAAGGTGGTGCAGCACGGCAAGCGCGCCGATTCCATCGTCAAGAACATGCTGCTGCATTCGCGTGAGGGCGGCGGCGAGCACGGCCCGGCCGACATCAACGCGCTGGTCGAGGAGAGCCTGAATCTCGCCTATCACGGCGCACGCGCTGAGAAGCCGCAGTTCGACGTCACGCTCAAGCGCGATCTCGATCCCGAGGCCGGGACGGCCGAGATATTTCCGCAGGAAATCACCCGCGTGCTGCTGAACCTGATCTCGAACGGCTTCTATGCGGTGCTCAAACGCGGCAGCCACGTCGGCGGAGATTTCGAGCCCACGCTGAGCGCCGCAACCCGCGACCGCGGCAGCCATGTCGAGATCCGCATCCGCGACAACGGCATGGGCATCCCGCCGGAGGTGAAGGAGAAGATGTTCAATCCCTTCTTCACGACGAAGCCGGCCGGCGAAGGCACCGGCCTCGGCCTCTCCATCAGCCACGACATCGTCGTCAAGCAGCACGGCGGCACGCTCGATATCGAGACCAAGCCCGGCGAGTTCACCGAGTTCAGAATCCTGCTGCCGCGCAAGAGCAATTTTCCGGACTGAGGCAAGGATTCGCCCTGACAGCGAGATACCGCTCCGCCGATATCTCCGGCGCCAAAATCGCCAAAAGCACCCTAGCCCCTTCGCGCCCGGGATGGAATAATCGACCTCAGAACAGGCCGTTAAGGATTGGGCCGAGCCGCCGAATTGTCCGGTGACATGGATTTCCCAAGAATGACTGCGCTTCCCCAGGACGTTGAAGCCGATCTCAGGCGCAGAATTCTGGAGCTTGAGCGGCGGCTGGAAACGAGCACCGCGGAGCGCGGCGCGGCGGTCGAGCGGCAGACCGCGACATCAGACATCTTGAAGGTGATCGCCAGCTCTCCCTCCGATGTGCAGCCGGTGTTTGATGCAATCGTCACCAGCGCCAAGCGGCTGCTTGGAAGCTTTTCGAGCACCGTCTTCAGCGTCATTGACGGCATGGCCCACCTGAAGGCGTACACACCGACGACCCCCGAGGCAGATGAAATCCTGAAGTCGACCTTCCCGCGGGCAGTTGCCGATTTCGTGCCGTTTCAGATGACGCAGGCCGGAGAGGTTATGCAAATCCCCGATACGGACGCCGAAGCGAACGCGATCGGGGACATTGCGCGGGCACGCGGCTACCGAAGCATGCTTTTCGTACCGCTGATGAACAAGGGCGTGCCGATCGGGCAGATCAGCGTCACCCGCGTTCAGCCCGGCAGGTTCGCCGACCATGACATCCAGTTGTTGCAGACCTTCGCCGACCAGGCCGTGATTGCGATCGAGAACGTGCGCCTGTTCGACGAGGTGCAGCAGCGCACCAACGATTTAGGCGAATCTCTGCGGCAGCAGACGGCGATCGGGGACGTGCTGAAAACCATCAGCCGCTCGACATTCGAGCTGCAGCCGGTGCTCGATACGCTAGTGGCGACCGCAGCGCGGCTGTGCGAGGCCGAGATGGCGTTCATCATGCGGCGCGAGGGCGATGTGTACCGCGCCGGCGCAGCGGTCGGCTACACCACGGCATATATCGAGTTCCTCAAGAACCATCCGATCACGGCCGATCGAGGCACCATCACTGGACGCGCCGTGCTCGACCGGCGCACCGTGCAGATCCTCGACGTCGCAACTGATCCCGAATATACCTTGAACGAGTCGGTCACCCTCGCCAGCCAGCACACCGCACTTTGCGTGCCGCTGCTCCGCGAGAACGAGCCGATCGGAACCATCGTGCTGGCACGCCAGCGTGTCGAGCCGTTCACGCAAAAGCAGGTCGATCTTGTCACGACGTTTGCCGACCAGGCCGTGATTGCGATCGAAAATGTGCGCCTGTTCGATCAGCTTCGGCAGCGCACCGATGATCTCACCGAAGCCCTCACCTACCAGACCGGCAGCGCCGACATCCTGAACGTTATCGCTTCCTCGCCAACCGATGTCGGGCCGGTCCTGAAGGCGATCGTCGAAAGCGCATGCGAGCTTTGCGAAGCTTATGACGCCGTTGCGATCCTGACGGACGGAAACGACCTGTCGGTCAGTGCGCATCACGGACCGATTCCGATGGGTCAGCAACAATGGACAAACGATCGCACCTCGGTTTCCGGGCGCGCTATTGCGGATCATTTGCCCATACATTTGCACGATGTTCTATCCGATGAAGGCGCGTCATTCCCGACCGCGCAGGAGATGTCGAGCCGTGACGGCTGCCGCACCATGCTGGCTATGCCGCTTTTGCGCGAGAAGGAAAGCATTGGCGCGATCGTTCTCCGCCGCAGGGAGGTGCATCCCTTCACCGACAAGCAGATCGCATTGCTCAAGACCTTCGCCGACCAGGCCGTGATTGCGATCGGCAATGTCCGCCTGTTCGAGGAAGTGCAGGCGCGGACGCGCGAGCTTACCGAAGCACTGGAGCAGCAGACCGCGACATCGGAGGTGCTGAGCGTCATCAGCCGATCGGCCGGCGATCTCGCGCCGGTGTTCGAGGCGATGCTGAGCAAGGCAATGCAGCTCTGCGGCGCCAGTTTCGGCGTGCTCAACACCTACGATGGAGCGCACTTCCACACAGCGGCCACTTACGGCCTGCCGTCCGCTTACGATGAGTTCCGGCGCCAGATGCCACTCAATTATGGTCCGGCCACCGCGCCTGCGCGCCTTTTGAAGGGGGAAGCGTTCGTCGAAATCGCCGACCTGCTCGAGTCAGAGGCCTATCGCAGCGGAGAGCCGAACCGGCGGGCGCTGGTCGATCTCGGCGGCGCGCGCTGCGTGCTCGCGGTGCCGCTGTTGAAGGACGAGCGAGTGGTCGGCAACGTTATGATCTTCCGACAGGAAAACCGGCGTTTTTCCGAGAAGCAGATCGCGCTCCTGCAGCAATTTGCTGCCCAGGCGGTCATCGCCATAGAGAACACGCGGCTGCTCAGCGAATTGCGCCAGCGCACCGAGGATTTGACCGAGGCGCTGCAGCAGCAAACCGCGACCGCAGACGTGCTCAAGGTGATCAGCCGCTCGGCCTTCGACCTGCAGTCCGTGCTCGATACGCTGGTCGAATCGGCGGCACGGCTATGCGAAGCGGATATGGCGGCAATTACCCGCAAGACCGGCAATGTCTATTTCCGGGCGGGTTCCTACGGCTTCCCGGCCGAATTCGCCGAATATGCAAGGGATCTCCCGGTCCGGCCGGACAAGCGCACCATCACGGGCCGGACCTTGCTCGGTGACAAGGTGGTCCATGTCACCGACGTGCTCGAAGATCCTGACTACTTCTTTGAAGGCCAGGAACTGAGCGGCAATCCGCGTAGCTTTCTTGGTGTACCGTTGCTGCGCGAAGGCAGCCCGGTCGGCGCCATTGTCCTCGCGCGTCGAGCAGTCCGGCCGTTCAGCGAAAAGCAGATCGAACTCGTTACAAGCTTCGCCGACCAAGCCGTCATCGCGATCGAGAATGTACGCCTCTTCGACGAAGTGCAGGCGCGCACCAAAGAACTTGCCGCCTCGCTCGATGACCTCCGCACCGCGCAGGACCGCCTGATCCAGACGGAAAAGCTCGCTTCCCTCGGCCAGCTCACCGCCGGCATCGCACACGAGATCAAGAACCCGCTCAACTTCGTCAATAATTTTGCCGAGCTGTCATCGGAATTAACGGACGAGCTCAACGATGTTCTGAAGTCGGCCAGTCTCACCGGCAAGCTCCGCGACGAAGTCGATGATTTGACGGCCATTTTGAAGGATAACCTGCAGAAGGTGGTGCAGCACGGCAAGCGCGCCGATTCCATCGTCAAGAACATGCTGCTGCATTCGCGTGAGGGCAGCGGCGAGCACGGACTGGCCGACGTCAACACGCTGGTCGAGGAGAGCCTGAATCTCGCCTATCACGGCGCACGCGCTGAGAAGCCGCAGTTCGACGTCACGCTCAAGCGCGATCTCGATCCCGAGGCCGGGACGGCCGAGATATTTCCGCAGGAAATCACCCGCGTGCTGCTGAACCTGATCTCGAACGGCTTCTATGCGGTGCTCAAGCGCGGCAGCCAGGCCGGCGGAGATTTCGAGCCCACGCTGAGCGCCGCAACCCGCGACCGCGGCAGCCATGTCGAGATCCGCATCCGCGACAACGGCACGGGCATCCCGGCGGAGGTGAAGGAGAAGATGTTCAATCCGTTCTTCACGACGAAGCCGGCTGGCGAAGGCACCGGTCTCGGCCTCTCCATCAGCCACGACATCGTCGTCAAGCAGCACGGCGGCACGCTCGATGTCGAGACCAAGCCCGGCGAGTTCACCGAGTTCAGAATCCTGTTGCCGCGCAAGAGCAATTTTTCGGACGAGAACAGAGGATAGCCGTATCGTAGGTTCTACGGGATTAGGAAAATCGTCGCTCGATGGGTGCTTTCAAGAATCTGGCGTGGCTCATTCGGTGGCAATTGCTCTCGCTGTCCGGCGTCGGCCTCATGCTGGGCGCCCTTTTCTTCGCGGCCGCGCTGACGCCGACGCTGATTCCGCGAAGCTATCTCACCCAAGGCGTCCTCGCCGGCGCCTGCTTTGCGATCGGCTACCTCGCCGGCACACTCTGGCGTTGGATGTGGCACTATCTCGAGTTGCCCGAACCTTCGGCGCGCGCAAGGTCGATCGCCAATGCACTGGTCGCGGCCGGCTGCCTGCTCGTCGTCATCATCTATCTGTGGCGGGCCGCGGAATGGCAGAACTCGATCCGCGCAGTCATGAAGATGGCGCCGGTCGATACCGCACATCCGCTCAAGGTCTGCCTCATCGCGCTGCTCACATTCGTCGCGCTTCTGGCGCTGGGGCGGCTGTTCGCGCTTGTCGCCCGCGTCCTCGCCGCGCGCACAACGCGCGTCATTCCGCAAAGAATCGCTAACGTCATCGGCGTGCTCGTTGCCGGCCTCTTGTTCTGGTCGATCGCCAACAATCTCCTGATCCGCACGGCGTTTCGCGCGCTCGATTCGTCCTTCCGCGAATTCGACGCACTTCTCGAGCCCGAGCGGCCGCAACCGACGGCGCCTGGGAAGACGGGAAGCGCTGCGTCGCTGGTGAAGTGGAAGCAGCTCGGACGTGCGGGGCGCGAGTTCGTTGCCTCAGGTCCGACCGCAGCGGAGATCAGCGCCCTCACGGGGAAACCCGCGAAGGACCCCGTACGTGTTTATGTCGGTCTCGGCGGCGGTAACACGGCTAAGGCGCGCGCCAGGCTTGCGCTCGACGAGCTCAAACGCCAGCACGGATTTGAACGCGCGGTCCTGATCGTCATCACGCCAACCGGCACCGGCTGGATCGACCCCGCCGCGATGAATTCGGTCGAATATCTCCACCATGGCGACGTTGCAAGCGTTGCGGTGCAGTACTCCTATCTCAACAGCCCGCTGTCTCTGCTATTCCAGCCCGAATACGGCGCGGAAGCCGCGCGCGCCCTATTCTCCGAAATCTACGGCTACTGGACGACGCTGCCGAGGGACAAGCGGCCAAAACTTTACCTGCATGGGCTCAGCCTCGGCGCCATGAACTCGGAAAAATCCGCGGAGCTGTTCGAAACGATAGGCGATCCGATAGCCGGCGCGCTGTGGAGCGGGCCGCCGTTCGAGAGCCGCATCTGGCGCTCGGTTACAGCGAACCGCAATCAGGGCTCGCCGGCCTGGCTGCCGGAGTTTCGTGATGGCCGCTTCGTGCGCTTCATGAATCAGAACGGGCCGACGGTCCCGGCGGATGCGCCCTGGGGCGCGCTGCGCGTCGTCTATCTGCAATATGCCAGTGACCCGATCGTGTTGTTCGCCTACCGCGACGCCTACCAGGTCCCGGCCTGGATGGCAGCGCCGCGCGGGCCCGACGTGTCACCGGAGCTGCGCTGGTATCCCGTCGTCACGATGCTGCAACTCGCGCTCGACATGGCGGTCGCAACCAACACGCCGATGGGCTTTGGCCATGTCTACGCGCCCGAGCATTACGTCGATGCCTGGGTCGCGGTGACCGACGTCCAGGACTGGTCTGCCGACGCGCTGGCGCGGCTCAAAGATCACCTTGCCGCGGAGGCGCGGAAGGCAAACGAAGGCAGCGCGAACGACAACCCCTATGCCGGCCGCGGGGGATAGGACCGGTTGGTGACAAGCGGATTGCGTTCGATCCGTTTAAGGAGCTGCGGATGGGTCATATCTATTGACCGGCTTTCGTCGAGATATCGCAGGCCATATCGCCGCACTATGTTAGCCAAAAAGAACAATCCAGGGGAGCGAGGCTGATCTCTCATAGGAATCGGCCTGATCTAACCGGAAAACCAAACGGAGGAGGATTCGCAGATGAACACGCCCAGTCGTGTCACGCGACGCCGGCTCCTGAAGGACACGGGGCTCGCCCTTCTCGCAGCCGGTTCAGCACCGGTACTTTCGACACCATTCATCTCCCGCGCCATGGCCGACACAAAAACGCTGTCCATCGTGCAGTGGAGTCACTTCGTGCCGGCCTATGATAAATGGTTCGACAATTTCGCCAGGGATTGGGGAACCCAGAACCACATCGAAGTCACAGTCGACCATATCCCCGTTGCAGACGTTGCCGCACGCGCTGCCGCCGAGGCATCGGCCGGATCCGGCCACGATCTGTTCGGGTGGAACGGAGCCGGCGGCGCGCACCTCTACCGCAAGTTCCTCGTCGATGTGACGGACCTCGTCGAGTCGGTGGAGAAGAAATACGGCAAGATCACCGTCATCGGACGGCAGATCGGCTACAACCAGGACGACAAGACGTGGTCCGCATTCCCCGACTACTACATCAATTTCCCGGTGATGTACCGCAAGAGCCTGTGGGACGGGATCGGGGTGGTGCCCGACACGTGGGACAATGTGCGGATCGGCGGCGCGAAGCTGAAACAGAAGGGCAACCCGGTCGGGATTTCGCTCGGCCACAGCAACGACCCCAATACGACCTGGCGCGGCCTGCTCTGGAGCTATGGCGGCGCATTCCAGGACGAGAGCGGAAAGCATGTGGTGCTCGACAGCAAGGAGACGGTCGAGGCGGTCAAATTCGTCGCGGCCCTCTACAAGGAAGCGATGACGGCGGAAGTGCTCTCATGGAGTGACGCCAGCAACAATCAGTACATCGACTCCGGCGTCAGCTCGCTGATCATCAACCCGATCTCCGCCTATCGGACGGCACAGCAGCTCAACAAGAAAGTTGCTGACGACATCTTCGTGATGAAGCCGCCCAAAGGCCCCGTTCGTCAGATCATGGGCGGTGCCGCCGAGTTCTATGGCATCTGGAAGTTCGCCAAGAACAAGGAGACGGCGCTCGAGTTCCTGAAATACTACGCCGACAACTGGATCGAAGCCTTCAAGGCCAGCTCGGGTTACAACAACCCCACCTTCGCCAACATCGTCCCAAAACCGATGCCGCTGTTGTCCGACGATCCGACGTCGACACCACGTGACAAGCTGTCTGTGCTGCAGACCTCCGACGAATGGTCCGCCGTGCCCGGCTATCCCGGACCGGCATGGCCAGCCACTGACGAGATCTACAACAACTTCATCGTCTGCGACATGATGGCGAAAGCTGCGACCGGAGCAATGACTGCCGAACAGGCTGTCAAATGGGCCGCACAGCAATGCGAGGCCATCTTCGACAAGTGGCTGCACAGATCGTGAATGACGATTGCGCCTGCGAACCGCATGCACAGGCGGTTCGGAGGCGAGCCTCCAGGCGACAGCCGCACGGCACACGGCTGATCCGCATGGGCTGATTTTGGAATTCAACAATGGCCGCAGTGTCTGCAAGAAATATTTTCAAGAAGTTCGACGACGTTCTCGCGGTCAACGGCATTACGCTCACGGTGCCGGACGGCGAATTCATGGTCCTGCTCGGGCCATCCGGCTGCGGGAAGACGACTTTCCTGCGCATCGTCTGCGGCCTCGAGCGGCAGACGAGCGGCGATCTCGTGATCGGCGGCAACCTCGTCAACGACGTACCGCCCCGCGCGCGGGGCGTGGCCATGATGTTCCAGAGCTACGGGCTTTATCCGCACTACACGGTACGCAACAACATCGCCTTTCCGCTGAAGACGCAGCACGTTCGCCGCGCAGACATCGAGAGGAAGGTGAGCTGGGCGGCGAGCCTGCTCGGGATCTCGCATCTGCTTGATCGCCGGCCACGCCAGCTCTCCGGCGGCGAGCGCCAGCGTGTCGCGCTCGCGCGCGCTCTCGTGCGCGAGCCGACGGCGCTGCTCCTCGACGAGCCGTTGTCCAATTTGGACGCCAAGATGCGCGCCTCGGCGCGCCATGAAATCCGACAATTCCAGCAACGCGTCGGGATCACGACCATCTACGTGACACACGACCAGGTGGAGGCAATGGGCATGGGCGACCGCATTGCCGTGATCGACCGTGGGCAGATCCGGCAGGTGGGAACGCCGGTGGAGATCTATGAAGACCCGGCCGACCGTTTCGTCGCAACCTTTGTCGGCACGCCGCCGATGAACCTGCTGGCGCGCAACGGCGGGTATCTCGGCTTTCGGCCCGAGAACTTTCTCCCCAGGGAAATGGTCAATGGCGCCGATGCGGAGGAGTTCTCATTCCGGATCGATCGTTCCGAATATCTCGGCTCGGAGCGCATCGTCTATGGCGCGGTCGAGGGCTTCGATCCGACGCAGGTGATCGCGGCGAAGCTGCCCCCGGCACATGTCGCCGAGGAAAGCATTCGTCCTGGCGAGTGGCACCGTTTTGCCATCCGCCGCGGCGCATTGCGGTATTTCGATGCGGACGGCAAGCGGACGATGTCTCACTAGGGCGCATCACCAGAACGGGTTCTCTTATGGTCACGATCGCCGAACCAATCGCCAAGCCGGCATCGCGCTACCGCTTCATCCTGGACCGACGCGACGTGCTCGGCAGCGTCATGGTCGCGCCCGCGATCCTCTACGTGCTTCTGCTTGTCGGCCTGCCGTTCCTCCTCGCGGTCTACTACTCGGTCAGCGCCTATACGATCTACGATCCGACCTGGCGCTTCGTGGGCCTTTCGAATTTCAGGCAGATCGTCAGTAACCCGGTCTTTCAGGAAACGCTGGGCAATACCTTTCTCTTCACCTTCGGATCCCAGCTTCTCGGACTCGTGCTCGGCAAGTTCGGTGCGCTGCTGCTGATGCGACCGTTCCCTGGCCGCAAGATCGTCCGGGCCCTGATCATCCTGCCGTGGGCCGTGCCCATCGCACTCGCCACCGTTGCCTGGGAGTGGATGTTCGATTCGCTCTACAGCGTCATCAACTGGACGCTGATCGCGATCGGCGTCATCACCCGCTCCGAGGCGCCAAACTGGCTCGGCAACCCGCATTTGGCGATGCTGTGCGTGATCGTCGTGAATGCCTGGCGGTTCTTTCCATTCGCGGTCGTCATCTTCCTGGCCGGCATGACCTCGATCCCGCAAGACGTCATTGATGCCGCGACGGTTGATGGCGCCGGCTTCTGGCGGCGCAACTACCAGATCGTCCTGCCGATGATCCTGCCCATTGTCGCAGTTGGCCTCATCTTCGGCATCGTGTTCACCTTCACCGACCTTTCCATCGTGTTTCTCTTGACCAATGGCGGTCCGGTCGGCGCAACCTCCGTGCTGGGGTTCGAGGGTTTCCAGGTCGGCATCGTCTCCGGCGACGTGTCGCATGGCGCCGCCATCTCGTTGTTCATGCTGCCGGTGCTGTTCTTCGTGGTGGTCGGCATGCTGCGCTTCATCCGGCGGCGGGAGATCTGACGTGCGCCGTGCTCTCCTCAACGTCGCGGGCGAGAGCGCCTTCTACAGCGCGGTGGCGGCCTTCGTCGTTCTGACCGCCTTTCCGTTCTACTGGATGCTGATCACCTCGTTGAAGAGCAATCCCGATCTCTACAACGTCACCAACATTCCGTTCTGGTTCAACGAGACGCCGACGCTCGAGCACTTCCAATATCTGTTCGAGCAGACGCTGTTCGCGCGCTGGCTCCTCAACTCGCTGATCATCGGTCTCTGCGTCGTCGCGATCACGCTCATCGCCGCACTGCCGGCCGGCTATAGCCTGGCGCGGATGGTCGGCCGGAACGGCGAGGCGCTCGGCATCGGCATTTTCCTGACCTATCTCGTTCCGCCGACCCTTCTGTTCCTGCCACTCTCGCGCATCGTCGCATCGCTTGGCTTGCAGAATTCGATGTGGTCGCTGGTGTTGGTCTACCCGACCTTCACGATCCCATTCTGCACCTGGCTATTGATGGGATTCTTCAAGGCGATGCCGGTCGAAATCGAGGAGGCGGCGATCGTCGACGGTTGCAGCCTGTTCGGCGCTTTCGTCAGGATGGTCCTCCCGCTGTCCCTGCCAGCCATTCTGACAGCGGTGATTTTCACCTTCACGCTGACCTTGCAGGAATTCGTCTATGCGCTGACGTTCATCTCCGCTTCGGCGCAGAAGCCGGTTACGCTCGGTGTCGCCACCGATCTGGTTCGCGGCGACATCTTCTTCTGGGGCGAGATCATGGCCGGCGCGCTGATTGCCAGCATCCCCGTTGCCATCGCCTATAACCTGTTCCTTGATCGCTTCATCTCCGGCATCACAGGCGGCGCCGTCAAATAGCCGGTACCCGACTTGCGGGCAGGCAACTCCCTACTCCGCCATCTCGACGGGCTGAGCGCTCGCCGGCCCTGCCAGGGGCCGCTCCTCCATCAGGATCAGGCAGAGCGCGGCGGTGGCCATCATCGCGGCCGCCGCACCGAACACGTAGCGGAACGCGACCATCATGTCGGCCGAGGGGATCGCGTTGATGGCGCCGTGATGCTCGCCGGCAAGCGGAATGTCCGCGCCCAGCGAGATCAGCAGGATGGCCGCGAAAGCCGCAACCGCGAACGAGGACATCAGCGAGCGGAAGAAATTCATCGCGCCGGTGATGGTGCCGACCTGGGCGCGGGCGACCGAATTCTGCAGCGAGACGACGCAGACCGGGAAGGTCGTGCCGAGCCCCAGCGCAAACGCGGCCATCAGGAGCAGAAGCCCCCACAGCGGCAGCGTCAAGAAGGTCAGGCCGAGGCCACAGAGCGCGGCCCAGGACGTGCCGACGACGGCGACGCGCTTGTAGTGCTTGGCGCGCGCCATGGTGCGGCCGGCGATCGCCGCGCCGCAGGTCGAGACCGCCGCGAGCGGGATCAGCGCAAGCCCCGCCTCGCTGGCGCTGAGACGGTAGACGGACTCGTAGTAGAGCGGGAGCTGGACGGTCAGGCCAGTGATCGCGCCGAGCGCACAGCCGCCGGCCGTGAGCGCGTAAGGTGCAACCGTTCCGCCAAGCAGCGGCAGCAGCAGGAATGGCTCGTCCGCCCGGCGCGCGTGCCATACGAAGGTGAATGCCAGCGCGACGGCGGCCCCGACCATCGCAAGGACGGTTGGCGAGAGCCATGGGTAACGGGTCCCGCCCCAGGTCAGCACCAGCATGAAGACGACCGCAGATGCCATCAGCAGCACGCCGCCGAGCCAGTCGACCTCGCGCTTGCGATGGAACACGGGGATCTTGTTCATCTTCGGCAGCAGCAGCGCAAGCGCCGCAGCCGCGAGCGGCAGATTGATCCAGAAGATCATCGACCAGTGCAGATGTTCGGCGAACACGCCGCCGATCACGGGGCCAAGGATGCCGCCGACCATCCAGACGCTGGAGAAATAGGCCTGGTACTGGCCGCGCTCGCGCGGTGAGACGACGTCGGAGATCACGGTCTGCACCACCGGCATGATGCCGCCGCCGCCGAGGCCCTGCAGGCCGCGGGCCAGGATGAGCATCGGCATGTTCGGCGCGATCGCGCAGAGGATCGAGCCGGCCACGAACAGGCTGAGCGAGGTGATGATCATGGCGCGGCGGCCATAGATGTCGCTCAGCGTCCCGAACACCGGTGCGACCGCGGTCGAGGCGAGCAGATAGGCCGTGATCACCCAGGACAGGTTCGAGACGTCGTGGAACTGGCGCCCGATGGTCGGCAGCGCTGTCGCCACGATGGTCTGGTCAAGCGCCGCCAGGAACATCGTCAGCATCAGGCTGATCACGATGGTCCGCACCTCATCGGTCGAGAGCGACGCCGGCGGAGCGATGGAGGGCGAGTTGCTGACGCTGATGACCTCGGACGGAAGTCGGGAGAGCTCTTCGGCGATGTCGTCAGGCAATGCCTGGGTATCGGCAGGTTGGCTGCTCTGCCGTTCGAACTTGTTCATGTCGATCGGACGTCGTGGGAAGCGGCGCAACGCCGCGAAGGATTCGTTCTATCTAAGCAATCTAAGCAGCAAATATCTTTCCTGGCAGGCGCCGCGACGCATGGGAGCATCCCGCCCCCGCGCCATCCCGAAGACGTGATCGCCTCGGCGCGGAACAGCGAGCAGTTCTTCAGATGTCGCTTTCAGTCCTTCGGACGTCGTTTGAGGCGTGCCCGTTTCGGCAGCAGCGCCGGCCATTGCACGATGTGATCCTCGAGCTCCTCGTCCGGGATGTCCTCCTCGCTGCCCTCAACCCGGCCACGGACGGAGACGCCAGCCTCGTGAACGGTGTTGGGATCGCCGGAGACCAGGGGATGCCACCAATAGAGATCACGTCCCTCGGCGACGAGCTTGTAGCCGCAGCTCGGCGGCAGCCAGTTCAGGGTGCGGACATTGGCCGGGGTCAGGCGAACGCAGTCCGGAACCTTGTCCGAGCGATTCGGATAGTCCTTGCAGGCGCATGTCCCGGCATCGAGCAGCTTGCAGCCGACATGCGTGAAGTAGATCCGCCCGGTATCCTCATCCTCGAGCTTGTTCAGGCAGCAGCGGCCGCAGCCGTCGCAAAGGCTCTCCCATTCGACCTCAGACATCTCGTCCAACGTCTTGGTTTTCCAGAAAAATCCGTCCTGGTCTGAAGGCTTTTTGCGAGCTGCGGTCATGCGCCTCAACAAGATTCGAAAGAACTACGGCCAACTCATCTAGGGCGATGGCCGACAACGCTGCAAGCACCGCCCCCTGAAAGCCCGGTAAAGAAACGGGGCCAATTGGGCCTGTTTGTTCAAAATCGCGAGCGTAGCCATTGGTTTATAGGCCTCGCTCGGCTAGAAGAAACCCTCAAGTCCCCTCGGACGCGAACCGGGCGCCTTGGCTTTGCCGCAACGCTCCCGCAAGACGTCTCGATGCCGCCCCGGCCGGGTGCTTGAACGGTTTCGAACCGAGCCTCAAGGGTTCTAGGTGCGCCAGATCATACCACCGCATTGGAAGACCAGGATCCGGAATTTCTTCCTGGATCTCGATGCGCGCATCGACTCCTCGCTGTTCTCCTCGGCCAAGGGCATCCGCGAGCTCTATGAGCGCTACTCGACCTTCATGGATCGCTTCTATGTCGGGCGGTGGAAGCGGTGGGTGTTCATCGAGCCGCTGTCGGAAGCCGCGACCCTCGGGCTCGGCGGCCTGGTGGTGCTGCTCGCGCTCGCCATCCCCGCCTTCCGCGAGACGGCGGACGAGGACTGGCTGAAGAAATCCGATCTCGCGGTGACGTTCCTCGACCGCTACGGCAACCCGATCGGCAGCCGCGGCATCAAGCACAACGACTCGATCCCGCTGGAAGACTTTCCGGATGTGCTGATCAAGGCGACGCTCGCGACCGAAGACCGCCGCTTCTACGACCATTTCGGCATCGACATCGCCGGTACCGCGCGCGCCCTCCTCACCAACGCCCAGGCCGGCGGCGTGCGCCAGGGCGGCTCCTCGATCACCCAGCAGCTCGCCAAGAACCTGTTCCTGAGCAACGAGCGTACCATCGAGCGCAAGATCAACGAGGCGTTCCTCGCGATCTGGCTGGAATGGCGCCTGACCAAAAACGAGATCCTTAAGCTGTATCTCGACCGCGCCTATATGGGCGGCGGCACCTTCGGCGTCGACGGCGCGGCGCATTTCTACTTCAACAAGTCGGCACGCGACGTGAACCTCGCGGAAGCCGCCATGCTCGCCGGCCTGTTCAAGGCCCCGACCAAATACGCCCCGCACATCAACCTGCCTGCCGCCCGCGCCCGCGCCAACGTCGTGCTCGACAACCTCGTCGATGCCGGCTTCATGACCGAGGGCCAGGTGTTCGGCGCCCGCCGCAACCCGGCCTTCGCGGTCGACCGGCGCGACGAGAACTCGCCGAACTACTATCTCGACTACGCCTTCGACGAGATGCGCAAGCTCGTCGACACTTTCCCGAAGTCGTATACCGAGCGTGTCTTCGTGGTCCGGACCGCGATCGACACCAACGTGCAGAAGGCCGCCGAAGAGGCGATCGAGAACCAGCTTCGCCAGTTCGGCCGCGACTACCACGCCACGCAGGCGGCGACCGTCGTCGCCGATCTCGATGGCGGCATCCGCGCCATGGTCGGGGGCCGCGACTACGGTGCGAGCCAGTTCAACCGCGCCACCGACGCCTACCGCCAGCCCGGCTCGTCGTTCAAGCCTTACGTCTACACCACCGCGCTGCTGAACGGTTACACGCCGAACTCGGTCATCGTCGACGGCCCGGTCTGCATCGGCAACTGGTGCCCGCAGAACTATGGCCATTCCTATTCCGGCTCGGTGACGCTGACCCAGGCGATCACGCGCTCGATCAACGTGGTGCCGGTGAAGCTGTCGATCGAGATCGGCCGGAGGGAGCAGCCGAAGGCGCCGAATCCGGCCAAGATCGGCCGCGCCAAGATCGTCGAGGTGGCCCGCCGCTTCGGCATCAAGGCCCCCCTGCCCGACACGCCGTCGCTGCCGATCGGCTCCGACGAGGTCACCGTGCTCGAGCATGCGGTGGCCTACGCGACCTTCCCGAACAGGGGCAAGGCCGTCACGCCGCATGCGGTGCTGGAGGTGCGCACGGGTGCCGGCGATCTGGTCTGGCGCTGGGACCGCGACGGTCCCAAGCCGCGGCAGGCCATTCCACCGAATACCGCCGCCGACATGGCCGGCATGATGAGCCACGTCGTCAGCGAGGGTACCGCGCGCCGCGCCGCGCTCGACGGCATTCCGACCGCGGGCAAGACCGGCACCACCAACGCCTATCGCGACGCCTGGTTCGTCGGTTACACCGGCAACTTCACCTGCGCGGTCTGGTACGGCAATGACGACTACTCGCCGACCAACCGCATGACCGGCGGCTCGCTGCCGGCGCAAACCTGGCATGACATCATGGTCGCCGCCCATCAGGGCGTCGAGGTCAGGGAGATTCCCGGCATCGGCATGGGCCAGAAGCTGCCGCCGCAGCCGATGGCCGCCAACGCGCAGGCCAATGCGGCGCCGAAGGTGCTGGAGACCAAGCCCGGCCCGCCGCCGGTGCTGACCAAGCGCGGCGCCGATATCCTGGTGCACGTCGAGAAGCTGCTCGACGAGGCGGCCAAGACCGCGACCAAAACGACATCCGACGACACGACGAAGCCGGCCAAGCCCGCCTCCTCGTCGAGCGCGCTCGCCTTCCCGCAGAATTACGCGGCGGAAGAGAATGCAAGCTCGTCCGCCCCACGCAAGAACTGATCGATACCGTGCGGCTGATCCTGATCACATTGACGGCGCTTCTGCTCGCGACCGTCGTCGGCGTCGGGGCGACGTGGATGACCACGACGCGGGGCACCGATATCGGCGCACTGACCATCGGCGCCTGGACTGCGCGCCCCAGAACCGGCACCGCCGACGTCGATCCCTATTCGCGCGCCACCATCGTGCGCAACGGCGAGCTGCCGATCGGCACCGGTGACGGCGTGGCGTTCACGGCGACCGCCGACGACAAGAACAAGGCGCTCGACGGCCGCTGCGATGTCGTCGTTTCCGGCGTGACGCCGCCGGCGCGGTTCTGGACACTGACGCTTTACGACCGCAAGGGCCACCTCGTCGCCAACTCGCTGCAGCGCTACGGCTTCACCAGCCAGGAGATCGTCCGCGGGTCCGACGGCTCGTTCGAAATCCACATCGCCTCGCGCTCGCGCGCGGGCAACTGGCTGCCGACCGGCGGCATCGAGCGCTACGCGCTGATGCTTCGCCTCTACGACACGCCGGTGGGTGTTGCGACGCGCACCCAGCGCGATGCGCCGATGCCCACGATCACGACGGTGGGCTGCTCATGATCCGTCTGCTGTTCACCATTGTCGCCGGTATCCTCCTGGGCCTCGTGGTCCATCTGGTCAGCGTGCTGGCGCTGCCGCGAATCGCGACCCAGGACGCCTATTCGCGGCTGACGCCGATGACCAAGCTCAATGCCGTCACGCAGCTTCCCCTCGCGGACCCCAACACCTCGCCGATGCCGTTCATGGATCCGGCCTTTGCGCAGGCGATCTGCCGCTACGATCTGTCGGGCGGGCCGCTCAAGCTCGCGGTGCCGGTGAGCCAAGCCTACACCTCGGTGTCGTTCTACACCCGCAACGAGATCGCCTATTACGCGATCAACGACCGTTCGGCGGGCAAGAAGGTGATCGAGCTCGACTTGATGACGGAAGCACAGCACAACGAGCTGCCCGAGGACGAAGAGATCACGTCCGCCGACCGCCTGATCATCGACTCGCCCAGTGCGACCGGTCTGATCGTGATGAAGGCGCTCGCCGCAGAGCCCGGCCTGATGCAGCAGGCACAGGCTTCGCTCGGCGCCGCAACCTGCGCGGTTCAGACCGAGCCGCCCGCGAAGGCCGAGACGCCGCGCGGTCGCCGCTGAGCCGCCTGTTTCGCAAGCTCACTAAAAATCCGCAAAACAACCCCATGCAAAGTAGAGGGGCAGAGAGCCGACTTATTCTGCTCATTTGAGTTTTGACTGGTTTGGGCCCCCTTCGCGCAGCAACTCCTTGAGCTGCCGGCAAGCTGATTGGCGGCTTCCTCGTCAATGAGGAAATCATAATGACCTTTCTGAGTGACGAGGGTTACCGTCCCCAGAAGCTCATGAGGAGAGTCTTGGGCTGCCAGGACCCCGCATTCCAAAACGATCATATCGATAATATCGTCGCTCATGTTCAGTGGCGGATCGGGCATAGCGCGAATATCCAATCTCAGAGGTCATGATGTGTCCAAGTCAGCAAATCATGGTCGCGGCCGGTATCGAGCTTTTCCTCACCGGATGGCTGCTCATCGCCCCGCCTATCAGCAAAGTGCAGGCAAGAATGATCCGCAAGCGCGGAGAACTGATCGTGGTGAGCAACCTCTGAGACCTGTGAGAGTGACCAAGGGGTTACTCGGTCGAGATTCCGAGCGGGCGACAATCTTTACTATTTGAAATTGCGCTGCGATCGGCAGCATGATCACCCTACCCGCTCCCATTTCTCTTGCGCCCGTCCTGCCGTTGCGATTTGATACCCTGATTAAGTACCGAATTGATTTTTGCGTTTCCCGGTCCGAACTTGGTGAGGGGGGAATGATGATTGATCTTGAAGGGAAATTGGTGCGGTTCGAAGAACTCGCTGGTGAATGCGAACTCATTGCCAAACTGGCCACGGACCATAAAAAACGTGAGCTGTTTCTGCGCGTGGGAGGTCACTACCGTGACTTGGCGGCCGACATCAAAACAGCCATCATGAATGCTGCGATCGACCGGCCTAACGATCCGGACGGCAGATTGCCGTCCCGATAGTCGCGAGCCCAGATCACTGCACCTGTCATGCGTTCACGCCGGCGGTGAGCGGCGAGTTGCGCGAGACGGCCAAGTAGCGAAGCGGGCGGGGGCGCATCCGTGTCGATTTACGATCCATTGCAGCAAAGACTGGCCAGAGTCCAAGATCGGACCGTCCGACTTACCTTTGCTGAGATCGAAGCCCTCCTGGGCCGGTCTCTGCCCGCCTCCGCCTACAGGTTCTCGGCATGGTGGGGCAACGAGACCTCTCGGACGGCCGGCCACACGCAGTCGAGGGCGTGGCTCCTGGCAGGATTCCGCGCAAGAGTTTCGCTCAAGCTTCGCACCGTCGAATTTGAACGCAGGTACGTGAGCGATCACAGTCCGAAGCATCCATTGGCGCGCGCACCGAACGAGCAGTCGGGCGGGTGAAGCGCGTCCTGATCGCTTTCGATATCGCTGGTCCGAAGCAGGAAAGACTCCGGCCACCCGCCTGGCCCGGCGCCACCAGCCTCCTGAAGCGGTTCCCGAATTAACGAATTGCCGCGACATCAAGCTTAATTCGTGAGTTTGATTGCGGGGGCTCAATCGCCAGCTAACATCGCTGCCGTCGGACAATTGTCCTGGTCCGAGCCCACCATCACGAAGTCGTCGCGCCAATATACTCGGTGCGGCGGCTTCGTTGGTTGCAACCGCTTTTATTGGCTCAGTTTTGAAAATGCCGTCGGACAACGAGCACCTCGATCTGATCGAAATGCGTCGGCAGCTCACGGCCTTGCGTTCGCAGAACTCCGACAAGCGTCTCGTTACGACGCTATTGAACCGTTTCCTGGTGAAGATCGCACTTCTGTCAGCGCCGCAAGATCGGGCGCACGAAAGACATCTTCGAGCCGAGTTCGCACGGACGCTGAAGAGGGTCGAAGCAATCGCCTTGCGCAGATCATCGTCCAAGCGATCTGCTGTTGCTAAACCGCCAAAGTAACATCAACGATGAGCCAGCAGCCGTGAACTGTCACAATTCCTTGGCATGATCATTGCAGATTTAGGACCAACTGGGATTTCAGTGCTCAGTTGGACAATAGAGCGCTGCCGGGACGTGTATTTCGAGCCCGGCAGCGCTTCTTTATTGCCCTGCCCGCCAGGCCCGTCAACGTTCGACCGGTGCTGTAGCTCGGCATAGCCCCAAGGAAACGGCCCCGCCTCTTTCCGGGCAGAAAGAAGCGAGGCCGCCGCATTCCAAGAAATCGCGGCCGAATGGGGTAAGGTTTAAGGAATCAGCCGCAGACCAAGTCTAGCATGGCCTCCCGCGATCTCCGAGGCGCCGGAGCGATCGCAATCTCATCAGTCCCTAGTGCGCGCCGCACCGGCAGTTCTCGTAGTCGACGGGATCATGGCTGTTGAAGACCGTCACGCGATCGCCGTGTTTCAGCTTGAGCGCACGCAGCCGCGCCTGGTTCGCGATCCGCGCGTTGCGATCCATGTCGACCCGGCGCTGGAAATAGCCGAGCACCAGCGGCATGCGAGCCGATGCCTCGAGCTGACCGTGAAAGAAATAGCTGTCGCCGGCATGTAGCAGCCATTTGTCGCTGATGCGCACCGCGATGCCGCAATGACCGAGCGTGTGACCGGCGAGCGGGATGATCAGGACGTCCGCCTCGCGATCGCCCAGCGCGCGGACGCCCTTGAAGCCGAACCAGTCTTCGCCGGCTTCATCGTAGAACTTCCAGCTTGGTCTGTGCTGCCACTGCTCGGTGACATATCGCCCCTCTGGTGGCGGCGGCTTTCGCAGCACCGCCATGTCGTATTCGGCGCGGTGAACGTGAATCGCGGCATGGGGAAAGTCGGGAACGCCGCCGGCATGATCGCGATCGAGATGCGTCAGCAACACGTGACGCACATCATTGGGCGAATAGCCGAGCGCCCTCACCTGCTCGACTGCGGTCTCGGATGGATCGAGTTTTGGCGCGGTCTGCCGCAGCCATCGCCGTCCCAGCCGCCCCGGCGCCGCGATATCGCCGAGCCCGATGCCGGTGTCGACCAGGACTAATCCAATATCGGTTTCGATCAGCAGGCAGTGGCAGACCATGCGTGCGCGCTGGAACAGGCTTCCGGTGCCGTTCACCAGACGCTGCCCCATCGGGCACATGGTGCCAGTGTTGAGATGATGGACTTTCATCGAGAACCCTTTGCCGGTTGTGAGCAAAGCGTTCTTGTCATCGCCCGAACCATAGGTAAAATATCAAATATTGATAACATCCATAGGACTTCCCTATGGATATCCGCGAACTTCGCTACTTCGCCGCTGTCTACCGCGCGCGCAATCTGACCGCGGCGGCGCGCGCATGCTTCGTGTCACAGCCGTCGATCTCCACCGCGATCACCAATCTGGAGGCCGAGCTCGGGACGACTCTCTTCATCCGGCACAAGAAGGGCGTCGCGCCCACCGCCTCGGCAGAGCAGTTTCACGCCCACGCGCGCCGCATCATCGACGAGGCCGACGCCGCACGCAGCCTGTTCAGGAAGCCGAGCGCGAAGACCACGGTAACTCTCGGCCTGATGCGCACGCTCGACGCGCCGCGGGCCATCGCCCTGTTGAAGCCACTGACGGCCCATCCGGACGTTTCGCTCCGCCTCGTCGGTAGCGACGAGTACGCCGATGCGCGGATCATTTCGAAGAACATGCTCCGCGCAGACGAGCAATTCGTCACGCTCTGGAGCGAACACTACGTCGCAGCGCTGCCGCCGTCACACCCGCTGACGCTCAAGGACAGGCTCCGCGCGGCCGACCTCGCCGATGTTCCCCTGATCGATCGCTGCCACTGCGAGAGAGGCGAATTCTTCGGACGCACCGCGCAGCGGCGCCCGCCTGCCGCGATCGCGCAATCCGAGGATTGGGCCATGGCGCTGGTCGCGGCCGGCGTCGGCATCGCCATCGTCCCCGAAGGCGTGGCGCGCGGCAATCCGGACGTCGCAGTGCGCGAGATCGAGGTGAAGGTGCGGCGGGAGGTCGGGCTCGCCTATCGCGCATCAGTGCCGCTGGCGGATGCGCTGAAGGATTTTGTCGCGAAGCTTGGGAAGCAACGGCCTCGGTCGAAGCGGATCGCGCGCCAAACGAGCGCGCGCAAGACTCCTAGCCGCGCACGCTAACCGAACGTCCGTAAGACGGCTGCGCCGCGACCGGCGGATTGGCGGTTTGGGCTGCGAGCTCGCCGATCAGGCGGTCGGCATCGGCCGCCATGCCGTCGGGCGCGTGGATCACCAGCCGCTCGAGCGCCCAGCGATAGGACGAGACGCGCTGCTCGAGGCACTGCTGCACCCACTGGACGATCAGCGAGTTCTCCTGCATGCGCCCGACCGCATCGGCCCTCTCCTTCGGCGACAATTCGGAGACGCGCGCCATGCTGGCATTGCGCTTGCGATCGAGATCGATGACGCGGATCGCACTGGCAAAGAACGGCTCGAAGCGGGTGATGTCGTTGCGCACGTCCTCGATGAGCTGAGCATAGCGCGAGGTGTGCGTGCGATGCGGCTCGTCGATCAGGGTGCGTCCATACATGGTGCGGTCGAACACGACCTTCTGCCGCCAGGGCGACGGCAACGCCTGGTAATCACCGAACACGCTCTTCCAGGCCGGGCGCGACAGCGGCGGCTCGATCAGGGGATAGGCGAGATCACGGAGTTGGCGTTCTTCCTCGGTAAGCTGGAAGTCCGAGGGGCGCACGCCGACGCTCGAGGTGACTTCAGCGCCGAGCCAGCGATGCATGTCGTCGCTGCGCATGTCGGCACGGGTGCGGCCGAAATCGCCGCCGCTGCAGCCCGCAAGCGCTGCACCGATAAGCGCGAGCAGCACGGCCGATGAGAGAGACCGGATCTGGCGGATTGTTTCCGGCATTGCACGAGAGCCGGATCTAGCGACGGCGACGACGGCGCCCTGGCGCTGTGCCCTGTTCCGGCCCACGACCGCCGCTGGTCTCATCCGCCTCGCGCTCGATGCGGATCACGGGAAGGATCAGGACCGTCCCCATTTCCGTGCGCGGTGCCATTTCCCCCGACGAGGCGAGCCGGCGACCGGCCGGAAATTCGATGATGGTCCCCATGTCAGCTCTCTTCAATTGCCGCGCGACCGAAGGCGGTGCCGCAACATGGGTTCATTAAGATCAGCACATGGTTAACGAGGTGTAAACATGGCGTTCGGACCGTAACCACACGGACCGCGCCGCGCAGTCCCGTTGCGGCACGACAACACCCTGAAATGCGCGTCGCGTTTCACGTCTCGTTTTCCTTAACGAGCCTTTAAACGAACCCGCGATAGGCTCGTCCAAGGACCTTTCCAAGTTGCGTACGCCTCAATGACCAAGTCGCTGTTTCCCGGATTCGACGGGCTGATGACCCTCTCCCGTCGCGAAGGCGTCGATATCCGCCCGACGCTGCTGCGCGTGCTGACGGACCTCTATGTCCAGGCGAGCAGCCACAGTGACGACGAACAGCGGCAGTTCGTCGAACTCGCCACGCGCCTGATCGATCAGGTCGACGATGCGACGCGCGCCGCCGTCAAGGCGCGGCTTGCGATCTACCCGGCAACGCCCGCACCGATCATGCAGAAGCTCGGGCTGATGGCCGCGCAGGAGGGCCGCCGGATTCCGCTCGCGCGGGAAATCCCCACGCCGCCGCCGGCTCCCATGCCCGCGCGCACGCCGACCGATGCGGAACTGCGCATGGCCTCGAACATGGCGATGCAGCCAACGGACGCCGCCGATATCCACGACATGTTCTTTCGCGCCGACGAATCCGAGCGCGCCCTGATCCTGCAAAACCTGGCGCAGACACCGCTCAAGGCCGCGCCGCGCATTCCGACCGTGCGGGCCAAGCGCGCGATCCAGATCCTGGAGATGGCGGCCATCGCCAACGACGTCGAGAACTTCACCCTCGAGCTCGGCGACAGCCTGATCCTGCCCTCGCGCGTCGCGGCGGAGATCGTCGACGATCCCGGCGGCGAAGCGCTGGCGGTCGCCGCACGTGCGCTCGACATGCCGAGCCCCAACTTCCAGCGCATCCTGCTGTTCTTCAAGCCGGAGATCGGCACGTCGGTGAACACGGTGTACCGGCTGTCGCGGCTTTACGACCGTCTGAGCGACCGCTCTGCGCTGGTGATGCTAGCTGCCTGGCGCGGCTCGACGCTCGCAGTCACGCGCGCCAAGTACCAGTCCTCGCTGTACGAGGGCGAGCGCCAGCGCGCGCGTGCAATCGCTAACCAGCCGCGGCCCACTATGCAGCCCGGCGCGATCCCCGCGACGCGAACCGGCACGGGTGGCTCGGATCGCTAGAGCATAGCCTGCCGCTCGTGAGTCACCTCTCCCCAGCAGGGCCTGTTGCGCTACTGGCTTTTGAGGCCGAGACAGGTCAGGGGAGAAGCTGGTTGCCGGGGTAGCGGGCCGACGAAGGGGTCGGCTGGTGCCCTCGGCGGGCGGCTCAGGCTGTGATCGCAGCCCATTTCCTCATGTTGAACGCGATGGAGGCGAGCAGGACTTGCCCGCTTGCTTTGGCAAGACCGACATAACGGATGCAGGTCAGTCGCATGCGGCGTTTGAGGGTGGCGAAGGTGGTCTCCACCGTTGCCCGTCGTCGGGCGATGAGAAGGTTGTAGCGTTTGAGCCTCGGCGGCAGCTCCGGGTGATGCCTGTTGGGACGACGTGCGATGCGGGGCTTTTTGCCTTCAGCTTTCAGCCGGGCCCGCCTGGCATGGGTGTCATAGGCGGCATCGGCCCACACCACGGCTTCGTCGCCGCGGATCAGATCGTCCGCAGGCGTCGTGTCGTTGATATTGGCGGGCGTGGTCAGCACCGACCGGATCAGGCCGGAGCCCTCATCGACACCCATGTGAGCCTTGTAACCGAAGGTCGAGCCGCTTTTGCCTTGCCGCTTGGCAAACCGGGCATCGGGATCCTTCGACGGCTGTTCTTGCGTCGGAGGCGCTGACACCGCCTGGATCAATGTCGCATCCAGCATCGTGCCGCGCTTCAGGATGACACCAGCATTCTCAAGCTGACGATCGAGCTCACCAAACAGCTTGTCCAGCAGCCCTTGCTCAACAAGCTGGTTCCGGAAGCGGTTCAGGACCGTGTGATCAGGCGTCGCATCTTCGAGACTGAGACCCACGAAGCGCTTGAACGACAAGCGGTCCCCCAGCGCCTCCTCGAGCTCGCGCTCCGAAAGACCATAGAGCGACTGCAACAGCAGCGCGCGAAACAGCACCAGCACCGGATAGCCCGGGCGGCCAGGGCTTCCTTCATCCCGCAAATGCGCCATCAGCTTCTCGAACCGGTACCATTTGACCAAGCTCGACAACCGATCCAGCGCCGCATTGGCACCGGCTCCCTTCGGCAGCCACGCCTCAATAAAACTCGGCTGCCCCGTCTGCTTCACCGCCATCGTCAGTCCTCCAGGGCTCTGCCCTACAGAATCACAGTCGTGGGATTACGCAACAGGCCCCAGCAGGGAGAGGTGAAGCACGTTCCTCGCCGCGCTGGCTCAATTGAGATTGATATCCGCCCAATCAGGTCTTCGCCAGCTCCAGGAAATGCCGCCCCGCGCGGTCCTCGGTCTCAACGATCCAGGCGTCGGGGTCGAAGCGGATTTCCTTGGTCAGGCGGTCCTCGACGGACTGCTCCGGCTGAGGCTGCGGCGCAACGGGCACGAAGAAGCGATCGACCGGCCGGCCGTCCTCATAGACGGTCTGCGGCGCCGGCACGTACAGCATCGCATTACCGTCAAGCAGCGAGACCTTCACGAACACCGCGCCCGCCTCTTCGGCGCCGCGACGGCGTACCGCGCCGAACACGCCCTCGGTTTGGCAACGGCGCAAGTAAGCCGCCACCCAGATGCTGGATTTCAATCTCATGAGCAGGATAGATAGGCCAGCGCCGGGGTCGGCACCAGCCTGCGCGCAACGATGACGATTATTCGACGGGGTGCCCGATCGCGGCCGCGAGCTCGCGCAACAGGCGATCAGACACCTGCCCGGTAACGGCCATCCTGTGCTCGCGCTCGAACTTCTGGATCGCGGACTGGGTCTCGCCGCTCATCGTCCCCGTGACCTTCAACTGGCCGTAGCCATATTCGGACAGCGCGCGCTGGACGCCGGCGATGCGTCGCGCCGCAGGGCTCTGCGGCACCGGGATCGGCGCCGGCGGTCGGGCGATGGCGACGGATGGCGGCGTCGACGTCGTGGCCTTGACCAGATTGGTCATAGGATCGCCCGATCTCGGCGTCGATGCGGTCGCCTCGACCGGTTTCTCCGGCGCCCTCTCTGCAGGCTTCGGTTCGACGCGAAATTCAGTCGGTTTCGGCTCGAGCGGCGACATATCGGCGCCGACCGGACGCGGCCGCGGAAGCGGGCTCGACAGCGCAGCGGACGATGGCGCGGGCAGATTGATCACGGTTCCGAACATCGGCGCCGGATGCCGGCCGGTCTGGAGAAATAGCGCATTGCCGATGATGGCGCAGACAGCGGCGATAGCGACGAAGCCGGCCAGCGTGTCCTTGGGGCTGTGCAGCAGAATCCGCATCGCGAGATTGCGCTCGGTCTCGATATCGACAACAGCAGCCTTGGCGCCACGGCGGCGCGGAGCGGCAGCGTCCTTTGCAGACTTTCTAGGCACTTTTCTTCACCAGAGCAGGTTGGTCCTGGGGGTGGTCTTGAGTTTGGTCTTGCGTTTCCTGGCGCGGCGCCGGCGTCAACGTCGCGATGTTGCTCTCGGGCGGCTTGACTTGCGGCGGCGTGTAGACGAGCGGCAGCTTGACCGTGACGGCCGTGCCCTCGCCGAGCCTGCTTTGTACCGTCAATTCGCCGAGATGCAACGCCACGAGGCTCTTCACGATCGAAAGGCCGAGGCCCGTGCCTTCGTGGCGGCGTTGATAGGTCTTGCCGGCCTGGAAGAACGGCGCGCCGATGCGCTTGAGGTCATCGGGCGCGATGCCGACGCCGGTGTCGCTGATGCGAAGTGTGAGCTGCGAGGCGGACGCCGCGGCGGCGACCGTGACCTGACCGTCGCGCTCGGTGAATTTGATGGCATTGGCGACGAGGTTGAGCACGATCTGCTTGAAGGCGCGCGGGTCGCCGGTCATCATCGGCAGGTCCTGCGGCGCATCGGTGATCAGATCGATGCCGTTCTCCCGCGCCTTCAGCGCGAGTAGATTGCAGCAATGAAGCAGCGCGCCACGCGGCGCGAATGGCTCCGACGAAATCTCGAAATTTCCCGACTCCATCTTCGACATGTCGAGGATGCCGTTGACGACCGACAGCAGGTGCTGGCCGGAATCGTTGATGAGCTGGGCATATTCCTTGCGCTGGGCTGCGCCGAGCATCAAGCTCTGCTCCTGCGCGATCATCTCCGAGAATCCGATGATGGCGTTGAGCGGCGTGCGCAGTTCGTGGCTCATGGTGGCGAGGAAGCGCGTCTTGGCGGCATCGGCGGCTTCAGCGGCGCTACGCGCCTCTTCGAGCGCCTGCTCCTGGTTCTTGCGATCGGTAACGTCGCGCATCACCGCGACGACCTCCGCTTCGCACGCCATGTCGCGCGCCGACTCCTGATCGAGCGGCCGGCAACGCATCTCGACCCAGAGGAAATCGACCTGGCCGCGTTCGGGCCCCGCATTGTCGCGCCGCAGCCGGAACTCGACGCTGCGGACCTCGCCACGCGCTGCATCCGACAGTGCGGTGAGATAGGCCGGACGATCGGCGACATGGACGCGGTCGAACAGACCGTGGCCGAGCAGTTGTGCAACCGGAATCCCGAGCATGCTCTCGGCCGCCGGCGAGATGAACTGCACCGCGCCGCCGCGCTGATGCCGCGAGATGACATCACTCATATTGCGCGCCAGCAGCCGGTAACGCCCCTCTTCACGCGACAAGAGCGCGACGCTCGTGCGCGCCAGCGATTCCGCGCCAAAGGCGAGGCCCGCGGCGTAGAGCGTCGCCGAGGCGACACCGAATGCCAAGTAGACGCCGCGTTCCATGGCGCTCGGTTCTGCCGGCGGAAGCCAGCCGAACTGGCTGACAAGGATCAGCATCCCCGCACAGGACAGGGCGAGCAGCGAGGCAAAGGCCGCGGCGCGGCGCGAGGCCGACAATGCGGCTTCGAGTGGAACCGCGACCAGCCAGATCGCGGCAAAGGATTCGATGCCGCCGGTCGTGGCCACGACCGCCATGATCAGGCCGGCGAGTGCCAGCGACGACAGCACATGCGCACCTTCATAATGGCCCGTGCGCGACAGAAACCACGACAGCAGGATCGGTGCGATCAGCCATGCGAACGCCGCGACTTCGATCGCGCTCGGCGCGCCACGCATGGCAAGATAGACGGGAAAGGCGGCGAAGGCGGCCAGGCTGCCGAGCAGCCGCGGCGCCATGAAGGCACGGTGGCGCGCCCGCGTCAGCGCATCGTAACGCGCAGAGGGATGCAGCAGTGCATCGAGACAATCGCGGATGATACTCAAAACTGTCACGGGTCTCGCGCTTCGGCTCATTCGTCGAAAAGACGCGCCGGAACGCCTCCTTATCGTTGAGCCACCGTGTCAGAGTGACATTAAACGAACGCTAAGGCGGCTGCCCTCGCCGCCGAACACCGCGTGATCGCGGACATTTTTAGACGATTTGACGAGGTCTTCGACAGGGATGGTGAACGCGGGGTTTCGCTGCAACCCTCATGGTTTCGAATTGGTGGACGCGCAGGCGCCGTCAATCGAAAATTTACGAGACTGTCGGCCGCCAGGAAATTTGCGTCAATTTTCCAAGAATTAAGCTCAAGGCAATCACTTGCGATTTATCGAGGATTGCTAGATCGGACGCGTGCGGGGACCGCCGCGGGCGGGATCTAACCTACAGGTCGCAAGATGCGCTTTCTGCTCCGCATCACATTCTGGCTCGGGCTGGTGCTGGTGCTCCTGCCGCGGGACAAGACGCCCGAATCGGAGAAGCTGCCGCAGCTCGGCGCCGCCGATGCCGTGCAGGCTGCGACCGCGGCCGTTTCGGACATGAGCCAGTTCTGCAAGCGCCAACCGGCGGCCTGCGAGGTCGGCGGACAGGCGGCGACCATCATAGGCCAGCGCGCCCAGGACGGCGCGCGCAAGCTGTACCAGATCATCAACGACAAGAAAGAGCAGATCACCAACGACAAGAACGAAAAGAACGAGAAGAAGGCGCCCGACCACACCGGCTCGATCGCGATGGCCGGCGAAGGCGATACGGCCGCGAGCGAGGCGCCGCCCGACACCCTGACCCAGGACGACCTCGCGCTGGAATGGCGCGGGCCAGCAGCGGCGAATTAGAGCCCAAACCCTATCGATTTCGCGCCTTCGCGTCCCTATATTGGCGGGAACAGGGATCCACGGGCCGACTATGACGACGATTGACGAAATCAGGGATAATTTCGAGATACTGGACGACTGGGACGACCGCTACCGCTACGTCATCGAGCTCGGCCGCACCTTGGAACCGATGTCCGAGGCGTTGCACTCGGCCGAGAACAAGGTGCAGGGCTGCGTCAGCCAGGTCTGGCTGTCCAAGAGCATCGAGCGCGGCAACGGCGCGCCAGTCCTGAAATATCTCGGCGACAGCGACGCGCATATCGTGCGCGGGCTCGTCGCGATCCTGCTTTCGCTCTATTCAGGCCGCACGCCGCAAGAGATCCTGTCGACCGACGCGATCGCGGTGTTCGACGAATTCGGCTTTCGCGAGCACCTGACGCCGCAGCGTTCCAATGGCCTGCGCTCGATGGTCGAACGGATCCGGGTCGACGCGAGAGAGGCGCTCGCCGAAGCCTCCTGAAGCGGCGCTATTTCCGTTTCCGCTGCTGCTGCCCGAGCCCCATCTGCTTCGCCAGTTGCGAGCGCGCCACCGCATAGTTCGGCGCGACCATAGGATAGTCGGCCGGCAGGCCCCATTTCTCGCGGTATTGTTCCGGCGTCATGTTGTACTGGGTGCGCAGATGGCGCTTCAGCGACTTGAAGCGCTTGCCGTCCTCCAGACACACCAGATAGTCCGGCGCGATCGACTTCTTCAGCGAGACCGCCGGTTTCGCCGGCTCGAGCAGCGCCTCGGTTCGGCCCGCGGAGACCCGCACCAAGGCGCCATGCACCTGGCTGATGAGATTCGGAATCTCGCCGGCGGGTGTCGGATTGTTGCTGAGATAGGCCGACACGATGTTCGCCGTCAGCTCGATGAAATTTTTGCCGCCAGCATCCGACATGGCTCGCCCCCTCTCCAATCTGGCTTCGTCGCGCTGGATTGGCGACGCCTAAGTATTCTCTGTCAACAATACGTTCGGCTCAAATACGACGACTGGCCAATATGGGCTGGTTACTGGTGGAATGACAACAACCCCAGCGCTTTACTTGATCGCCCAAGGCGTCAGGAGCGCTGGTCGAGATGGGCGCGCAATTCGTCGATCGAGGCGAAGCGCATCATGCCCTCCGGCATCTGCGCTTCGATCGATCCGTCGGAATAAAGCGAATAGGCCATGCCGTCGACGACGCCGGATTTGAGCACGGTGACGGGTGGCTGCTCGGCCGGAGCTGGCGGAGGCGGCGGAGATTCGGACGCGGGCGGAGCAGCTTCGGTGAAGGCCGAGGGCGAGCGCGGCGGTGGCGCCGGACGACGCGACGCTGCGGGCTCGGCCGGCCGCATCCGGTCGGGCTTCGGCCAGGCATCGTCGAAGCTCGCAGGCGGCGCCTCCGGCGCAGCGGGGGTCGCAGGCTCGGCAGGCGGTTGCGGCGGCAGGCCTTCGGCAGCCTTGCCCTGGGCGCGCTCGCGCTCCTTGCGCGAGGTCGAGGCAAACAGCAGGTTGCGCCGCCGTGGCGCCTCGGGAGTCGCGGGCGGCGGCGCGGGCACTTCCGGAGCGGATGGCGCCTCGGCGCGCGACCGCTCGCGTGCGGCGTCGTCGAGCCATGGCGGGGGCGCAACGGGCGACGGCGGCGGCTCGGCCTTCATTGCTGGCGCGGACGCCGCCTCGGCCATTGGCACGCCGGCCGGCGCGAGGCCCGGCGGCAGCACGGGCCGGACCCGGACGTCCGACGGCGCTGTCAGGTTCGCAAGGCGCCGGGCGATGCTCTTCAGTTCCAGGACCACGACGTAGAGGCCCATCAGTAACATTCCGGAGCAGACGCCGATTGCGCCGACAAGTATCAGCGTGTTGCCGAAACCGAATTCCTTGATCGGGATGCCAAAAAGGATCGCAAGGAGGCCCGCCACGACAGCGACGATCCCCGCGATCAACAATGCCAACGTCATCGAACACACCCCCGGCCGCCGATCCGCTCGCGACACCCGTCGCGCCACGATACCGTCATATTGCGTACCTCGCCAACGGCCAATTGCCGCCACCGTTCCTTAAAGGAAGGAAATCAGAGACTTATTCACATTCCCTTCAGCATCGGTTCGCTAGCACTAGAATGCTGCGAAAGCTGGAAATTGCTGCGTCGCATCAGGAATTTAGCCATAATGCCCAATTACTTGGTAATGGAACTGCGCTATAGGGATTCCGGGGAACAGGCCCGCGCGCACCAGCAGGGCCAAGAGGGGATTCCGGGTCACCGATAGCCATGACGTCCATAACGACCTCGGCGATCGACACGCCTGCGCGGCGCTCGATTGAACGGACATGCGACGATCTCGCCATGCTGGTGCTGGCGGCGGTCGCTGTCATTGCGGGCCTGACTTTCCGCGACTACGGGCTCGGCTGGGACGATTACACTCACGCCGAATATGCCGACCTCCTGTTGCGCATGTTCGGTTCCGGCTACAAGGACACCGCGGCGCTGTCTTTCGCCAACCTCTATATGTATGGCGGCGGCTTCGACATGGCCGCGGCTCTCCTGCACAAGATCCTACCGCTCGAGCTGTTCGAGACGCGCCGTCTGGTCGGTGCGATCGTGGGCGTCATCGGGCTCGCCGTGACATGGCGGCTCGGCCGCCGCATCGGCGGACCGCTCGCCGGACTTGCGGCGCTGCTCCTGCTCGCGCTGTGCCCGATCTTCTACGGCCACATGTTCATGAACCCGAAGGATGCGCCCTTCGCGGTGGCGATGATCATCCTGATGCTGGGCCTGGTGCGGCTCGCCGAGGAATATCCGCAGCCCTCGCCGCGCACGATCCTGATCGTCGGCCTCGGCGCCGGCCTGTCGATCGGCTCGCGCATTCTCGGCGGCCTTGCGCTGGTTTATGCCATGGTCGGCTTCGTGCCGATGTTCCTGGAAGAGCTGCGTATCGAAGGCGCGCACGAAGCGGTCCGCCGCTTCGCCCATGTCATCTATGTGCTGCTGCCCGGCCTCGTGCTCGGCTATCTTGTGATGGGCCTGATCTGGCCGTGGTCGATCATGCAGCCCGGCAATCCCTTCGAGGCATTGACCTACTTCTCGCACTTCTTCGAAAAGCCGTGGAAGGAGATGTTCGACGGCGCGATCGTGTCCGTGCCGGACATGCCCTGGTCCTATCTGCCGACGCTGTTCGCGCTCCAGCTTCCCGAGGTGATGCTGGTGCTGACGATCGGCGCCGTGATCGGCACCTTCGCCCTGCTGCCGCGCCGCGAGGTTCCGGCGCGCCGCAAGACCATCATGCTGATGCTCACGCTGGCGGCGACGCTGCCGCTCGCGATCGCGATGGTGAAGCGGCCGGCGCTCTACAACGGCATCCGCCATTTCGTCTTCGTGATCCCGCCGATGGCGGTGCTCGGGGGCGTTGCCTTCGCCTGGGCCATGGAGCGCCTGCGCGCCAATCACCGCGCCTGGCAGCCGGCCGTGGTCGCCACGTTCTGCTTCGGCCTTGCGCTGCCACTCGCCGAGATGATCCGGCTGCATCCCTATCAATACACCCACTTCAACTACATCGCCGGCACCGTGCGCGGCGCCGACGACCGCTTCATGCTCGACTATTGGGGCCTGGCGCTGAAGCAGGCCTCCGACGAGTTGCGCGAGCAGTTGATCGAGCGCCAGGAGGTGCCGCCGCGTAATCGCAAATGGAAGGTCGCGGTGTGCGGTCCGCAGCGTCCGGCGCAGGTCGCGCTCGGACCCGATTTCACCATCGGCTGGGACTCCAACGCCGCCGATTTCGCGATGACGCTCGGCGAGTTCTACTGCAAGGGTCTCACTGCCCCCGTCATGGTCGAGATCAAGCGCGACGACGTGGTGTTCGCCCGCGTCTACGACATCCGCGGCCGCAGCATTTCCAGCCTGCTGTCGATCCCGGCGCCGTAACAATCTTGTCGGGTCGGCTGTCATTGCAGCCGATCCATCATCCAGGCTCCGTAACGCGGATGGAGCGAAGCGAAATCCGGGACAGCCAGACTCCCCGCATTCCGCGGAGCCTGTCATCGGGCGGCGCTTTGCGCCGACCCGTTGGCTCCATGCGGGCTACGCTTGACTGCTGCGCATCGGGTGCCTTGCTGGCGGCAGCTTGCGAGACTACGCTTCCTTCCCGCAACAACGATGTTCGGAGAGACCAGCCATGTCGCCAGCGGAAGCGCGCCTGAAGGAAGTGCCGTCGAACATGACGGAGGCGGAGTGGCAGCAACGGGTCAATCTCGCCGCCTGCTACCGCCTCGTCGCGCTCTATGGCTGGGACGACCTGGTCGACACCCACATCTCAGCGCGTGTGCCCGGACCGGACCATCACTTCCTCATCAACCCCTACGGACTGATGTTCGACGAGATCACGGCGTCGAGCCTCGTCAAGGTCGACCTGCACGGCAACCAGCTCACCGAAAGCGAGTACAGCATCAACCCGGCCGGCTTCACCATCCATTCGGCGATTCACGAGGTCCGCGAGGACGCGATCTGCGTGCTACATCTTCACACGCTCGATGGCACCGCGGTCTCCAGCAGCGCCGAGGGCCTCCTGCCGCTGAACCAGACCGCGCAGCTCGTGACTCACGACCTCGCTTATCACGACTATGAAGGTATTGCACTCGATCACGACGAGCGGCCACGGTTGCAGAAAGATCTCGGCAATCACAACCACATGCTCCTGCGCAACCACGGCACGCTGACGGTCGGCCGCTCGGTCGCCTCCGCCTTCGAGCGCATGTACCACCTCGAGCGCGCCTGCTCGATGCAGGTGCGCACGCGCGCGCTGGGCACACCGGTCTATCCGGTCGACGAGACCGCGATCGACAAGAACACCGAGTTATTGTCGAACCGTGATCGCGCCGAGCTGCGTGCCACCAACCTGGTGTGGCCGCCGTTGCTGCGCAAGCTCGACCGCGTCAATCCGGGCTACAGGACTTGAGATTTTCGGGATTTGGTGTAGAGTAGCGGTCAACTACCTCTGCACATTTTGGAATGAAACGCCGTCCAATCCCGGGCGGCGTTTTTATTTTGTGCGCCTTCGCAGGGTGAGTTAGCCCCGCGGCTGCGCGAAGCGCAGTCCGCCAGGCGTAACCCACCACTTCTGTCGCCGCGCAAGCGGAGGTGGCTTGCGCTTCGCTAACCCACCCTACACATTTGCGCGGTGCCTACTTCACCTCCGCCAGCGCCGCGAGGATACGGGCCCAGGAGCGGATGCCCTTCTGAAAACTTTTCAGATCGTACTTCTCGTTCGGCGAGTGGATGTTGTCGTCGTCGAGGCCGAAGCCGACCAGTAGCGAGTCCAGCCCAAGCGTGCGCTTGAAATCGGCGACGATCGGGATCGAGGCGCCCGAGCCCATCAGCACGGTCTCTTTGCCCCATTCGTCGGTCAGTGCCTTCCTGGCGGCGGCGAGCGGCTTCATGTTCCAGTCGAGCGCGACCGCGGGCGCGGCGGAATGGTCGCCGAACTCGACCTTGCAATCCCCCGGGATCCGCGCCGATACGTAATCGCGGAAAGCCTTGCGGATCTTTTGGGGATCCTGCCCCTGGACCAGCCGGAACGATACCTTGGCCGATGCGTGCGAGGGGATCACCGTCTTGGAGCCTTCGCCGATATAGCCGCCCCAGATGCCGTTGACATCGCAAGTCGGACGCGTGGAGGCTTGCTCGACCAGGAGCCTGCCCTTCTCGCCAGCGGGGATCGACAGCCCAACCGGCTTGAGGAACGTCGCCGGCGTGAAGTCGAGCTTCTTCCACTGCTCAAGGACGTCCGGCGGCGTATCCTTTACGCCATCATAGAAGCCGGGAATGGTGATACGGTTGTCGTCGTCGAACAATCCGCCGAGAATTTTGGTCAGCAAGCGGATCGGGTTCATCGCGGTGCCGCCGAACACACCGGAATGCAGGTCGCGATTGGCGGCGGTGATCTTCACCTCTTCATAGAGCAGGCCGCGCAGCGACGTCGTGATCGCCGGCGTATTCTGGTCCCACATGCCGGTGTCGCAGACCAGCACGTAGTCGGCCTTGAACTCATCCTTGTTGGTTTCGATGAAGGGTACGAAGTTCTTCGAGCCGACCTCCTCCTCGCCCTCGATCAGGAAGGTGATGTCGATCGGCAGCGAACCCGTCACCTTCTTCCAGGCGCGGCAGGCCTCGACGAAGGTCATCACCTGCCCTTTGTCGTCCTCGGCCCCGCGCGCAACGATGATCTTGCGGCCGTCAGCGTGATCGGTGACGACGGGCTCGAACGGCGGACGGTGCCAGAGATCGAGCGGATCGACCGGCTGCACGTCGTAGTGGCCGTAGAACAGCACATGCGGCCGCCCGCCCGCCTTGCTTCGACCGACGACGGCGGGATGACCGGCGGTCGGCCGGACCTCGGTCGCGACGCCGAGGCCTGCGATGTCCTTCGCCAGATGCTCGGCCGCCGCCTTGCAATCATTGGCGAAGGCCGGGTCGGCCGAGATCGACTTGATCCGCAGCAGCGCGAACAGGCGCTCGAGGCTGTTGTCGAAATCCTTGTCGATATGGTCGAGCACGGACTGAAGCTGCGCGTTGGGCATTGTCGTGTTCCTGGCTGTGGTCCCGAGAGGCCTGCGGTTTTAGCGCCGCTGCGCCGTCGGAGCCAGCGCAACCGGCGGATGGCGGATGTGCCGGACCAGCACAGCGGCGAGGACAGCCGTGGTCGCGAGATTGTTGCCCCGCGAGGTGAACTACGCCCGCATAGAAAACCGTTTTAAGGAAAGTCTCTGCCTTCCCGCCTATCGCCGCAGCAATCCGCCAAGGGCGCCGCGGACGAGGGCGCGGCCGACCGAACCGCCAAGCTGGCCGCCGACCGACTTGCCGAGATCGGCCACGACGCCGCCGACCACCTTGTCGGTGACCGTGCGCGTCACGTCGCGCGCGATACGCTGGCCTGTCGTCAGCCGGCCGCGCCTGGTGTTAGTGCCGAAGATGGTGCCGACGATCGAGCCGATCTGGCCGAGAATGCCGCCGCCGCCTCCCGCGCCGTTCGCCGTTACGGCCGTGCCGGCAATGCGCTTCTGCAGGATCTCATAGGCGGATTCGGAATCGATCGCAGTGTCGTATTTGCCCTTCACTGGGCTTGCATCCATGATCGCCTTGCGCTCCTCCGGCGTGATCGGCCCGATGCGTGCCGACGGCGGCCGGATCATCACCCGCTCGACCATCGCCGGCGTGCCATTGCCTTCGAGGAAGGACACCAGCGCTTCGCCCTTCCCGAGCTCCATGATCACCTTGGCGGTGTCGAGCTTCGGGTTGGGCCGGAAGGTCTGGGCCGCAGCGGCAACAGCTTTCTGGTCGCGCGGGGTAAAGGCGCGTAGCGCATGCTGCACCCGGTTGCCCAACTGCCCCAGCACGCGGTCGGGCACGTCGATCGGATTTTGCGTCACGAAGTAGACGCCGACGCCTTTCGAGCGGATTAGCCGCACCACCTGCTCGATCTTGTCCATCAGCGCCTTCGGCGCGTCGTTGAACAACAGATGCGCCTCGTCGAAGAAGAACACCAGCTTCGGCTTGGGCAGGTCGCCGGCCTCGGGCAACTCCTCGAACAGCTCCGACAGCATCCAGAGCAGGAATGTCGCATAGAGCCGTGGGCTCTGGAGCAGCTTGTCGGCGACAAGGATGTTGATCATGCCGCGTCCGTCGCGGTCGGTCTTCATGAAATCCTTCAGCGACAGCGCCGGCTCGCCGAAGAATTTGGTGCCGCCCTGGTTTTCCAGCACGAGGAGCTGGCGCTGAATGGTGCCGACGGTGGCCTTGGTGACGTTGCCAAAACCCTGGGCAGCTTTCCTGATCGGCGCGAGCGGATCCTCTTCGGCGTCCGGCCCCTTCTTGCCGCTATCGGGGACGATCGCATCCAGCAGTGACCGCAGGTCTTTCATGTCGAGGATAGGCAGGCCGTTTTCGTCGGCGACACGAAAGGCGACGTTGAGCACGCCCTCCTGCACGTCGTTGAGATCGAGCATCCGTGCCAGGAGGAGCGGCCCCATCTCGGTGACGGTTGCACGGACCGGGTGGCCTTGCTCGCCGAACACGTCCCAGAACACCGTCGAGAACTGGTCCGGCTGAAATGTCAGCCCTATTTCTGCGGCACGCTTGAGGATGAAATCCTTGGTCTCGCCGACCTCGGAGATGCCGGAGAGATCGCCCTTGATATCGGCTGCGAAAACCGGAACACCGGCGCGGGCAAATCCTTCCGCCATGACTTGCAGCGTGACCGTCTTGCCGGTTCCAGTTGCACCGGTGACGAGGCCGTGGCGATTGGCGAGCGCCAGCGTCAGCCAGGCCTGCTCGTCTCCCTTGCCGACGAAAATCTTCTCGCCGGTATCGCCGAGCTTGCTGTCCTGTGCCGTCATCAGTCTCTTGCCTCATTTGTCTCAGCATGTTTCGCGTATTGAAACGCAAACGCGTCAGTTCCGTAGTTTAACCCATGTTGCGAGCCGGTTAAACGGTTCGCCGCGTGCATGCGACATTGTCGGAGAATGAGTGCATGACATCCGCCCAAAGTCGGAACGATAGGTTCGCAACCGCGGCAATTTTTCTCTGATTTCGTCTCTGCTCTTGCATTGCTGCAACACTTTTCGTGCGATTGAAGATGAATCGCGACGCCGTGTGCGTTGATCGCTTGTATTTCACTTCGCACCGGCTCAAGATCAATTTTCGAAAACAAAACTCCGGCATGTGAACCGGCTGAGGGGCAGGCCATATGGACGAGCTGATCGGGCGGCTGGCGACAAACGCCAGCATAGATAGTGCTGTCGCTGAAAAGACCGTCGGCATTATCCTGGGCTTCCTTCGCAGCGAGGGGCCTTCCGATAGCGTCCAGACCCTGATCGACCAGATTCCCGGCGCAGAAGCGGCAATCGAGGCGTCCAAGAGTGGCGGCGGACTGTCGCGGCTGATGGGCGGCGGCCTGATGGCCGTCGGCACGCGCTTGATGGGCCTGGGTCTCGGCATGTCCGATATCCAGAAGGTCGCCCGTGAACTTTTTCGTTTCGGCCGAGACAAAATCGGAGCGGATCAGATGGGCAAGATCATCGCGGGGACGCCGGGCCTCAGCCAGTTCGCCTGAAGCTCGCATTGCATATCAAGTATCATGACATATCCCATCTCCGAGATTGAGGGCCTGCCGACCTTCGCCGCCAGCAAGCTGAAGGCGCAAGGTATCCGCACCACCGACGCCCTGCTCGAAGCAGCCAGCACTGCCAAGGGCCGCAAGGCGCTCTCCGCCAAAACCGGCATCAGCGAGCAGCAGCTCTTGGAATGGGCCAACGTCTCCGACTACATGCGCATTCCTGGCATGGGCAGAGCCAAGGTCGGCCTGGTCCGCGCCGCCGGCGTCACCACTGTGCGCGAGCTCGCTTATCGAAATCCGGCGAGACTCGCCCAGAGCATGCGCGAAGCGAACGAAAAGAGGAAGCTCGTCCGCATCCTGCCGTCAGAGAAATCAGTCGGCGATATCATCGCCAAGGCGAAGAAACTGGCGCCGAAGATTACGTATTAGGTCGCCCACGCATTAAGGCGTCTCTCTCAGCATACGATTGCCACGCCACACTTTCGGTGTCGTCTAGCCCGACGAGCAGCGATTCATCCCCTAACTCCGCCGTCATACCCCGCGAAAGCAGGGGTATCGAGCACGCCGCGCCCCCCGCATCGCGGCATTGTCACTGAAATACTGGATTGTCCGCCTCAGTGCGCAAGTACGCACAAGGCGGGCAATGACAGCGAATGTGTGCGACGCCATGCCGAGATGCGGCCATTGCTCCATCCCGTCTTGACTCCCCATGCCTGACCGCGCAAAGCGAGCCGCATGAACGCCTCGCCCTCCCCATCCGTCGCACCGGCCGGTTCGGCCGGGCCCGGCGTACTGCGGACGCTGCTCGGACGACCGATCCCGGCGGTGATGGGCGTGCTCAACATCACCCCGGATTCCTTTTCCGACGCCGGACAGTTCATGGCGCCCGACCAGGCGCTGGCGCGGGCGCGGGCGATGATCGCTGATGGCGTCGATATCATCGACATCGGCGCCGAATCCACCCGACCCTACAAGGGTGCCCAGCCGGTGACGGCGGCGGACGAACTCGCCCGGCTGAAGCCGGTGTTGGCCGAGGTGGTGGCGCTCGGCGTGCCCGTGTCGATCGACAGCATGAAGGCGGAGGTCGTGGCTTTCGCGCTCGACCAGGGCGTTGCCATCGCCAACGACGTCTGGGGCCTGCAACGAGACGCCGGCATGGCACCACTGGTCGCCGCGCGAAATGTCCCTGTCATCGTCATGCACAATCGCGACAGCGTCGATCCCGCCATCGACATCGTGCAGGACATGGTCGCATTCTTCCAGCGCTCGCTCGACATCGCGGCGAAGGCCGGCATCGCACGCGACATGATCGTGCTCGATCCCGGCATCGGCTTCGGCAAGACGGCGGAGCAGAGCATGACGGCCTTGGCGCGGCTCGACGCACTCAGCGCGCTCGGCCTGCCGATCCTGGTCGGCGCCTCGCGCAAGCGCTTCATCGCATCAGTGTCGCCGTCGGAGCCACAAGAGCGACTCGCCGGCTCGATCGCCGCCCATCTCCTCGCCGCGCAGCGCGGCGCCAGGATCATCCGGACCCATGACGTCGCCGAGACGCTGCAGGCCCTGCGGGTCGCGGCCGCAATCGAGAGCAAGCAATGACCGATACGATCTTCGTGACCGGCCTCGTGATCCATGCCCGCCACGGCGTGATGGAGCACGAGACCGAGGTCGGTCAGCGCTTCGTGCTCGACCTCGAGCTCTACACCGATTTGTCGGAGTCCTCCCGCACCGACCGGCTCGCCGACACCGTCTCCTATTCCGATGTGGTGGCAACCACGACGGCTGCATTCAAGAACACCAATTACAAGCTGCTGGAGCGCGCCGCCGGCGCGGTCGCCGACGCCATCCTGTCGCACTTCCCGCGCATTCGCGCCGTGAAGGTCACCGTGCACAAGCCGCACGCGCCGATCGCGGCGATCTTCGACGACGTCGGCATCATGCTGACGCGGTCGCGGCATCCCTGAGATGGCGAGTGGCCCGATCCTGACATTCGCACAGACTCGCGGAGCCACGTTTGCGAATGTCAGGATCAAAAGGGCCACTCGTACATTATTGTTTGCTCGCGGAGCGGATTTGACGTTCGCAGAAGGAAGCTCGGCAAATGGTTAGCGAACGTCAAATCCGCTCCGCGAGCGCGCTGATCGCACTCGGCGGCAATGTCGGCGATGTCCGCGCGACGTTCAAAAAGGCGATCGCCCACATCTGCAGCATGGCGCAAGCCGCGCTGTTGGCGCGCTCATCAGACTATACGACCCCGCCCTGGGGCGACGAGGAGCAGGATCCCTTCATCAATGCCTGCATCGAGATCGAGACGAACCTCGATCCGCACGCGCTGCTGTTCGTGATGCAGAAAGTCGAGCAGAAATTCGGCCGCACGCGGACCAAGGAGCGGCGCTGGGGACCGCGCACGCTCGACCTCGACATGATCGCCTATGACGATGTGGCGCTGCAGACGCCCGACCTGACGCTGCCACATCCGCGCCTGTTCGAGCGCGCCTTCGTGCTGGTACCGCTCGCCGAAATCGCGCCGGACCGCCTGATCGCCGGGATCAAGGTCCGCGATGCGCTCGCCAGCGTCTCAACGCAAGGAATTGAGCGGCTGCCGGATACCGGCTAACCAAAAACAACCGTTTGCAGGGACGGTCGACCGTGGCAATTTCGCCGCCGATAACAAGGATCTTTGGGAGTCCCTCGCTGTATGACCTCAGTGACTGATGATCTGCCGCTGGCGGCCGAGTTTCCCACGGCGCAGTACGAGGACTGGCGCAAGCTGGTCGACGGAGTGCTGAAGGGCGCGCCATTCGAGAAACTGGTCGGCAAGACCTACGATGGGCTGAAGATCGATCCGCTCTATCAGCGCGCCAAGGGCGTTGCACCTGTGGCCGGACGCCCGGCGGCAGCGCCATGGCAGATCATGCAGCGGATCGATCATCCCGACGCTGCGCTCGCGAACGCGCAGGCGCTCACCGATCTAGAGAACGGCGCCACGGGGCTTGCACTGGTGTTTGCCGGTGGCACCGGCAGCCACGGCTTTGGCCTGGAACCGACGGCGGATACGGTCGCAAGGGTCTTGAAGGACATTCAGCTCGATGCCGGCATCGGCATCGAGCTCCAGGTCGGGCCGCAATCGCGGTTGGCCGCGATCCATGTGGCGGAATACGTAAAGAGCACAGGCATCGATCCCGCCGCCTGCGACATCCGCTTCGGGCTAGATCCGCTCGCAGCCGGCGCAGAGTGGGGCAGCAGCCCCTATACCTGGGAAGAGATCGTTCCGGCCGTCACGGGGGCTATCCGCGGCCTTGCCGCGCTCGGCTTCAAGGGACCGTTCGCATCAAGCGACGGACGCGTGATCCACGATGCCGGCGGATCGGAGGCGCAAGAGCTCGCCTTCGTGCTCGCCTGCGGCATCGCCTATTTGCGCGCGATCGAAGGCGCCGGCGTCCCGCTGGAGCAGGCACAAGGCATGGTCTATGCGCGACTCGCCGCGGATGCCGACCAGTTCCTGACTATGGCCAAGTTCCGCGCGCTGCGGCTGCTGTGGGCGCGGATCGAGCAGGCCTGCGGCCTGACGCCGAAGCCGCTGTTCATCGCCGCCGACACAGCTTGGCGCATGCTGACGCAGCGCGATCCCTACGTGAACATGCTGCGCGCGACCATGGCGACATTCGCCGCCGGGCTTGCCGGTGCCAACGCCGTCACGGTGCTGCCGTACACGTTGGCGCTCGGCCTGCCCGATCCCTTTGCGCGGCGCATAGCGCGCAATACGCAGCTTCTGCTGCTGGAGGAAAGCAACCTCGGAAAGGTCTCTGATCCCGCGGCGGGCGCAGGTGGCATCGAGACGCTGACTGCGCAACTCTGCGAAGCGGCCTGGGCGCTGTTCCAGGAGAGCGAAAAGGCCGGCGGCGCTTTTGCCGCGCTTCAGCAGAACCTGTTCCAGGGGAAGGTCGCCGCCGCACGCAAGGCGCGCGAGGCCAACATCGACAAGCGCCGCGACGTGCTGACCGGCGCGAGCGAGTTTCCGAACCTGCACGAGAGCGTGACGGTTGTGCTCAAGGCGACGCCGGTCGCGCTCCCGCCCTATGGCGAGCAGAAATACAAGTTCGATGCACTGCCGCCGATCCGGCTCGCGGAACCGTTCGAGGCGCTTCGCGACAAGTCGGATGCAACCTTGAAGGCCCACGGCGCGCGGCCGAAGGTGTTTTTGGCCAATCTCGGCACGCCCGCCGATTTCACCGCACGCGCGAACTTTGCGAAAAGCTTCTTCGAGGCCGGCGGAATCCAGGGCGTCGACAGCGACGGTTTTGCCGATCCGGCGAAGCTCGCGGCTGCGTTCAAAGCCTCCGGCGCCGGGCTCGCCTGCCTTTGTTCCAGCGACAAGGTCTATACGGACCAGGCCGAAGCTGCGGCGCGAGCCCTGCAACAGGCCGGTGCACGACATATCTATCTCGTAGGCCGTCCCACTGATGCCGAGGCGGCCCTGCGCGCGGCCGGCATCGGCGGCTTCATCTTTGCCGGCGCGGATGCGCTTGCCACGCTGCAAGACGCCTATCGACGGATGGAACAGCGATGACCGAAGCAGGCAAACCAGTTCTCACCGGCGGCTGCCAATGCGGCGCGGTGCGCTTTGCTGTGACAACGGCGCCGACCCGGATTTCGATCTGCCATTGCCGGATGTGCCAGAAGGCGAGCGGCGCACCGTTCGCCTCCTTTGCCGATATCAACAAGACCGATTTCGCCTGGACCAAGGGGGCACCCTCGGCGTTCCGCTCCTCCTCGATCGCGGAGCGTGATTTCTGCCCGGCCTGCGGCACGCCGCTGAGCTTCCGTCGCATCGATGGCGACAGGATCGAGATCATGACCGGCGCATTCGACCGCCCCGACCAGGTGATTCCGACGCGGCAATTTGGAACCGAGTCCCGCCTCGGCTGGGTGGTCGGCATCGCCAATTTGCCGAGCCAGACCACGCAGCAGAACTACGGGCCGGAGAAGATGGCGACCATCGTCAGCCATCAGCATCCGGACCATGATTAGCTTACGCGCTCACCTCTGATATGGTTGGAACCATGAGCCGCATTCCCAATTTCGCCGAGATCCCCTTCGAGCGTGCCGCAACAGCCGCACCGGCCGGCAGCGCTGAGCCGTGGTTGACGCCCGAGGGCATTCTGGTGAAGCCCGCCTATGGCGAGGCCGATCTTGCCGGCGTCGATTTCCTTGAGACGTACCCGGGCATCGCGCCCTACCTGCGCGGCCCCTACCCGACCATGTATGTCAACCAGCCCTGGACGATCAGGCAATATGCCGGCTTCTCCACGGCCGAAGACTCCAACGCGTTCTACCGCCGCAACCTCGCGGCGGGACAGAAGGGCCTCTCGGTCGCCTTCGACCTTGCCACCCATCGCGGCTATGATTCCGATCATCCGCGCGTCGCCGGCGACGTCGGCATGGCCGGCGTTGCGATCGACTCCATCTATGACATGCGCACATTGTTCGCGGGCATCCCGCTCGACCAGATGAGCGTGTCCATGACCATGAACGGCGCGGTGCTGCCGATCCTCGCGCTGTTCGTGGTGGCGGCCGAGGAACAGGGCGTGCCGCCGGAGAAACTGTCGGGCACCATTCAGAACGACATTCTGAAAGAGTTCATGGTGCGCAACACCTACATCTATCCACCCTCGCCATCGATGCGGATCATCTCCGACATCTTCGCCTTCACATCGCAGCGGATGCCGAAATTCAATTCGATCTCGATCTCCGGCTATCACATGCAGGAGGCCGGCGCGACGCAGGATCTCGAGCTCGCCTATACGCTTGCCGACGGTGTCGAATATCTTCGCGCCGGCCTTGCCGCCGGCCTCGACGTCGACCGTTTCGCGCCGCGGCTGTCGTTCTTCTGGGCGATCGGCATGAACTTCTTCATGGAAGTCGCCAAGATGCGCGCCGCTCGGCTGCTCTGGGCCAAGCTGCTCAAGCCGTTCGGTCCGAAGGACCCGCGCTCGCTTTCTTTGCGCACCCATTGCCAGACCTCGGGCTGGTCGCTGACCGCGCAGGACGTCTTCAACAATGTGATGCGCACGACAGTGGAGGCGATGGCGGCCACCCAAGGCCACACTCAGTCCCTGCACACCAACGCGCTCGACGAAGCCTTGGCGCTGCCGACCGATTTTTCGGCGCGCATCGCCCGCAACACCCAGCTCTTCCTGCAGCAGGAGAGCGGCACCTACCGCATCATCGATCCCTGGGGCGGCTCCTACTATGTCGAGCGGCTGACGCGCGATCTCGCCGCGAAAGCATGGGGCCATATCCAGGAGGTCGAGGAGCTCGGCGGCATGGCCAAGGCGATCGAGGCCGGCGTGCCGAAGCTGCGCATCGAGGAAGCGTCCGCCAAGACGCAGGCCCGCATCGATGCCGGCAAGCAGGCCGTGATCGGCGTCAACAAGTACAAGCCGACCGACGAGACGCCGATCGAGATTCTGAAAGTCGACAACACCAACGTTCGCCGACTCCAGATCGACAAGCTGACGCGGCTGAAATCCGAGCGCAACCAGAAGGACGTCGATGCCGCGCTCGCGGCGCTGACGCGTTCGGCCGGCGAAGGCAACGGTAATCTGCTCGCGCTAGCCATCGACGCGGCGCGCGTGAAGGCGACCGTCGGCGAGATCTCGGACGCGATGGAGAAGGTGTTCGGCCGGCACCGCGCCGAGATCAAGTCCATCACCGGCGTCTACAAGCGGGAGGCGTCCAGCATGGGTAATCAGGTCGAGAAGGTGCAGGCGCTGATCGACGCGTTCGAGGAGGCGGAAGGCCGCCGGCCGCGCATCCTCGTCGCCAAAATCGGCCAGGACGGCCACGACCGCGGTCAGAAGGTGATTGCCTCGGCGTTCGCCGACATCGGCTTCGACGTCGACATCGGGCCGCTATTTGCCACCGCCGACGAAGCGGCGCGACAGGCAGTGGAGAATGACGTCCACATCCTCGGCGTCTCTTCGCTCGCGGCCGCGCACCTCACTGCGGTGCCGGAATTGAAGGCGGCACTGAAGAAGCAGGGCCGCGACGACATCATGATCATCGTCGGCGGCGTGGTCCCCCCGCAGGATTACGATGCGCTCCATGCCGCCGGCGCCGAAGCCATCTTCCCGCCGGGCACCGTGATCGCGGACGCGGCCGAGGAGCTGATCCGCAAGCTCAATGCCCGGCTCGGGCATAGCGAGGCGGCGGAATAGATCACCGCCGCTCGACGCTTTCTGCATCAAACCGGCAGGCGCGTTGCCGTGACCAATCTTCGCGACCCGGTGGACGCACCGGGCGTTCTGCACCGGTTCATCTTGTGATGCTTATGCCGTGGCAGAGTTTGGCCGCTGCCCTGGCGGCCTCCCGAAGGCGCATGAAAATTCATGGATATTGATGTGACATACCATCGTGCAACCGCGCGCGCAGGGCTGCTCCTGCACACGATCGCGATCCTTTCGGCTGTCGCGATGCTCTCCTCCTCCCGCGCCGCCGATCCCAAGCCTGACGCCGTGATCAAGACCAAGAGCATCGAGGCGCGCGTGCTGCTCGATGACAAGATCAAGGCGGATGCGGCGCTGGCGGCGGATTGCCTCGCCGAGGGCAAAAAATGGCTCGACAAGAACGCGGCTGAAGCGGCCGCCTCGCGCAAGCAGGATCCGCAATTCTTCAAGGACGGCGGCTGGGATTTCGAGCGCAAATATTCGATCCGCTCGGTGGTCGCCGACCGCTATGTCAGCATCCTGCGCAACGACTACATGGATACCCACGGCGCTCATCCCAATTCCGACGTGAACACGATCCTGTGGGACAAGGCCGAGAACAAGCGCATCTCGATCCGCCCATTCTTCACCGAGACCGCCGATAACGGCCCGACCATGAGGGCGATGGTGAAGGCCGTGATCGCCTCGCTCACGATCGAAAAGAAGAAGCGTGACACCAGCGAGACCGCGACCGCCGAATGGTTCAAGGGCGTCGAGCCGAGCCTGCTCAAGATCGGCGCGGTGACGCTGGCGCCGTCGACCGAAGCCGGCAAGAGCTCCGGCCTCACCTTCCACTACCCGCCTTATGCCGTCGGCCCCTACGCCGAAGGCGAATATGTCGCCTTCGTGCCCTGGGAGGCGCTGAGACCCTACCTTGCAGCGGAAGGCGTGCACATCTTTGGCGGCTCACGACAGAAGGGCGATGAGGATGATGGCCAGTGACCACGCTTTGAGCACCGCGCCGTTGCTCACAGCGCGTTGGTAGCGCTACCTTGCGGCGGCGCCGCAAAGCCGACTAGAATGCCGTCATCGACAAGAGCGCCCGATGTTACGGGCGCCGCTGGGAGGCATTCATGTCCAAGCTCACCCGCCGCGCGTTTGCGGCTTCGTCCGCTGCAGTCGCAGCATCCGCCGTCTTCGGTTTCAAACCCGCGCTCGCGCAAGCCTATCCGGCACGACCGGTCACCGTGATCGTGCCCTGGGGCGCCGGCGGCGGCACGGATGCGACTGCGCGCATTGTCGCAGCGCTGCTGGAAAAGGATCTTGGCCAGCCCTTCAACGTGGTCAACCGCACTGGCGGATCCGGCGTGGTCGGCCACACCGCAATCGCGACCGCCCAGCCCGACGGCTACACCATCGGCATGCTCACCGTCGAAATCTCGATGATGCACTGGCAGGGCCTGACCGACCTGACGCCGCGGAGCTACACCCCGCTCGCGCTGATGAACGAGGACCCGCCGGGCATCCAGGTCTCCTCCTCCTCACCCTACAAGACGGTCAAGGACCTCGCCGACGCGATCAAGGCCGCACCTCCCGGCAAGTTCAAGGCCTCCGGCACCGGCCAGGGCGGCATCTGGCACCTCGCGCTGGTCGGCTGGATGCAGGCGATGGGCCTGCCCGCCAATCAGGTGGCCTGGGTGCCGTCGAACGGCGCAGCACCGGCGATGCAGGATCTCGCCGCCGGCGGTCTCGACCTCACCACCTGCTCGGTGCCCGAAGCGCGCGCCATCATCGAGGCGGGCAAGGCGAAGAGCCTCGCCATCATGGCGCCCGCGCGCAACCCGATCTTCCCCGACGTGCCGACGCTGAAGGAATCGATGGGCGTAAACTACTCCACCGGCGCTTGGCGCGGCATCGGCGCGCCGAAGAACCTGCCGCCGGAGATCACGGCCAAGCTCACTGCGGCGCTGAAGAAGGTCTACGACTCCGCCGAGTTCAAGGAGTTCATGAGCAACCGCGGCTTCGGCACGGTGTGGGGCGACGGCGGCCAGTTCGGCAGCTTCATGGACAAGGGCGATGCGCAGATGGGCGAAGCGATGAAGGCTGCTGGCCTGACGAAGGCTTGACGTCTCACCTCTCCCCGCTCTTGTCCGCCGAAGCTTTCAGCGAAGGCGGATGCGGGAGAGGTCGAATCCGAGCGCAACTCGATTTCGGTGAGGAGGTCTCCTCGAGCCCAACTCTCACCGCTCTCGCGGAGAGTCCCCCCCTCACCCCACCTCTCTCCCCGCACGCGGGGAGAGAGAGCGCACCTCCCGGAATTCTGACAGGACTCCTCCCATGCGTCTTCCCGACTCCGTCACGGGATCGTTTCTCGTCGCACTCGGCGCGGCGGCTGCCTACGGCGGCTGGATCTTGCCGCCGGTGCCCGGCCAGCCGGTCGGCCCCAACGTGTTTCCGCTCGTGATCGGCACCGGCCTTGCACTTTGCGGGCTCGCAATCGTGTTTGGCATCGGCCATTCCTTCGAGGAGGAGGAAGAGTTGGTCCCGCTCGAGGACGGCCAGGCGGCGACCGCACCGCCGCCGCAAGGAAAGCTCTACAGCCTGCGCGCTTTGCTGCCGCCGGCACTGTTGCTGTTCTACGTCTTCGCGGCCGACCGGCTCGGCTTCATCATCACCGCGGCGATCATGGTCTACGTGACCTCGACCGCGCTCGGCGCGAAGTGGAAGCTCGCGCTGCCGCTCGCGGCGCTGTCGCCGTTCGCCATCCACCTCATCTTCGCCAAGCTGCTGCGCGTGCCGCTGCCCGCCGGCCTGTTGCCGACGCCCTGGTGATCCATGCTGAAAACGCTGATTGACGCATTCTCGCTGATCTCCACCTGGGAGGTCATCATCGCGATGTTCGCGGCCTCCGTATACGGGCTCGTCATCGGCTCGCTGCCGGGCCTGTCGGCGACGATGGCGACCGCCCTGCTCGTCCCCGTCACCTTCTATCTGTCGCCGATCGCGGCGATCGCGACCATCGTCGCGGCGTCCTCGATGGCAATCTTCTCCGGCGACATCCCCGGCGCGCTCTTGCGCATTCCCGGCACGCCGGCCTCCGCCGCCTATGCCGACGAGGCCTATGCCATGACGCGCAAGGGCCAGGCCGAACTCGCGCTCGGAGCTGGTGTATGGTTCTCGGCGGTCGGCGGCATCGCCGGCGTGCTGTCGCTGATGATTTTGGCGCCGCCCCTCGCCGAGATCGCGCTGTCGTTCTCGACCTTCGAATATTTCTGGCTGGCGCTGCTCGGCCTGATGTGCGCGACGCTGGTGGCGCGCTCCTCGCCGGTGAAGGCGATCGCCGGCATGTTCATCGGCCTTCTCGTCTCCTGTATCGGCATCGAGAATCCCGGCGGCATCCCGCGCTTCACCTTTGGCATCACCGATCTGTTTGGCGGCATCGAGCCGATCCCAGCGCTCGTCGGCGTGTTCGCGGTGGCGCAGGTGATGCGCGCGATGCTGACGCCCGAACCGCCGCCGCTGCCCCGGCGAAAATTCGGAAGCATCATGGCCGGCCAGTGGAACCTGACGAAAAAATACCACTGGCAGATGACGCGCGGAAACATCGTCGGCATCATCATCGGCGTGCTTCCAGGCGCGGGCGCCGACATGGCCGCCTGGGTGAGCTATGCGATGTCAAAACGTTTCTCCAGGGAGCCGGAAAAATTCGGCACGGGCCATGTCGAGGGCCTGGTCGAGGCCGGCGCCAGCAACAATGCCAGCATCGCCTCGGGCTGGGTGCCGTCGCTGCTGTTCGGCATCCCCGGCGACACCATCGCCGCGATCGCGATCGGCGTGCTCTATATGAAGGGGCTCAACCCGGGCCCGACGCTGTTCACGGAGAAGGCGTCGAGCATGTATGCGATCTACCTGATGTTCATCATCGCGAACATCCTGATGATCCCGCTCGGCATCGCCATGATCCGGGTCGCCGCCTACATCCTGCTGGCGCCGCGCTCCACGGTGATGCCGATCATCATGCTCTGCTGCGCTGTCGGCTCGTTCGCGATCGGCAACAATATGTTCGGCGTCGTCACCGTCGCCGCCTTCGGGGTGATCGGCTACGTGATGGAGGCGAACGGCTATCCCGTGGCCGCCATGGTGCTCGGCATCGTCATGGGCACCATGGTCGAGCAGGCCTTCGTCACCTCGCTGATCAAGTCCGACGGCAGCATTCTGCCGTTCTTCGAGCGCCCGGTCGCTGCGATCCTCGCCGCCATGGCCATCGGCGCGCTGCTCTGGCCGGTGATGGTGTGGGTGTGGCGGAAGGTGAAACCGGCGCAGACGGCGGCGGCAGCAACATCGCGGTGATTTGGGGCGAGCGGCCCTCGCCTGCTTCGCCGGGGCGTTGTAAAGCAGGGCATGACTGAGAAGAAGGCCTCGCTGGACATCAAATCCCTCGCCCGCGACCTCCGCGCGGGTCACCGCGCCGCACTGGCGCGCGCCATAACGCTGATCGAGAGCCGGCGCGGCGACCATCAGGCCCTGGCGCGCGAGCTCGTGCAGATGCTGTTGCCCGACACCGGCAAGGCTGTTCGCGTCGGCATCACCGGCTCGCCCGGCGTCGGCAAATCCACCACCATCGACGCGCTCGGCATTTACCTGATCGAGCAGGGCCACAAGGTCGCGGTGCTTGCGGTCGATCCGTCCTCTGCGCGCAGCGGCGGCTCAATCCTCGGCGACAAGACGCGGATGGCGCGGCTTTCGGCCTCCGACCACGCCTTCATCCGTCCCTCGCCGTCTTCCGGAACGCTCGGCGGCGTTGCTGCGAAAACGCGCGAGGCGATGCTGCTGTGCGAGGCGGGGGGCTTTGGCGTCGTGCTGGTCGAGACCGTCGGTATCGGCCAGTCGGAGACGGCCGTCTGCGACATGACGGATTTCTTCTTGGCATTGATGCTGCCGGGTGGCGGCGACGAGCTGCAAGGCATCAAGAAGGGCTTGGTCGAGCTCGCCGACATGATCGCGATCAACAAGGCCGACGGCGACAATCTCAAGCGCGCCAACATCACCGCCGCCGACTATCGCGGCGCGCTGCATATCCTCGCGCCGCGCTCAGAGCACTGGCACCCGCCGGTCGAGACCTATTCGGCGCTAACCGGAAACGGCATCGCAAAGCTCTGGCAAAAGATCCTCGACCATCGCAAGGCGACAAGCGCGTCCGGCGAGTTCGCCGCGCGGCGACGCGAGCAACAGGTGAAGTGGATGTGGTCGATGCTGGAGCAGCGCATGCTGGCGCGGCTGCGCACGGAGGCGTCAATCCGCGCCAAGGTGAAGAAGATCGAGCACGAGGTCGCTGACGGACGCATCACGCCTTCGCTTGCGGCCGAACAGATTATGGAGCTGTTGCAGTGAGCGATCGGCTCCGCATTCTCCTCACCGGCTTCGGGCCCTTTCCCGGCGCGCCCTACAACCCGACCCAGCCGCTAGTCACGCGATTGGCGCACCTGCGCCGTCCGGCGCTCGACGATGTCGAGATTGCAAGCCACATCTTCCCGGTCACCTATGCTGCGGTCGACCGGCAACTACCGGAGGTGCTCGCGAGGGTGAAGCCGGATGCACTTCTGATGTTCGGCCTCGCGGCGCGCACGTCGTATCTGCGCATCGAGACCCGCGCGCGCAACGCGGTCACCATGCTCTGGCCCGATGGCGCCAACACGCGCTCGCGCAAGCGCGCCGTCGCCGCCAATGCGGACGCGATGATGTTCGGCCCGCACACGGCAAGGCTGCTGCGCGCCGCACGCCTCACCGGCATCGACGCGCGGTCCTCGCGCGATGCCGGCGCCTACCTCTGCAACTACCTGAGCTGGCGCGCGATCGAAGGCGCGAAGGCCGGCGGACCGCAGCTCGCGGCGTTCATCCATGTCCCACTGCTCGCGCGGAGCGGCGCGATGCGGCGCAAGGGATTTCCGCGCATCACCCTGGAGGAACTGGTGGATGCCGGGGAAGCGATGCTGATGGAGATGGTACAGTTGGCACGGAAGGCGCGTGCATCGTAGCTTGGTAGGGTGGGTTAGCGCAGCGTAACCCACCACTTTTGACTTCCACGGGCTCCGTGCTCGAGACGGTGGGTTACGTCTTCGGCTAACCCACCCTTACGGCATCACCACCGGGGTAAACATTTAACCCTACCTCGAACAATCTGGCCGACGCCGACCGCCCCGCTCCCATTTCTGCGTTACCTAGACCGTGCGGACACTTCCCGCCTCCGCCGGAGGACGCCTCATGGACCTCAACCGCCGCCACCTCATCGGAGCCTCCGCCGCAGGCGTTGCCGGCGCGCTGGCCATGCCTGCCGGTGCCACGCGCGGTGCGCCGCTGACGTCACAGCTCGGCCGCGACGCCACGCAATATGGCGTGCGCCCCGGCAGCAGCGAGGACCAGACGCGCGCGCTTCAGCGCGCAATCGACGAGGCCGCGCGGGCGCAGATGCCGCTCGCCCTGCCGCCCGGCGTCTACCGCACCGGCCTGCTGCGATTGCCAAACGGCTCGCAACTGATCGGCGTACGTGGCGCCACCAAGCTTATCTTCACGGGCGGGGCCTCGGCGGTCCAGAGCGACGGCTCCGATGCGATCGGCCTCGCCGGCATCACCTTCGACGGCGGCGACATGCCGCTGCCGACGCGGCGCGGCCTGATCCATTGCCTCGGCGGTCGCGCCATCCGCATCACGGATTGCGAGATCACCGGCGCCGGCGGCAGCGGCATCTGGTTCGAGCAGGTGTCGGGCGACATCTCCGGCAACATCTTCACCAACATCGCCGCGACGGCCGTGGTCTCGTTCGACGCCAAGGGCCTCAGCGTCGCGCGCAACACGATCATCGGCACCAACGACAACGGCATCGAGATCCTGCGCACCGCGATCGGCGACGACGGCACGCTGGTTGCCGACAACCGCATCGAGGACATCAAGGCCGGCCCTGGCGGCTCCGGACAGTACGGCAACGCCATCAACGCCTTCCGCGCCGGCAACGTCATCGTCCGCGGCAACCGCATCAGGAACTGCGACTATTCCGCGGTGCGCGGCAATTCGGCCTCGAACATCCACATAACGGACAACAGCGTCAGCGACGTGCGCGAAGTCGCGCTCTATTCAGAGTTCTCGTTCGAGGCCGCGGTGATCGCCAACAACACGGTGGACGGCGCGGCCGTCGGCGTCTCCGTCTGCAATTTCAACGAGGGCGGCCGCATCGCCGTGGTCCAGGGCAACATCATCCGCAACCTGATCCCGAAGCGGCCGATCGGCACCACGCCGGATGACGATGCCGGCGTCGGCATCTACGTCGAGGCGGATTCGTCCGTGACCGGAAATGTGATCGAGAACGCGCCGTCCTATGGCATCGTCGCCGGCTGGGGTAAATATCTGCGCGACGTCGTGATCTCGGGCAACGTGATCCGCAAAGCGCTCGCCGGCGTCGGCGTCTCGGTCGTGCCGGGCGCGGGCTCCGCGCTTATCAACAACAACATGATCTCCGAGACACCGCGCGGCGCCGTGGTCGGTCTCGACCACGCACGCGTGGTCACGACGGATCTGTCGGCGGAGGGCGCACAGCATTTCGCGCAGGTGGTGGTCGGCGGGAATGCCGTGCGGCGGTAGCGATTGACAGAGAGCCCCTGCCATTGTCCGAGATGCGAGCCTCAACTACCCGTCATTGCGAGCGAAGCGAAGCAATCCAGAATCTGTCCGCAGCGACAGTCTGGATTGCTTCGTCGCTCCGCTCCTCGCAATGACGGCCTTTCGCGGAAACAGCTTCCATGCACTTCGTCGTTCAGGCCAAGCAACGTGCAATGCAGGACTCGTCTTGGGTGATGCGTGTGGTACAGGGCGCGCGTTCCGGAGAGATTCCGCGATGCGGATCCTGGCTTTCGCCACGACGACAGCGGAGTGTCTGGAAAAATCCTGGCCCTAAAACGCGTTCCTCAGCAGCGGGTATTTGGCTTCGATACCGTCGAGGCTGAGGGTGAGTTCGACGACACGCTCGGGGGCCGCGACGACGTCGGCGGCAGGCGGCGAGAAAGTCCGCAGGAACGCCGCAATCGGAGCGAGCGTCGCAATTGGAGCGATCGGGGCTTCGGTCACGTCAGCGAGCACGTCCGGCGCGGGGGCGAATGCGATCGGCACGGCCGTTTCAGGCGCGATATGCACGGCCTTCGGCTGCACGGTCTGGGCCTGCTCGCGCGGAGCCATGCTTGGTATGGTCGCCGGAGACCAGCCGAACGCGCCCGTCACGCTCGCAGCGGCCGCCGAGACATCCTCGCCGGCCGCGATCGCGCGCCAGGTCTGGAGCGCGCGCTTGGCTTCCTGGATGTTTTCGAGGAATGCGAGCTCCGAGTGATAGCGGCGCCAGCGCCCGGTCTCGAACATTTCCGTGAGATGTTCCAGCCGCTGCTCGGCGAGCGCGCACCAGCGCTTTGCAACGTCGCGGCCGCAAGCCACGCCTTGGCGATGTGTCATGAACCAGCCCGTTGGGAGAAAACACGGACGCGGAGGACGCAACGCTCACGAATCAATTTAGACGCGACATGAATATTTTGTGGAAAAGTTTTGACTTGTCCAGATGCGACGCGGCCGTCGTCATCAGATACCGCGAGTCTACGGAGTTTGCAGCCGATTTGCCGTCAAGCCTCACACAAGCATAGCGGTCTTGCAGCCCTCGGGGCGAATCGCTGACGAGGGACCGCAGGCGCGAGCTCAACCAAAAGCTGATATCGCAAGGAGGCCTTCAAGGAATAAGTCCCCCCCAAAAAGAAAAGACCCGTCCGGGGGGACAACCGGACGGGTCGAGCCATATGGGCGCTTGGGGTGGATGGGCGCTCGCGCCTGATATGACCGATGGGGAGGGATGACCGCTCCCACATATTTTGGTCGTGGCAGCGGGCTGAACGTTCAACGCAGCGTTCGAATTTTTAACCTTCTCGCCACGTGCATCTTTGTCGCAGCAGTTATCGTGACGCCGGCCTATCCGTCTGAGAAACCGTGGATTTATCGTCCGCGCTCGACAGTGACGGTTGGTCGATCGCGCGGATCCCAGGCTCCTCGCGACGCCCCTCGCCGCCTTCACGTTTTGTTGTACCGGACGTCGCGGCAACCGGCGTCGCACCATCGGTGGGAACGGCCATCACGGCCGCGTAAGCATCGGCCTCGCCATCGCCGAACAGATCATCACGCCCAGGCGAGCCGAGGTCGCGCGCGGTCTTCGCAAGCGTCATGCGCAGTGCCTCGGGCTTCAGGGCGAAATTGCGCTCCAGAAGCAGGGCCGCGACGCCGGAGACATAGGCCGCCGAGAACGAGGTGCCCGACGTCATCTGATACTTGCCGTCCGGTGCGGGCAAGAAGATGTCGACGCCGGGCGCCGCCAATGCGATGTAGTTGCCGCGATTGGAGGCGGTGAACAGCCTGTCCTGCTGGTCCGTCGCGCTGACCGCAATCACGTTGGGATTGGCGGCGGGATAGAGCGGCGGAGATTTCGCGCCGGCATTGCCGGCGGCCGCGACCAGCACAAGGCCGCGGGCGGCGGTCGCCGCGAGGGCGCGTCCGATCACCGCGTCCTTCGGACCGGCAAAGCTCATATTGACGATCTGCGCGCCGTGCTCGGCGGCGTAATTCAGCGATCGCAGAATGATGTAGGAGTTGCTCTCGGCACCCCTCGTGGTGCCGCCGAAGGCGCGGATGGCAATGATGCGCGCCTCCGGCGCGCTGCCCATGAGCCGCGCATGCGCCACGATGGCGCCCGCGATGCCGGTGCCGTGGACGTGCGGGCCTTCGGGGCTGCCGAGCGCGTCGAAATTGTCGGTGATCGAATTGGCGAGCTCGGGATGCTTGACGTCGATTCCGGAATCGATCACCGCGACCGTGACATTGGCGCCGTGCACCAGCGTGTGCGCCTGCGGCAGGCGGAGCTTGGCCAGCGCATATTGCGCCGGATCACCTTCGGTCGGCGCCGCTTTCTGGTCCTGGAGCATGTAGCGATAGTTCGGCTGGAGCGAATGCACGCTGCCGTCGGCGGCGAACTCGCGCCGCACAGTGTCGTAGGGCCGGCCGTCGGTGATGCGAAACAGGCCGATCGTGGCGCCGATCAGCGGAAAGTTCTCCGAGGCGACGCGCCTCAAACCATGTCGCCTGGCCAGCTCGTCGGCCTCGGCCAGCGAGAGCGCGCCGTCGATCTCGGCGACGAATTCATTGGCGAAGGTGCGCAGGTTTGCGGCGGCCTGAGCATTATTGCGGCGCGCATTGCCGGCGCTCTTCTTGCCCGATTTGCCGGCGCCGTCGCCGTCGCCCTTCGGCTGCGCGAGGCAGTCGCCATCGGCGTCGCGATAGGGCGCGGTGCAGGCCGGATAGAGGTTCGGCGAGTAGCGCACATAGGGCTGCACCGGGATCGCCAGCCGCGGCGTCAGCCGGGGCGTAGTGGCGACGCGGGGGGCGCGGCCGACACTCACGGCCCTTGCGGCAATGCTCGGACTGATGGTCGGTGTACGCGAGGGGACGCTGATCGTGGGCGTGCGCATGATCGCCTGCGCGTGGGCGACCTCGACGCCGAGCGAGGTGGCGAGGAGAAGCACGGCGGCCACGGATGATGCGTAGGCCCCTGCTCTCACCCCAGTCTCGGACTTGCGCGTCATGAGCCCGAGGCGCGCTTAAGGCGCCGCCACGGCGAGGTTGACGATCTTTTCGCGCTGCATCCGCCCGAGCAGCGCGGTGAGCTCGTCCTGGCTCATCGGCTTTTCGAATTGGAGGCGGAACATGCCGCCCTTGGCGCCGTCGATGATAGAGGCGTGATAGCTGTCGAGCAGCGACGTGATGTCGGCCACTCGCGCCTCCGGCGTGAAGCGCACCAACGCGCGCGCCGGCGCGGCGGCGGATTTACCGAACTCACGCGTGATCGGGGCGTCGGTGGTGGAGAGCGACGCCGTCTGGAAGGTCGCGGTCTGGTTCTTCATCAGCACCGCGCCGATGATGCCGGCTTGCAGCAACAGCACGATCGCACCAAGGCTCGCCGACCAGGCCAGCGTCCGCGGTGACAGACTCGCGAAGAAGGTCGAAATGCGCGCCGAGGGCGGCCGCGCACCGGTTGGGCGCGAGGGCTCGGCGTCGATCGCCGCGAACAGCTTCTGCATCGCGCGCGCCGACGGTGCGCCGAGGCTCTCGTTCAGATGGATGGTCTCTTCGTACTCGCCGCGGATCGCGGCATACTGCCGGGCGAGCTCGGGATCACGCGCGAGCGCTTCCTCGACACGGCGGGCGTCGCGCGCATTCAGCGTGCCGGCGGCATGCCATGGCAGCAGCATTTCAATTTCACTGGGCTCTTGCTCCAGCATCTTCTTGCTCAAAGCCATCATGGCCAGCCTCGCTCCACGCCGGCTGCCTTCAGCAGTTCGGCCAGTTTCTTGCGCGCGTAGAACAGGCGCGTTTTTACCGTGTTCTCAGGTATCCCGACGATCTCGGCCACCTCCTCCACGGACTTCTCGTGGTAGTAGACAAGATCGACGATTTCCCGATGTTCCGGCGAAAGCGCCGTCAGGCACCCCCGCAACGCTTCACTGGTATCCTTCTTCTGCACCACCGTTTCCGGATCGTCCGACGAATCCTCGATCGCGTTGGCAGCTTCTTCGTCCAGCTCGAGGTCCTTCCTGCGCCGGAGCGCAGACAGGGCCTTAAATCGGGTGATTGCCAGCAGCCAGGTGGAGACAGCGGATCGGCCCTCGAACTTGCCGGCCTGACGCCAGACGTCGAGAAACACCTCGCTAATGAGGTCCTCCGCCACCTGTTCGTCGCGCACGAGCCGGAGCCCGAAGCGATACACCCTGACATGGTGCCGCCCGTACAGCACCTGCATGGCGAGCCGGTCGCCTTGGGCGATCCTGGCGATCAGGACCTCGTCCGAAGCCGCCTGTGTCACGCTCAACGCCCGTCTCGCAAGGTTGGTCGGGGCGGAACGGCGGACGGTTCGACGGCAGGCGCAAAATTCTTCAACTTACCGCAATCGTACGGGGCCCTGTGTGATCTACCCCACATCGCCGCATTTTCCTTTCGCCGCCTGTGGCGGCTGGCTGCCCTAATCCAGATCGGTAACATAATACTGAAAAACTTTCCTGCGGAATGCCTGCCCAGCGCAGGCGGCCTGACCAAAACTCGGTCAATGGCGGCGGCCCTGCACGACGTATGTCTCACGAACCCCTGCCTTGGCTCGACCGATCACCGACGATCCCTCATCGCGCACTAATTTCCGCGTCGGATCAAGGCCATTTGCCCTGCGCAAGCCCGGATTCGCGAGGCGAGGATACCAAACCTAAAGGCTTGCCACGTAGATTTTTGGACTGACATCCAGCAACGGCAAGAGCATGAGCACGGCCGCCACGTCCTTCCCGGACCGGAATGCCGCAGAAGCCGCGGAGCTCGCGTTGACGCCCGACGCGACGGCGCCGGAGGTGCGCGCGCGCCGGATGCGACAGCGGCGCCAGATGTATGTCGGCCAGGCCGTGAGCTACTCGCTCGGCGCGTCGGTTCTGCTGCTCTACGCCTACGATGGCGCGGTCTCGATGGCCGTGCCATCGCTGTTCTGGCTCGGCGGCCTGATGATCATCGGCACGTTCACCGTGCTCTCGGAATCCGGCTTCGGCGACCAGTTCGAGGACCACTACCTCACCGTCTTCCAGATCTCGGCGCATATGGCGCTGCAGATGGTATTCCTGCTCGCGGTCCCAACGGTCGGGGTCGCCTTCATCAGCGTGCTGTTCCTGATCTTCGCGTTCGGCACGCTGCGCATGACCTCGGGCCAGGCGATGATCACCTGGGGTCTGGCAACCGTCGGGCTCGCATTCGTCTTCCTGGTCTCGAACCTGCCGATCGGACTGCCGGTCGCAACACGGCTCGAGCGGACCGCGTCGATGCTGTGCTTCGTGCTCGTGATCGGCCAATGCGCCTTCCTCGGCTTGTTCGGCAGCACGCTGCGCAAGATTCTGTATCGGCGCAGCATCGAGCTGAAGACTGCCTACCAGCGCATCGAGGAGCTCGCCGAGCTCGACGAGCTCACCGGCTCCTACAACCGCCGCTGCATCATGCGGCTGCTGGACGCCGAAATCGAGCGCTCGCGCGGGACGGCAGGATCCTGCGCGATCGCGCTGATCGACCTCGACTGGTTCAAGCGTATCAACGACGTCCACGGCCATCCCGTCGGTGACGAGGTTCTGCGCACCTTCGCAATCACCATCTTCGCCAATATCGGCCCGGACGACCGCTTCGGCCGCTACGGCGGCGAGGAATTTCTGCTCCTGCTGCCGCATACGCAAGCCGACGCCGCTGCGCGGATGCTCGAGCGTCTGCGCGGGATCGTCGCCGATCTCGACTGGAACGCATTTTCTCCCGGCATGAACGTGACGATTTCCGCCGGGGTCGCCTCGCTGCGCGACAACGATACTGCCGACACATTTCTCGCGCGCGCCGACGGCGCGCTTTATTCCGCCAAAGCGCAAGGGCGCAACCGCATTGCAACGAGCTGACTATCCCATTTGCCGCCGGTCGCGCAGAAGCCGCCGCCGGACCGAACGCTCCAGGACAGGGCCATGAGATCCAAATCCGCCAAACCTTCCGAAAACCTGCTCGACGAATTGCAGGCCGCGCTCTCGCACGGCACGGTGGCGCGCCGGGTGGAGACCCTGCGCCGCGTCACCGATCTCTTCATCAACAACGCGGTGGATTATTCGGATGAGCACATCCGCCTGTTCGACGACGTCTTCCAGTGCCTGGTTGAGCAGATCGAAACCTCGGCCAAGGCGTTGCTCGCCGACCGTCTCGCGCCGGCCGGCGCCGCGCCCCCCAAAATCATCCGCACGCTGGCACTCGATGACGTCATCGACGTCGCCGGCCCCGTGCTGTCGAAGTCGGAACGGCTGGACGAGGCAACCCTGCTCGAGATCGCGCGCAGCAAGAGCCAGGCCCATCTCAAGGCGATCTCGCTGCGCCGCGTGCTCTCGGACGCGCTCACTGACGTGCTGGTGGCGCGCGGCAACGACGAGGTGGTGCAGTCAACCGTCAGCAATCCGGGCGCCCATTTCTCCGAAGAAAGCCTCGTGGACCTCGTCACCCGCGCCGAGCGCGACGACGACCTCGCCACCTGCATAGGCCTACGGCCCGACCTGCCGCGCCACCACTATCTGAAGCTGGTCGCGAAGGCATCGCTGAGCGTGCGCCGGAAGCTCGAAGCCGCCAATCCGGAGCTCGCCGGCGAAGTGTCCAGCGTCGTCCAGGAAGCGACCCAGCGCATCCGCGCGGCCGCCATGACCAGGCAAACCAAGATGGCGCGTGCGCTGGTGAAGTCGCTGCACGAGGACGGCCGCCTCAACGAATACCAGGTCGGGACCTTCGCCGAGCAAGGCAAGTTCGACGAGACCAATGCCGGGCTTGCGGCCCTCGCCGGCGTCTCGATCGAGATCGCCGAAAACATGATGATCGAAAGCCGCACCGAGGGTGTGATGATCCTCGCCAAAGTCGCAAACATGTCGTGGTCGAGCGTGCGCGCGATCATCGCCATGCGCGAAAAGCTGTCCGGCGGCTCGCAGACCGACATGCTGACGCTGCGGGATACCTATGAGGCGCTGCGCAGCTCCACAGCGCAGCAGGTGCTGCGCTTCCACCGCATGCAACAGAGCACGACGCCGGCAGCCTGAACCGGCGCGCTAGTAGCGCAAAACCTTCGACCCGACGAGCGCACCGATCGCCGTCACCAGCGCGGTCGCGATCGTGTACCAGGTCGCGACGAACAGGGGAGAGTCGTCGGTGCAGTGCGAGGCATAGAGCGTCGCGGCGAGCCCGGCCGACAGCAAGCCGGCCAGCGCGCCGGCGAGCGCGGGCCGCGACGGCGCGCCGTGACGCAGGCCAAACAGCGCGCCCGCAAGCAGTGGCAGCGACATCGCCGGGATTGCCGACAGGCATACCCTGGAATTCTTGCCGACCATCCGCATCGTCATCGGCATGGCCGGCGCCATCATCATCTCGCCGCCGATCGCGACCGCGAGCAGTCCCGCGGGGAGCAGCAGCAGCCAGCCCCAGCCGCGCATCAAGGCTTCGGGGCGCGACAGGTGCAGGCTGATGATGATCGCAGGGATCGCCAGCGACAGCGTCACCGCGAACTTCATGTCGAAGAACGGGTTGTGCATCGCGCTCATGACGTCCGGCCGAACGCCGAGGAAGGTCGCGAAGATCAGGATCGACAAGGGCGCCGCCACCAGCAGCGCCATGGTCAGCACCGCGCCGACGCGCGGCGCACGATGGGCGTTGTCGGCCGCGAGCGTGCGAATGAGTTGATCGGTATCCATGACTAGTGGTCCCGCAGTTTGGCTGTGAGCGCGGCAAGACCTCGATGCAGCGCGACGCGCACCGCACCTTCGCTCATCGAGAACTTTGCCGCCGTGTCCCTGATCGAGGCGCTATCGACGGCGATCGACTGCAACACCTCGCGCTGGCGTTGTGGCAGGGTGTTGAGCTGGGTCGCGACCTCGCTCGCCGAGGCCGTGTCCTGCGGCGTCTCGCCCGGCAGCGTCTCGGCGAAATCGTCGATGTTGACGAAGACACGCCTGCCGCGGCGTCTCAGCGCATCGATCAGCTTGTTGCGGGCGATCGCGAACAGCCACGGGGCGAAGGGGGCTTGGCTATCCCAAGTGTGCCGCTTCAGATGCACCGCCAACAGAATGTCCTGCACGATATCCTCGGCTTGATCGGCAGGCTGCCCAGCCCGCGCCAGACCGCGCCTTGCGGCAGCCCGCAGCACCGGCGTGATCGCCTTCAACAGGCGATGATACGCCGCACCATCGCCCGCCATGGCCGACCGCATCAGGCCGGTCCACTCGTCCTCACGTCCGCGCACGCGCGCCCCTCACCATGCAATTCGGCCGCTCTTTCAATTTGTTACGCCGATCCCACAAGATCACAAATTCGTGATCAATGGTCAGCCTCCCAAGTCCCGGCCGCGAAGCCCGGGGAGGCTCATAACACCGATCAGTCCCGCTCGCATCCGAGGGCGGGTCAGAGAGCGGATCAGGAGGTGCTGGTTTGCCCCGTTTTTGCCCGGTGTAGCCCGAAGATTCCCATTTTCTGCCCCGCTGTGGTCACGCCCCGGCGTCTCTCTTCGCCCCCGGGACGGGCGGATTGGGGAGATCGTCAACATGATGAAAACCAGTGGACGCGCGGCCTTGATTCTTCTGGCCGGACTTTTCTTGCTGTGCGGGGGCGCGGCACAGGCGGCGCCGGATGCTGCCACCAAAACGGACAGCGCGAGCAAACAGGCCGACGAGGTCAAGCCCAGCAAGCACCGGCGCCACACCTCGCACCGCCGCAGCAGTAGCAGCAAGACGGCGGAAAAATCCTCCGACGACCAGGCCGGCAAGAAGGACGCGGCAAAGGCAGCCGACGCAAAGGCCAACAACGACACGCCGGCCTCCAGTCAGATGCCGCCGACAGTCGCCAACGCCAATGCGCAGCTTGCTGCCGCCGACACACCGACTGCGGCTGCGGCCACTGCAATGACCAATCGGGCCAACGACAACGTGCAGGCGGCCGCCGACAATGCCGCCGCCTCCTCCGGCGCCGAGAACCAGGTGGTCGCGTCCGACCAGCTCAACGAGGTCGACCGCGCCCTGCAACAGGACAACCCGCCCGCGCAGAAGGCGGTGGCCGCAGCAACCGACGCGCAGCCGCGTCCGGCGCCGGTGATGGCCGCAAGCAGCCAGCAGAGCTCGGCCTGGGACCAGAGCTCGCTGATCGGCAAGATCTTCATCGGTGCCGGCGCACTTCTGACGCTGGCATCCGCCGCGCGCATGTTCATGGCCTGACGCCTGTTCCGGGGCGCGCGGCACGCGCGTCCCGGTGGCTTTTGGCCCCTTGAAGCCCACCGCGCCAGCGGGCAAATTGCCCGCTCAATCAAAAGCGTGGGTGGAGCATGAGCACGTTCGAACACATCATCGTCGAAAGCAAAGGCGCGGTCGGCATCATCAAGCTGAACCGGCCGAAGATGCTCAATGCGCTGTCTTTCGGCGTCTTCCGCGAGATCGCCGCGGCCGTCGACGATCTCGAGGCCGATGACGCCATCGGCTGCATCGTCCTGACCGGCAGCGAGAAGGCCTTCGCCGCCGGCGCCGACATCAAGGAGATGCAGCCGAAGGCCTTCATCGACATGTTCTCCGAGGATTTTGCCGCGATCGGCGGCGATCGCGTGGCACGCTGCCGCAAGCCTACGATTGCGGCGGTCGCGGGCTATGCGCTCGGCGGCGGCTGCGAGCTCGCCATGATGTGCGACATCATCATCGCCGCCGACACCGCGAAGTTCGGCCAGCCCGAGATCACGCTCGGCACCATTCCCGGCATCGGCGGCACGCAGCGCCTGACGCGCGCGATCGGCAAGTCCAAGGCCATGGACCTTTGCCTCACCGGCCGCATGATGGATGCGGCGGAAGCCGAACGCAGCGGCCTCGTCAGCCGCATCGTTCCGGCCGACAAGCTGATCGACGAGGCGCTGGCGGCCGCCGAGAAGATCGCTTCGATGTCGCGGCCCGCGGCCGCGATGGCCAAGGAGGCGGTGAACCGCGCGTTCGAGACCACGCTCGCCGAGGGCATGAGCGTCGAACGCAACCTGTTCCACTCGACCTTCGCGCTGGAAGACCGCTCCGAGGGCATGGCCGCGTTCATCGAGAAGCGCAAGCCGGTGAACAAGAACCGGTAGGGGTCCGCTAATTAAAATTCGCCGTCGTGCCGGACAAGCGCAGCGAAGCGGAGCGCAGATCGGGGACCCCCGCGCGAGCGCTTTGCGCTCGTCGCGATAGCCAGAGGAAGTGGTTTGGCGAAGACTCGCGGTTACCGGTTCGCGCGACAACTTCTCCCTGGGTTTATGGGTCCCGGCCTTCGCCAGGCCTTCGCCGGGACGACGGTGATTAAACATTCGCAGTCGTCCCGGCGACGGCCGAGTTAGTTGCTACGGCTCCGCGCCAAGGCTGCACTCACCAGCGCGCGATAGCCGTGTTCCGGCCAGGTCTTGGGACGATCAAGGCCAAGGCGTGCGAGGCAGGCCTCGTCGGCCGCGTCGGGAATGCGTGTCACTCCCTGCCATAGCAGGCCCGCGAGCACGCGTGGCGAGCGCTGCGCACCTTGCAGGATCTGCAGCGCAGGGATGAGACGTTGCTCGACCTCGGTGAAATCAGAGCCGAACGGAAACGACGGCAGCAGCCCGGCTTCGCGCGCGCCTTTGAGCGCCTTCGCAATCCGCTCGGGGTGGTTCTCGCGATGGACCGCCCGGAGCTCGTAGCCGCGGGGCAGTTTGCCGGCCTCCTGCGCAACCCGCATCAGCTCGTCCTGGAAGCGCGAGTCGGCGATCGCAAGCATTGCGGCGATCACGTCGGCGTCCGACTTTCCCCTGAGATCGGCAACGCCATATTCGGTGACGAAGACATCGCGCAGATGCCGCGGGATGGTCTCATGCCCGTATCGCCAGAGGACGTTTGATCGGAGCTTACCGCCGGCCTGCCGCGTCGCCTCGAGCGTCAGCACCGATCGTGCTCCCTTCAGCGCAAAGGCTTGCGCCACGAAATTGTACTGCCCGCCGACGCCGCTCACCACCTGCCCATCGTCGAGGCCGTCGGAGACGGCGGCTCCCATGAGAGTCGCCATCATCGTGTTGTTGACGAAGCGCGCATCGACGCGGGCGCGGCGCTTCTGCTCCTCCTCGCCATACAGCGCGTTGGTGAACGACACCGGCATCATCTGGATGCGCGCGATCTGGTCGGGCGGCATCTCGCGCAGCGCGCGATAGAAGGACTTTGGACCGAGAAAGAAAGCGCCGTGCAGCACGACGCCGTCGACTGCGCGCTTGAGAATGCCGGCATCGATCAGCCCGATGAACGCCTCCGTCAGCATCTCGCTGACGCCGTAGAGGCCTAAGTCGAACGAACTGGTCTCCTGAGCGACCGCCGGCCGCGCCGGCGACAGCCGGGTCATGATGTCGTGAAAGGCTGCACTGTCGCGATGGCGCAGGATCAGGCCCTGCGCCAGTGCGTCGCCGATCTGCCCGATGCCGATCTGAAGCGAGCCGCCATCGGGCACCAGCGATGCCGCATTCAGCCCGATGGCATATTTGGTATCGGAGATCGGCTCCGACGGCGGCGCGAACAGCGGAAAGTCGGTCGCAGCACTCTCCAGAACCGCGCTGAACTCATCGGCCGGAAGATCGCCCGCGCCGGGCATGAACGGCAGTTCGGAATTCACCTGCGCGATCAGCTTGAACGATGCGCGTCCGGCGCGGCGCTCGCGCAGCACGTCCAGCGTCGTGTCCGTATTGCAGGACAGGCTGTAGCGCGGCACGCCATTGACGATGCGCTTGGCGACAAGCTGCGTCACCACGTTGAGCCCGCATGCGAGGAGATAGTCCGCGGCGTGGGTGTAGTTGGCCGAGATGTAGTTCTGCTGCGCTGCAGGCACATGCAGCCAGCGCCCTGCAAGAAAGAAGAATTCGAAGACACTGACATTGGGCGGCAACCTGCCCTCGCGCAGCGCGCCGGCATAGGCGAGATCGGGATAGCCGCCGAACAGGCGGTCGATGACGGGCGTGATGAAGCGGCGCTCGATCAGGCTCGCCGGCTTCGGCTTTTCCAGTGTCAGCGCCGAGAGCAGTGTCAGCTTGATGTCAGGATCGGCGCAAGCCCGCGCATAGAGAGCATTGACCACATGATTGGCCTTGCCGAGGCCGAGCGGCAGCCCGACCACAAGATCGGTCCCGACGTCGCGAATGATCTCCTCGGCGAGAGCGTCGGCGTCGGAGAACAGTTTCGGCATCATCCGCGAGGTCCGGACCGCAAGGCAAAGGCGCCTTCCGGGATCGAGAGGCGTCTGTGCTCTCCTATAGCGCATTTGGGGATGGGATTCGTGTGTGACGCACCTGCAACAAGCACGGATTTCATGGGGGTTTCATCCGCGGCAGTTTGCCTGCGAGACCTCCGCTGGTTAAACAGTTAAGAGGGCCGCCGTCGGCGGGGGCGGACAGCCGGGGTTTTGCGGGATCATATGAACGGGCGGACCGCCAGTACTGGCCGCGAGTGGATGCGGCGTCGACCGGGCGCGGGCCCTGCTCTTGTCGCATGGTCTGCGCTGATGCTGACGTGCGCCCTGCCGGCCCCTGTGCGGGCCGAAGCCCTGCCCGAGGCCCTGGCCAAGGCCTACCAGACCAATCCGCAGCTCAATGCCGAGCGCGCGCGGCAGCGCGCGACTGACGAGAATGTGCCGCAGGCGCTCGTCGGCTACCGGCCGCAGATCGTGGCGAGCCTGAGCGCCGGCCTGCAAGCGGTACGAGACCTGCTGCCCAACAACACCATCCAGACCGCGACGCTGAAGCCCTGGACCATCGGCGTCACCGTGACGCAGACCCTGTTCAACGGCTTCCGGACCGCCAACAGCGTGCGGGTCGCCGAGCTCCAGGTGCAGTCTGGCCGCGAGGCACTGCGCAATGTCGGACAGGGCGTGCTGCTCGACGCGGTCACGGCCTACACCAACGTGCTTGCCAACCAGTCGTTGGTCGAAGCCCAACGCTCCAACGTCGCCTTCCTGCGCGAGACGCTCGCTGTCACCCAGCGACGCCTCAACGCCGGAGACGTCACCCCGACCGACACCGCGCAGGCGGAGGCCCGCCTCAACCGCGGGCTCGCCGATCTCAACGCCGCCGAAGTCGCGCTTGCGGTGAGCCAGGCGACCTATGCGCAGGTGATCGGCAATCCGCCCGCGCAGCTTCGCCCCGCCGAGGTCGTCGATCGCTATCTGCCGAAGAGCCGGGAGGATTCGATGGCGATGGCGATCCGCGAGCATCCGGCGGTGATGGCCGCCGGTTTCGACGTCGACGTCGCCTCGACCAACATCCGCGTGGCCGAAGGCGCGCTGCTGCCCAGCGCCAGCGTCCAGGGCAGCGTCAGCCGCAGCCGCGACAGCGACCCGACGCTCGGCACCTTCGGCACCGACCAGGCCTCGATCGTCGCCAACGTCACCGCCCCGATCTACGACGGCGGCCAGGCCGCCTCGCAAACCCGGCAGGCCAAGGAAGTCACGGCGCAGAGCCGGCTCGTGCTCGACCAAGTCCGCAACCAGGCGCGCACCGCCGCGGTCAGCGCCTGGGTTGCCAATGAGGGCGCCAAGATCGCAGTCTCTGCTTCCGAGTCCGAAGTGAAGGCAGCCACGGTCGCCCTGCAAGGCGTGCAGCGCGAGGCGGCCGGCGGACAGCGCACGACGGTGGACGTGCTGAACTCGCAGGCCGACCTGATCCAGGCCAAGGCACGCCTGATCGGCGCGCTGCGCGACCGCGTCATCGCGTCCTACACGCTGCTCAGCGCCATCGGGCATCTCGACGTCAAGACGTTGAACCTGAACACGCCGGACTATCTGCCCGAAGTGCACTATCACCAGGTCCGCGACGCCTGGCACGGCCTGCGCACGCCGTCGGGGCAGTGATCGCTCGCGACATATCCGCCTCCGGCGTCCGGCCCCCAATCCCGCCGGCCAGCCCTGAAGAAACTCCCTGCAACGCTCACCAGCCATGCGGCCGCTGGACGAAGGCGCCGCCGGCGGACGTGATATTCTCCCTCGATCAGAACAATAAGCGGGGAGAGAAACCATGCTCAACCGACGCAGCGTCCTGCTTGCCTCCCTTGCCGCAGGAGTAGCCATGACCAGCAAAGCCCACGCCAAGGCAGCGCAGCCCGCGACGCCGGTCAATTTCGATGTCCCGGCCCACGCGTGCGACTGCCACACCCATATCCACGGCGATCCCGAGAAGTTTCCGTTCTTTGCAGGGCGCGTCTATACGCCGGAGCCGGCCTCTCCGGAGGAGATGGCGGCGCTGCACAAGGCGCTGCATATCGAGCGCGTGGTGATCGTGACGCCGAGCGTCTACGGCACCGACAACTCCTCCACCCTGTTCGGCATGAAGGCGCGCGGCGCGACCGCGCGCGGGGTCGCGGTGATCGACGACAAGACGACGGAGGCCCAGCTCGATACGATGCAGCAGGACGGCTTCCGCGGCATCCGCATCAATCTCGCCACCGGCGGCATCAGCGATCCCAATGTCGGACGTACCCGCTTCACCGCGGCGGTCGAGCGCATGAAGGCGCGCGGCTGGCACGTGCAGCTCTACACGACGCTGCCGATGATCTCGGCGATCAAGGATCTCGTGCTTGCGGCACCCGTGCCGGCCGTGTTCGACCATTTCGGCGGCCTTGAGGCCTCGCTCGGGCTGGAGCAGCCGGGATTTGCCGACCTGATCGCGCTCGTCAAATCCGGCAAGGCCTATGTGAAGATTTCCGGAGCCTATCGTTCGTCAAAGCTCGCGCCCGACTATCAGGACATGGTGCCCTATGCGCGCGCGCTGATCGCGGCCAATCCGGACCGCATCGTCTGGGGCACCGACTGGCCGCATCCGGATTCGAGCCATGTCGAGGGGCGCAAGGCCACCGACATCGCGCCGCTCTACCAGATCGACGACGGCCGCTTGCTCAACCAGCTTCCGGTCTGGGCGCCGGATGCCGATGTGCGCAAGAAAATCCTGGTCGACAATCCGGCGCGGCTCTACGGGTTCTGAGGCTCTCAGCGCGCGCGACGCGAGAAGAAGGAGATCAGGACCGGCAACGTCACCAGGATGACGACCGGCGCCAGCATCATGCCGGTGACGACGACGACCGCCAGCGGCTTCTGCACCTGCGAACCGATGCCTTGCGAGAGCGCCGCGGGCAACAGCCCGACGCCTGCAACCACGCAGGTCATCAGCACGGGGCGGAGCTGCAATTCGCCGGTCCGGATCACCGCGGTCATCCGGTCGATTCCCTCCTCGATGAGCTGGTTGAACTGCGAGATGATGATGATGCCGTCCATCACGGCGATGCCGAACAGCGCGATGAAGCCGATCGCCGCGGAGACGCTGAAGGGAGTGCCGGTGATGACGAGGCCGAGCACGCCGCCGAAAATCGCCATCGGGATCACGCTCATGGCGAGCAGTGTTTCTGTCATCGAGCCGAAATTGAACCAGAGCAGGATGGCGATTAGCGCCAGCGAAATCGGCACCACGATGGACAGCCGCCGGATCGCGTCCTGGAGGTTGCCGTACTCACCGACCCACTCCATGTGCGAGCCCGGCGGCAACTGCACCTGGTCGGCGATCTTCTGCTGCGCTTCTCGGATCGCGCTGCCGAGGTCGCGCTCACGCACCGAGAACTTGATCGGCAGGTAACGCTCCTGCTGCTCGCGATAGATGTAAGCGGCGCCGGAGACGAGGCTGATGGTCGCGACCTCGCTCAGGGGGATCTGCGTGATGGTGCCGTTCGGCCCGGGCGCGCCGATGCGCAAATTCTGGATCGCCTCGGCGCTCTTGCGGTATTCCGGCGCGAGGCGGACGATGATCGGGAAGTGGCGGTCCGAGCCGGGCTCGTAGAGATCGCCCGCGGTATCGCCGCCGATCGCGACCTTGATGGTCGCATTGATGTCGCCGGGCGCAAGGCCGTAGCGTGCGGCCTTGGCACGGTTGATGTCGATCTGAATGGTCGGCTGTCCGAGCGAGGTGAACACCGCAAGGTCGGTGACGCCCTGCACGGTCGCCAGCACCGATTTGATCTTGTTGGCGGTGTCTGTCAGCGCCTGGAGATCGCTGCCGAACAGCTTGATCGAGTTCTCGCCCTTCACGCCGGAGACGGCCTCGGAAACGTTGTCCTGGAGATATTGCGAGAAATTGAACTCGACGCCGGGGAAGCGATCGTCGAGCTGCTTGAGCAATTGCGCGGTCAGCTCTTCCTTGTCATGCGTGCCCGGCCATTCGCTCGCGGGCTTGAGCGGCGCGAAGAACTCGGCGTTGAAGAAGCCGGCCGCGTCGGTACCGTCATCGGGGCGGCCGTGCTGCGACACCACGGACTCGACCTCAGGCCGGCTGCGGATCAGCTTGCGCATCTCGTTGACGTAGGTGTTGCCTTCCTGGAGCGAGATGGTCGGCGGCAGCGTGGCTCGGATCCAGAGATTGCCCTCCTCCAGCTTCGGCAGGAATTCGAGGCCGAGCAGCCGGCTGAGCGCCAGCGTCATCACGACGATGCCGACTGCACCGCCGAGCACGATGTTACGATTGGCGACCGCCCAATGCAGCACCGGCGAATAGATCCGGTGCAGGATCAGCATGACCTTGGTTTCGGTTTCCTCGACATGCGCCGGCAGAATGATTGCGGATAGCGCCGGCGTCACCGTGAAGGTCGCGAGCAGCCCGCCGGCGAGAGCATAGGCATAGGTGCGCGCCATCGGCCCGAAGATGTTGCCCTCGACGCCGGAGAGCGTGAACAGCGGCAGGAAGGCCGCGATGATGATGGCAGCGGCAAAGAAGATCGAGCGCGACACGTCGGCCGCGGCGCTGAGGATCGCATGGCTCTTCATGCCGAACAGCGTCTCGTTCGAGACCTGCTCGAACTCGGTGAGCGGCGTGGTCTGAGTCAGGCGGCGGAAGATCGCCTCCACCATGATGACGGTGGCGTCCACGATCAGGCCGAAGTCGATCGCGCCGACCGATAGCAGGTTCGCCGATTCCCCGCGCAGCACCAGGATGATCACGGCGAAGAACAGCGCGAACGGAATGGTGGCGCCGACGATCAGCGCGCTGCGCAGATCGCCTAAGAATATCCACTGCAGCAGCACGATCAGCAAAATGCCGACCACCATGTTGTGCAGCACGGTATGAGTGGTGAGGTCGATCAGGTCCTTGCGGTCGTAGATGCGCTCGATGTGCACGCCGGGCGGCAGGATGGAGGAGTTGTTGATCTGTTGAACGAGCTGTTCGACGCGCTTGATGGTCGGTGTGCTTTGCTCGCCGCGGCGCATCAAGACGATGCCTTGTACGATGTCGTCTGCATCGTCGAGCCCGGCGATGCCGAGCCGCGGCTTCTCGCCGACGGTCACGGTCGCGACGTCCTTGACCAGCACCGGATTGCCCGCGGTCTGCGCGATCATGGTGTTGGCGAGATCGTCGATGGAACGGATCAGGCCGACGCCTCGCACCACGGCCGACTGCGAACCGATGTTGACGGTATTGCCGCCAACATTGACGTTGGAGTTGCTCACCGCCTGGAGCACCTGCGGTAGCGTGAGCCCATTGGCGATCAGCTTGTTGAAGTCGACCTGCATTTCGTAGGTCTTGGTCTTGCCGCCCCACCCCGTCACGTCGATCACGCCCGGCACGGCGCGGAAGCGGCGCTGCAGGATCCAGTCCTGGATGGTCTTGAGATCGAGCACGCTGTAGTTCGGCGGACCGACAAGGCGATAGCGGAAGATTTCGCCGATCGGGCTCAAGGGCGAGATCTGCGGCTGCACGTTGCCGGGCAAGGGCGCGAGCTGCGCCAACCGGTTCAGGACCTGCTGCAGCGCCTCGTCATAGGTGTAGGCGAAGGAGAACTGCAGCTTGATGTCGGACAGGCCATAGAGCGAAATGGTGCGGATGGTCGTGAGATTTTTCAGACCCGCCACCTGGGTCTCGATCGGAATCGTGATGTAGCGCTCGATCTCCTCTGCCGACAGGCCCGGGCTCTGGGTCACCACATCGACCATCGGCGGGGTCGGATCGGGATAGGCCTCGATGTTGAGCTGGTTGAACGCAATCAGGCCGCCGATCAGCACGGCGACGAACATGCCGACCATCAGGAAGCGCCGGTTGACGGCAAAGGCGACGAGGCGATCCATTCAGGTCTTCGTTATGCTGGGGTCGTCGATCAGCTACCGGACGCCGCGCGGTCGATGAACAGGCTGCCCTTGGTGATGATCTGCTCGCCGGGCTTGAGGTTGCTGGTGACCTCGACGAGGTCGCCATTGACGAGACCGATCTTGATGTGGCGCAGCTCGACCGACTTGTCGTCGCGCGCGACCCAGATGCGCACCTGGTCGCCCTCATAGATCAGCGCCTGCTTCGGCACCGCGGGCGCGGCGCGGTCGCCTGCCGAATAGATCGTGACGTTGGCGAACATCTCGGGCTTGAGCAGGCCGTCCTTGTTCTCGATGGTGGCGCGCACCAGCAGGCGGCGGGTGCTGGGATCGATCGCCGCGGCGACGTAGTTGATCTTGGCGGTCAGCGGGCGGCCCGGCAGCGCCATCACGTTGACGCTGATGTCCTGCCCGATGCAGACGGAGGCCGCATCGCTCTCGCGCACGAAGGCGGTGAGCCAGACCGTGGAAAGGTCGCCGATCACGAAGACCGGATCGCTGGCGCCGGAGTTGACATACTGGCCGGGACCGATTTTTCGCTGCACGACCGTGCCTGACAGCGGCGAATAGATCGTGATCTCCGGATTGATGCTGCCCTTGTCCTGGAACGCCTTGATCGCCTCATCGCTGAAGCCGAGGATGTGCAGCTTGTTCCGTGCGGCTTCCAGCGCCGTCACCGACGAGCGCATGTCGTTCTGCGCCTGGATCTGGTTGGTCTCGGCCTGCTGGTAATCTTTCAGCGGAACGGCGTGTCCTTCGTACAGATCCTTGGCGCGCTTGTACTGGATGTCGGCGAGCTCGAGCGCCGACTTCGCCTTGTTCTGCGAGGTCATCGCCGAGATGAAATCGTTCTGGGCCTGCACGGTGTCGGCGGCCTCGATCGTGAACAGCGGTTGACCTTGCTTGACGCTCTCGCCGGGCTTCACCAGCAGCTTGGTTACGCGGCCCGCATAGGGCGAGAACACCGGCGTCGAGCGATCCTCGTCGACTGCGACCTTGCCTTCGGTGACATATTCGGCGCGGAAGGTCTTGGCCTTGACCGGCTCCATTGTAAGCGTCGCCCATTCGGACGGGGTCGGCGTGAAATTCTGGGCGTTCCTGCGCGACTGGCTGGAGATTTCGGAGTGATTCTTCTCCTTGGCCCCTACAAAGACGAAGCCATAGACGCCGGCTCCGGCAAGTAACAGTAAAACTACGGATGTGATCACCCGTTGCTTTGTAAGCACCTGCAATCGCTTGGTATTTTCAACTACCATGGGGCCCGGTCATGTCTGCGATGATATCGGCAAATGACCGCGTCATCGGTTGCGCTAATAGTGCCGAATTGGGATTTCAAACAACCAAAAAACGCAGGTCGCCTTTCGGTTTGCGTTAAAATTCTGCCACGTGAGCGCTTACGTCAGCTTGGTGTCAGCTACGAGCCGGCCACAGTGCCGGATGGCTGCCGAGCGGCATCGCCGGACGACTCCATTGTGCCGGCGTTTTCGACAGCAGCGCCGAATGGCGCACCGCCTGCAGTGTGCCGAAGCCAGATGGCATGGTTTCGATGAACGCCAGATGTACGGCATCCCCCGGAATCTCCGGGGTGTTTAGCCCACCTTCGAGCCGTCCGAGATTCCACAGCCAGCGTCCGGTTTGCGCCAACGATACGCTAACGTGCCAGCTTCCGCCTTCGCGCGCCTGGCGGACCTTGGCCATCATCGCGCCGAACGCCATCAGGTAGCCGGTGGCATGATCGAGCATCTGCGCCGGTAATTCCTTCGGCCCGTCAATGCCGGCCGCCTGGCCCTCGGCATGGTTGAAGCCGGTCGTGGTCTGCACCAACGAGTCGAAGCCGCGCCGCTCGGCCCACGGGCCGGCATGGCCGTAAGCCGACAGCGTCACATAGACGATGCCGGGATTGATCTTGGCTGCGTCCTGCGGTGAAAAGCCGAGCGCGGCGAGCGCGCGCGGGCGATAGCCTTGCGAGAAGATGTCGGCGTCTTTCAGAAGCTCGCGCAATTGCGCCCGCCCCGTCTCACTCTTCAGTTCGACGAACGTGGTGAGCTTGCCGCGCCCGGTATCGATGGTGAGCCAGGGGATCGCCGGCAGTTCGGGTCCCGAGATCAGGAGCACGTCTGCACCGTGTGCCGCGAGCGTGCGGCCTGCGACAGGGCCCGCGATCACGCGGGAAAGATCGAGCACGCGAAGGCCGGACAGTGGGCGGTCGCTCTTCGATAACCCCTTGGGCCAGGGTTTTGGCGGCGCGTCACCGATCTTCTCGATCGAGACCAGCGGCAGTTCGGCGAGCGCGCGCGCCTGCGGCAGCGCCGACCATTCTTCGTAGGATCGCATCAAGGCGACGACCCCGCCGGCAGCGTACGTCGCGGTCTCGAAATCCTCGCCCTTCCACTGCACCAGCGCGGACTGCACCTTCTCGCGCTGAGGCTCGCAGGCCAGCACCTTGCAGACGGCCTCACGGTGATGCGGGAAGTTGGTGTGGCAGCGGACGAAGCGGTTGTCGCCGGTCTTGTAGACTCCGGCGATCGCGTCCCAGGCGGGCGGCGGTGGCTTGTCGTCGACGCGCAAGTAGCGCTCGGAACGGCATTCGACGACGGCGTGGCGCATGTCGACGCAAACGTCCTGTGCCTCGCCGCTGCGCAGTCGCCAGATTTCCGCCGCGGCAAGACCCGCGGCCGCAACGCTGGCCTGGCCTGCGGCCGCGACACGAAACGAGGACGGGATTTGCGGCTCCTCGCCTGTCAGGCGCACGCGTTCGAGCGCGGACACCTCGCCGCCGACGGAGGTCCAGATGTCCCTGAGGATACCGGCGGGGCTTTGCATGGCCGTTGCTCTCCCTTTAGTTTTGCCGACCATCCCATTAGCACGGAAAGGACTGCAATGGTCGCCATCGATCCCCTCACTGCGGGTGCCGTGTTGGTCGCGACGGCAGCAACCGACGCGGTGTATGTGATGTTCACCTCCGCCGTCGTCGCGCGCAAGCGCGTGCCCGCCGCGACCTGGAGCGCGGTCTGGTACCTGCTCTCGTCTTACGCGGTGATCAGCTACACCGAAAATGCCTTCTATGTCGGTTTCGCAGCGATCGGCTCATGGGTCGGCGCCTACGTATCGCTGACCTTCCTGCACCGCCCACCCGGCGGCCCGCCGGTGGGCGCCGCGCCGGAGTGAGGGCGTTCGATGTGAGCGACGCAATCAACCGCAGACGCGATGTCGTCCTGGCGAAAGCCAGGACCCATTACCCCGGTCGAACGTTGTTAGACGCGCCCTGGCCACAGCATCACGCAACAACGCGCGTTCATGGTAATGGGTCCTGGCTTTCGCCAGGACGACATTGGCGAGGCTCCGCGTTTCATCGCGGTTAGATTGCTCGCGGCCAACAACAAGAAGGAAAACCAACAATGGATCTCGGTCTCAAAGGAAAAACCGCCGTCGTGCTGGGTGGCACGCGCGGCATCGGGCGGGCGATTGCGGCGACGCTTGCCGGTGAAGGTGCTGATGTCGCGGTGTGCGCGCGCAATGCGGATCAGGTTGCCACCACCGTCGCCGAGTTGAAGGCGAGCGGGATTCGCGCGACCGGCAGCCCGGTCGACGTCACCGATGGCGCGGCGCTGAAATCCTGGATCGAGGGCGTCGCAAAAGAACTCGGCGGCATCGACATGCTGTTCTCCAATGCCGGCGCGATGGCGCAAGGAGCGGATGCCGCGTCATGGGAGCAGAATTTCCGGCTCGACGTGCTCGGCGCCGTGCATGCGTTCGACGCCGCGCGGCCGTTCCTCGAGGCAAGCGGCGAAAAGAGCGGCGATGCCGCTTTCGTCATCATCTCTTCGATCTCGGCGGCGCAGGCCGACCAGGCAAGCTCCTACGGCCCGGTCAAGGCGGCGCTGATCCACATGGCCAAGGGACTGGCGCGGCAATACGCAAAGAAGAAGATCCGCGTCAATGTGGTGTCGCCGGGCACCGTCTATTTCAAGGGCGGCGTCTGGAACATGGTCGAGCAGAACATGCCCACGCGCTACGAAGATGCGCTGTCCCGCAATCCAACGGGACGCATGGCGACGCCGCAGGAAATCGCGAGCGCGGCGGTGTTTCTGGCAAGTCCGGTGTCGTCGTTCACCACGGGCTCCAATCTTGTCGTCGATGGCGGGATCTCGAACCGGGTGAATTTTTAGGAAGGCACTCCGTCATCGTCCGACTTGATCGGACGATCCAGTATTCCAGAGGCGGCTGTAGCTTCGCAGAGATACCGCGGCGTACTGGATACCCCGCTTTCGCGGGGTATGACGACTGAGAATGTGGCCCGCAATCGCCTCAACAATCTCGTCATTGCGAGCGCAGCGAAGCAATCCAGACTATCTCCACGGAAAGATTCTGGATTGCTCGCTGCGCTCGCAATGACGGTGTGGCAACATTCTGCGTGACAGCCTCAATGAAAATCCCGCGACGGCGGCAGGATGCGGACGTCGCGGGGGTGACGGATTTTTTGCGCCGGGCTATCGGCGTGATCGCGGCGGTCGTCGTTGAGGGGCTCGATCAGGGCGGCGCCGGCCGGCACCGGATGCTTGCGGCTTAACACGTCATTCGCAAGCCCGATCAGATCGCGCGAGCGGTCGATCATGCGCTGCGCGATGAGATGCGTCACCTTTTCGGGGCTGCTCTGGATATAACCCTCGACCAGGATGAGGCGCGCACCCATCACCTCCTTCCGGTATCGCTCCATGATCTTGGGCCACACCACGACATTGGCGATGCCGGTTTCGTCCTCCAGCGTCATGAAGACGACGCCGCTGGCACTGCCCGGCCGCTGCCGGACCAGCACCACACCGGCGCAGCGGACGCGGCGCCGCTCGTTCTCATGACTGACGTCCTTGCAGGCCACTACGCGCTCGCGCGTGAACATCTCGCGCAAAAATTCCATCGGGTGGCCCTTCAGCGACAGGCGGATGGTCTGGTAGTCCGCAACCACCTGCTCGGCGCGCGGCATCACCGGCAGCGGTCTTGCGCCTTCGTCCGCCTGCTCGCGCGCGGTAGCCGCCTCGAACAACGGCAGCGGCACATCGTCAGGCAGGCGCCGCACCTGCCACAGCGCCTCGCGACGGTCGAGCCCGAGCGAGCGGAACGCATCGGCATCGGCGAGCAGGATCAGCGCGCGCTTGGGGAGGCCGGTGTCGCGGGCGAAGTCTTCGAGCGAAGTGAAGGGACGGCGGTTGCGGGCGGCGACGATGCGGTCGGCCCAGTCTATCGCCCGCTCTACATTGTCATTCCACATTGCGCAAGTGCGCAATGGGGGCGTCGCGTCAGCGACGAACCCGGAATCCATTCCGCCAGGAATATGCTGCTCGATGGATTCCGGGCTCGCGCCAAGTGGCGCGCCCCGGAATGACATCTGAGAATGCTTCAGCCTCTCCTCATCTTCATCCAGCCAATGAAACCCATCGATCTGGCGGAAGCCCAGGCGCACGGCGCAGTATTTGTCGTCCGTGTTCTCCAGCGTGTTCTGCGCGAAGCTGTAGGAGACGTCGATGTCACGTACCTCGACGCCGTTCTTGCGGGCGTCACCGACGATCTGTGCCGGCGCATAGAAGCCCATCGGCTGCGAGTTCAACAAGCCGCAGCAGAATGCGTCGGGGTGATAATGCTTCAGCCAGGAGGAAATGTAGACGAGCTGCGCGAAGCTTGCGGCATGGCTTTCCGGGAAGCCGTAGGAGCCAAAACCCTTGATCTGGTCAAAACAACTCCTGGCAAAGTCGGGATCGTAGCCGCGCGCGACCATGTTGCCGATCAGCTTATCCTCGTATTTGCCGATGGTGCCGACATTGCGGAAGGTCGCCATCGAACGGCGCAAGCCGTTGGCTTCCTCGGACGTGAATTTCGCTGCCTCGATTGCGATGCGCATCGCCTGCTCCTGGAACAAGGGGACGCCCTTCGTCTTGTGCAGCACCTTGTAAAGTTCGTCCGCGGGACCATGCTCGGGCGATGGGGAAGGATAGGTCACCTTCTCCTGACCGTTCCGCCGCCGCAAGTAAGGATGCACCATGTCGCCCTGAATCGGCCCCGGGCGCACGATCGCGACTTCGATGACGAGATCGTAGAATTCGCGCGGCTTCAGACGCGGCAGCATGTTCATCTGCGCGCGGCTTTCGACCTGGAATACGCCGAGAGATTCTCCACGACATAGCATGTCGTAGACATTTTTATCGTCCTGCGGGACGCTCGCCAGAACCCAGCGCTCGCCCTTGTGCTTGTCGATCAGGTCAAAGCATTTGCGGATGCAGGTCAGCATGCCCAGCGCCAGCACATCGACCTTCATCATGTTGAGCGCATCGACGTCGTCCTTGTCCCATTCGATGAAGGTGCGGTCGTCCATCGCGGCATTGCCGATCGGCACATAGGTGTCGAGCCGGTCTTGCGTCAGTACATAGCCGCCGACATGCTGGGAGAGATGGCGCGGGAATTCGATCAGCTCGGTCGCAAGCTCGACCGCGAGGCTGATCATGGGATTGTTGGGATCGAGACCGGCCTGCTTGACCTGCATATCGTTGAGGCCCTTGCCCCAGCTTCCCCAGACGGTGTCGGCAAGCGCGGCGGTGACGTCCTCGGTCAGACCCAGCGCCTTGCCGACGTCGCGAATGGCGCTGCGCGGACGATAATGGATGACGGTGGCGATGATCGCGGCGCGGTGGCGACCATAGCGGCGATAGACATATTGCATCACCTCCTCACGCCGCGAATGTTCGAAATCGACGTCGATGTCCGGCGGCTCCAGCCGCTCCTTGGAGATGAAGCGCTCGAACAAGAGATCAACCTTGGTCGGGTCGACCGAGGTGATTCCGAGCACGTAGCACACGGCCGAATTCGCCGCCGAGCCGCGCCCTTGGCATAAAATGTTCTGGCTGCGCGCGTAGTGCACGATGTCGTGCACGGTGAGGAAATAATGCGCGTATTTCAGCTCGGCGATCAGTGCGAGCTCTTTCTTCAGCGTGGCGCGCAGCTTGTCATCAATGTTGCCACCGAAATATTTCTGCACGCCCGCCCAGGTCAGGTCCTCCAGATGCCCTTGCGCGGTCTTGCCCGGCGGCACCGGTTCGTCCGGATACTGGTATTTGAGCTGGTCGAGCGAGAAGTCGATTTTGTTCGCAAAGCGCATGGTCTCTGCGAGAGCATCGGGGAAGTCGCGGAACAGCCGTGCCATTTCTCTGGGCGTCTTCAGAAACCGCTCGGCATTGGCCTCCAGCTTCCTCCCGACCGCCTCGATCGTGGTCTTTTCCCGGATGCAGGTCAGCACGTCCTGCAGGGGACGGCGCGCGGGATGGTGATAGAGCACCTCGTTGGTCGCGAGCAGCGGCACGTTGGCTTTCGCTGCGAGATCATCGAGCCGCGCGAGGCGTCGCCGGTCGTCGCCGCGATAGAGCAGGCTCGCCGCCAGCCACACGTCTTCGGCGCGGCTCGCCTTGAGCTTGGCGAGAACGTCCAGCGCTTGTCCCGGCTCGAAGCGATGCGGCAGTGCCAGGACCAGGAGCTGGCCTTCGGCATATTCCAGAAGATCATCGAAGAAGAGATGGCACTCGCCTTTCTCGATCCGCGTGACCTCATCGCCGCGCTTACCCCTGGTGAGGAGCTGGCACAGCCGGCCATAGGCCGCGCGGTCACGCGGATAGACCAGGATGTCCGGCGTACCATCGATGAAGACGATACGCGCACCGATCAGGAGTTTCGGCTTGTGCAGCACCTCGGCATTGTCGAGCTCCTTATAGGCCCGCACCACACCGGCGAGCGTGTTGTGATCGGCAAGGCCGATCACGGGAATACCTAAGATGCTGGCCTGATGCACATAGGCGCGCGGATCCGAGCCGCCGCGCAGGAAGGAGAAATTGGTGGTGATGCCGATCTCGGCATAGGCTGACGTGTTCATGCGAAGAGCCCGTGCACATACCAGTTGGCGGGAACGGGCTTACCCTCCTCGTCCATGAGCTCGCTGTCGTAGAGACCGTCGCGAAAGATCCAGAAGCGCAGGCCTTCGGCATCTTCCACGCGAAAATAGTCCCGCGTGAGCTGCTTGCCGTCCTGCCGCCACCATTCCATGGCGATGCGCTCGGGCCCTTCCACCCGCACCACCGCATGCAACGCGCGCCGCCAGGTGAATTGATGTGGCGCGCCGTCGGGCACGGTTGCGAACGGCACCTTGATCGGCTCCGGCTTGTCGAACAGCCTGAGCGGACGCAGCGGCGGCTCGCTCTCGATGCGCGCCGGCCATTCGGCCTGCATGGCCGCGGCGAGATGGTGCTGCGCGGGCGCAGCCAGCACCGCGCGCTCGGGGATATGGGTGTCTTGCGGCAGGTGCACGACGACGCGTTTTCCCCCGATGCGCGCGGCGATGCGGTCGATCAGCGCGGCGAGCTCGTCATTGTCGTGAACATGGGCGTCGAGATCGCGCTGCTCCTGCACCACGATCTCGGTGCGGCTCGCCGACAGCCGCACCATGTCGAAGCCGAAACCGGGATCGAGGGGATCGGCGAGCGCATCGAGCCGCTCGCGAAACAGCCGATCGATGATGGCGCCTCGCGTCACCGGCCGCCCGGTCTCGACCATGATCGTGCGCACCACACCGTCGGTGCGGAAGAAGGCGGCCTCTAGCCGCCGCGCGCCCTTGCCCTGCTTCTCCATGGAGGCCACGAGCGTGTCTGCGAGCCGCGACAGCGTCATCGCGATCATGGTGTCGGTCGCGATCGGCTCGGCAAAACGTTTCTCCACGATGTAATCGGGGAGCGGCTTGCGCGGACTGATCGGCGCATCGCCCTGTCCCACCGCATGCGCGAGCAGCATGGAGAACCGGGCGCCGAACCGCGCGGTGATCTCGTGCGGCTCGCGCGAGGCGACATCGCCGATGGTCTTCAGTCCCGCGCGGCGCAGACCGACGGTGATGGCATCAACCGCACCAAGCGCAGACACCGGAAGCCGACTGACCGCCTCCGCCTCTCCGCCATCGGCGACGATGGTACCAGATGCCTGCCGCGTCAGCGTGCGCGCGCAGACCGAGGTGCCGGCGATCGCCGCGCTGACGGCAAAGCCCTGCCGCGCGAGCGCACGGACCAGCGTCTGCAGCAGTGCAGCCTCGCCGCCGAACAAATGCGCGCAGCCGGTGATGTCCAGGAACAGCCCATGCGGCGGATCGAGCGCCACCAGCGGCGTGAAGCGGTCGCACCAGTCGGCGATATCGCTGAGCGTCTTTGCATCGGCCGCGATATCCGCGTCGAACACTTTCAGGTCCGGACACATCGCCCGCGCATTCGCCAAGGGCAGGCCGATGTGCAGGCCGAGGCGCTCGGCGGCCTCATCGAGCGCGTGGATCACCAGCGCGTTATTGTCCTTGGCAACGACGATGCTGGGCTCATTGTTTTTATCCAGCCCGACGTTGCCGAAGAACCGCTTGATCCGGTCGATGGGCAGGCGCGGCAGCCACAGGCTGAGAATACGCCGACGGTTCACTGAACAGGCACTCATCACATTTCCATTCCATGATCCACCGGCCACACGGGCCATGACGATTGCGCAAGAGCTCGGCATCGAAGCGCGGCGCGCCCCAGGCACTCCAAGGCGCCGCAGGCATTGAAGCCGGCCCCGGCGGCGAAGGCGCCGCGCGCAGCATCCATCGCGTCTCCGCGGTCGAGGGCAGTGGCTGCGCCGCCATCCGCAGCAAGAACCCGGTCACGCCCGAGGCTTTTGCAGTGAGCGTCAGCTTGCGGCTCGCCACGAGATCGAACTGTCGCGTCTCGCCCCAGAGCTCGAGCACGACGGCGCCGAGCGCATCGCAGGCGAGCGCGTCGGCTGACATGCGCAATGCGGTCTCGACATCGGCGGCGCGCACTATCACTACGCGACGCGGATCGAGGCCGAGCTCGGCGAGCCCGCTCATCGACAGCGCGCCCGCCTCCATGTCCGAAAAATCCTGCCGCACCCACAACAGCGGCCGGCGCGCGGTCACGCGGCCCGCAAGCCCGGTGACGAAACCCGTCGCGGCCGTGCCCTGGCGCCCCTCGCAAAACACCTCGTGGATTGCCGCGCGGGCGAGTCCGCCCTGCAAGGCGCTATCGGCCTCGCTGTGGCCCAGCGCCACGCAATCGCGATGATGCGCGGCCACTGCCGTCTCGATGCGTTCGATCTGGCCGCGCAAGGTCGCAAGCGCGCTTCTACGTGCGCCGCTCATGCTCGCCGCTCCTTAGCTGATGGGTGGCCGTGGCTCTCAAAAAGAAAACCAACGGCTGGCTCATTTGTTCATGATATGTTCTAATATAAAGCTAACGGCGCCCCTGGAGTCAATCGAATTGGCGCGCCAGCAAATTCATGAGCGGAATCAAGAGGATTCAAGTGCCATGTACCTCATCACCCTCGACAGCGAGACCGATTTCGACGGCTGGCGCAAAACCGCTCGCGCGCTCGCACTGCATCATGTCGCGCCGGCTGAGGTGACGTGGAGCGTACAGGGCCGCACGAAAGACGAGATGCCACCCGGCCTGTGCGAAGCGCCAGGCCTTCCACCGATCGAAACCGACAGCACCTTCAGCGTGCCGGCCAATTTCATCGAGCTCGCACGCGTCGCGATCCTGCATCACAACAGTGAGCGCTTTGCGCTGCTCTATCGCCTGCTGTGGCGATTGCGGAGCGATCACGACCTGCTCGAGACCAGGACAGATCCCGATGTCGCGATAGCAACAGCGATGGCTGGCAGCGTGCATCGCGACGTACAGCGGATGCGCGACGTCGTCCGGTTCCGCGAGATCGGACGCGAGCACAAGACGCACTTCGCCGCTTGGTTCGTGCCGGAGCATCACATCGTCGAATTCGCAGCCCCCTTCTTTGCGCGCCGCTATGCCGACATGCCCTGGTCGATCCTCACGCCCGACATTTGCGCCCACTGGGACGGCCACGCGATCTCGTTCACGCCAGGGATCAGCCAGACGGAGATGCCCGCCCCAAACCGGCTGGAGGAAACCTGGCGCCGTCACTTCCGATCGGACCAACCGATCGCACCGGAGGCGCCGAAGAAGCGCCGCAGGAACTTGTCGGAAGCTTCGATACTTGAACCTCTGCTCTCTGATGCCGAACGCTGGACCGGCGGAAGGATCACCCCGCCCTCGGAGCCATCCATGAAACGCAAATCCGCCGCTGACGATCTCGAAACGCTGCGCGACGAAGCCGCCCATTGCCGCGCCTGCCATCTCTACAAGGATGCGACGCAGACTGTATTCGGCGAAGGTCCAAAGAGTGCCACCATCATGCTGGTCGGCGAGCAGCCCGGCGACAAGGAAGACCTCGCCGGCCATCCCTTCGTCGGACCTGCCGGCCAGATACTCGACCGCGCGCTGGAAGAGGCCGGCGTCGACCGCAAGAAGGTCTATGTCACCAACGCGGTCAAACATTTCAAATTCGTGCCCCGCGGAAAAATCCGCCTGCACCAGAAGCCGAACACGCCGGAGATCCGCGCCTGCCGGCAATGGTACGAGCGGGAACTGGCAGCCCTTCAGCCCAGTCTCGTCGTCGCGATGGGAGCGACCGCCGCACAGAGCGTGTTCGGCAAGATCACCCCGATCGGCAAAAACCGCGGTCGGCTGATCGAGCTGCCTGATGGGCGCAAGGCGCTGGTGACGGTGCATCCGTCCTATCTGCTACGGCTGCCTGACCCCGAAGCCAAGGAACAGGAGTATCGCCGCTTCGTCGGCGATCTCAGGCTCGCGGCCGGCTTCCGGGAAAAATCAGCAAGGGCAGCGTGACGTAGCGCACGCCGCATCGCAACAGATTCGGTAGTGAAGCACCGTCATTTCAACTGCCTGTCACATGCCGCGCGCAAAATCGCGGCCTTGTGACAGGAGAATTTGAAATGAGTGACGTTGCTTTGCCCGGCTCCATCGAGCCAGCCTTGCGGAGGGGACCCGACCTTGACCGCGGATTCCATCCCCTCACCGGCGTGATCTACATGGGGGTGATCGCCGCTGCACTGCTCTTCGTCGCCTACAGCATTTGGGTCGACGTTGATGCGACCGGCACGCAGGTCAAGACCATCGCGCCCTTCCTCCTGCTCTTCGTCGCGCTTCTGATCGCGCTCGGCTTTGAGTTCGTCAACGGCTTCCACGACACCGCCAACGCGGTCGCGACCGTGATCTACACGCGCTCGCTGCCCGCCCACGTCGCCGTCGTGTGGTCCGGCATGTTCAACCTGTTCGGCGTGCTGCTCTCGTCCGGCGCGGTCGCATTCGGCATCGTGTCGCTGCTGCCGGTCGAGCTGATCCTCCAGGTCGGCTCCAGCGCCGGCTTCGCCATGGTGTTCGCGCTTCTGATCGCGGCCATCATCTGGAACGCCGGGACCTGGTATTTCGGCCTGCCGGCCTCGAGCTCGCACACACTGATCGGCTCGATCATGGGCGTGGGCATCATGAACGCGGTCCTGCATGGCCGCAGTGGCACCTCGGGCGTCGACTGGACGCAGGCTACCAACATCGGCAAGGCACTGCTGCTGTCGCCGCTGTTCGGCTTCGCGCTCGCCGCCGGCCTTCTCCTGATCCTCCGTACCGTGCTGCTGCGCGCCACGCCCGCTTTGTTCGGCGAGCCGAAGGGCGACCAGCCGCCGCCGTGGTGGATCCGTGGCATCTTGATCCTCACCTGCACGCTGGTGAGCTTCTTCCATGGCTCCAACGACGGCCAGAAGGGCATGGGCTTGATCATGCTGATCCTGATCGGCACCGTGCCGACCGCCTACGCGCTCAACCGCGCGCTGCCGGCGAACCAGATCGAGCAGTTCAGCAAGAACTCGGAAGCAGCGAGCAAGGTGATCGAATCCAAGGCTGCCGGCTACAACGTGATCGGCAACCCGCGGCCCGCGGTGACCAACTACGTGGCCGCGCACGAGATCAACGGCGGCACGTTCCCCTCGCTCGCCGTGCTGGTTCGCGATATCGCAAAGCAGGTCACCACCTACGGCTCGCTCGCCAAAGTGCCGGCGGAAGCCGTCGGCAACACCCGCAACGACATGTACCTCGCCTCGGAAGCGCTGCGCTTCCTGATGAAGGACAAGGAAGCCGAGCTTAGCGCCGACGATGTCGCTGTGCTTAATGCCTACAAGGGCTCGCTCGACAGCGCCACGAAGTTCATCCCCGGCTGGGTGAAGATCGCGGTCGCCATCGCGCTCGGCCTCGGCACCATGGTCGGCTGGAAGCGCATCGTGGTCACAGTCGGCGAGAAGATCGGCAAGACACACCTTACCTATGCGCAAGGCGCCTGCGCCGAGATCACGGCGGCTGCCACCATCGCCGCTGCCGACGTTTACGGCCTGCCGGTCTCGACCACCCACGTGCTGTCGTCCGGCATCGCCGGCACCATGGCCGCCAACGGCTCGGGCCTGCAATGGGCCACGATCCGCAACATCGCCATGGCCTGGGTACTGACCCTGCCGGCCGCGATGATCATCTCGGGCGTGCTGTACTACGTCTTCTCGCGCATGTTCTGAGCGATCAGATAAACTCGAAAGCAAAAGGGCCCGTGTTGATGCACGGGCCCTTTTCCGATGCACTCGTCGTCAAAAGATCACGACGCCGGCAGCGACTCCTCGACCAGCTTGATCCAGTAGGACGTGCCGTAGACGATCGCCTCGTCGTTGAAATTGTAGGCGGGGTGATGCAGGCCCGCGCTGTCGCCATTGCCGCAGAAGATGAAGGCGCCGGGACGCGCTTCCAGCATATAGGCAAAATCCTCGCCGCCCATCAGCGGCGGCATCTCGAGAACGTTGGCTTCGCCCGCCACCTGCTTCGCGATACGCGTCGCCACCTCGGTCTGCGCGACGTGATTGTTCACCACGGGATAGTTGCGCTTGTAGTGCAGGTCGATCTTGGCGCCCGTGATCTGCGTCACGCCCGCCACCACTTCGTGCACGCGCTTCTCGACGAGCTTGCGCACCTCCGGGGTGAGCGTGCGGATGGTGCCCCGCAGCTCCGCGGTCTGCGGAATGACGTTGCGGGCGTTGCCGGCGTGGAATTCGCAGATCGAGATCACGGCCGATTCCAGGGGATCGACGCTGCGCGCGACGATCGACTGCAATGCCGTGATGAGTTGCGCGCCGACCAGAACGGAATCAACGCATTTGTGCGGGCGCGCGGCATGGCCGCCGAGGCCCTCGATCTTGATGTCGACCTCGTCGGTCGCCGCCATGATCGGGCCCGGCCGGATCGCGAACGAGCCGATCGGAATACCAGGGCCATTATGCATGCCGTAGACCTGGTCGATGCCGAACCGCTCCATCAGCCCGTCCTTGACCATGGCCGCACCGCCGGCGCCGCCCTCCTCGGCCGGCTGGAAGATCACCACCGCATCGCCGGCGAAGTTCCGGGTCTCGGCGAGGTAGCGCGCCGCACCGAGCAGCATCGCGGTGTGGCCGTCATGGCCGCAGGCATGCATCTTGCCGGGGTTCTTGGAGGCGTAAGGCAGGTCGGTCTGCTCCTCGACAGGCAGGGCGTCCATGTCGGCGCGCAGGCCGATCGCCTTGAGCCCCTCGCCGGCCGGCCTCTTGCCCTTGATCACACCGACCACGCCGGTCTGACCGAGGCCGGTCACGACCTCATCGCAGCCGAACTCGCGCAGCCGGTCCGCGACGAATGCGGCAGTGCGGTGGACGTCATACAGCAGTTCGGGGTGCTGGTGGATGTCCCGCCTCCAGGCCTGGATATCCGGCTGGAGGTCGGCGACACGGTTCACGATGGGCATGGAGGATCTCAAGCTCTTAATTGGGAATACAGGACTGTCTACCATGCAAGCGCCGCTCCACCCAACTGCCGCGGGCCGGGTGGCCCTGCCCGCCCGGCATGGCCGGGCTTGTCCCGGTCGGCTTCGTCCGATTATTAGGACGGAAGGCGCGTGGATGCCCGGGACAAGCCCCGGCATGACGCCTGTTTGGGTAGAAGCAGAATGCCAAGACGGCTCGAAGGTGAGTTTGACTACATTGTCGTCGGGGCCGGCACGGCGGGCTGCATCGTCGCCAACCGGCTCTCGGCCGCCCCCGGAAACCGCGTGCTGATCCTGGAGGCCGGCGGCGACGACAACTGGATCTGGTTCCACATCCCGGTCGGCTATCTCTTCGCAATCGGCAATCCGCGCTCGGACTGGATGTTCAAGACCGAGGCCGAGCCGGGCCTCAATGGCCGTTTGCTGGCCTATCCGCGCGGCAAGGTCATCGGCGGCTGCTCGGCAATCAACGCCATGATCTCGATGCGCGGTCAGGCTGCCGACTACGATCATTGGCGCCAGCACGGCATGACCGGCTGGGGCTACGACGACGTCTTGCCGCTGTTCAAGCGGCTGGAGGACCACTTTCTCGGCGCGAGCGAGCATCACGGTGTCGGCGGTGGCTGGCGCATCGAGGCGCCGCGGCTGTCATGGGTAGTCCTCGATGCCGTTGGCGACGCGGCCGAGGAGATGGGCATCAAGCGCATTCCGGATTTCAACACCGGCGACAACGAAGGCACGAGCTATTTCCACGTCAACCAGAAACGCGGCCGGCGCTGGTCGTCGGCCCGCGGCTTCCTCAAGCCCGCATTGAACCGTCCCAACCTGCGGCTCGAGAAGCATGTGCTGGTCGATCGCCTGATCATCGAGCAGGGCCGCGCGGTCGGTGTGCGCTTCATCCAGAACGGCGAGATCATCGAGGCGCGCGCCAAGCGCGAGGTGATCCTCTCCGCCGGTGCGATCGGCTCGGTCCAGGTGCTGCATCGCTCCGGCATCGGCCCTGCCGACTGGCTCTCGCCGCTCGGCATCGATGTGGTGATGGACCAGCCCGGTGTCGGCCGCAACTTGCAGGACCACCTCCAGCAGCGCGCGATCTACAAGGTCGAGGGCGTGCGCACCCTGAACGAGACCTATTACAATCTATTCCGCCGCGGGCTGATGGGGCTCGACTACGCCTTCCGCCGCCGCGGTCCACTGACCATGGCGCCATCGCAGCTTGGCATCTTCACCCGCTCCGATGCGACGCGCGCACGCGCCAACATCCAGTTCCACGTGCAGCCGCTGTCGCTCGACAAGTTCGGCGATCCCCTGCACCGCTTCCCCGCGATCACGGTCAGCGCCTGCAACCTGCAGCCGACCTCGCGCGGCACCGTGCGCCTGCGCTCGGCGACGCCAGACGAGAAGCCGATGATCGCACCGAATTATCTTTCGACCGACGACGACCGCCAGGTCGCCGCCGACGCGATTCGCACCACGCGCCGCCTGATGCAGCAGAAGGCGCTCGCCAAATATCGCCCGAGCGAGTACCTGCCCGGCCCCTCCGTCGGCGACGACGATGCCTCGCTCGCCAAGGCCGCCGGCGACATCGGCACCACCATCTTCCATCCCGTCGGTACCGCGAAGATGGGCACTGCCAACGATCCCATGGCCGTCGTCGACGAGCGCCTGCGCTTCCACGGTCTCGGCAATCTGCGCGTCGTCGATGCCTCGATCATGCCGACCATCACCTCGGGCAACACCAACACGCCGACCGCGATGATAGCCGAGAAGGGTGCGACGATGATTTTGGAGGACGCGAAGTAGAGACGTAGCCCGGATGGAGCGCAGCGCAATCCGGGGACCCGTCGCACGCTTAATTCCGGTTTCGCTGCGCTCCCTCCGGCTTCCTATGCAGATCTCAATACGACGGCCGGATCCAAACGCGCGGCCCGCTCAGCGGGCAGCAGACCGAAGACGGTCCCGACGAGGCTGGAGCAGGCGATCGCGATCAGTGCCATCGCATCGTTGAACTCGACGGGCCACCCGAGCGCAGAGGGGACGACGCGCGCGCTTGCGTAGCCAACGATGAGTCCCAACAAACCGCCGATCGTGCACAGGAGCACCGCTTCCAACAGGAACTGTCGACGGATGTCCTGCGGTCGGGCACCAAATGCCAGTCGAATGCCTATTTCATTGATCCGTTCGGCCACGGATACCAGCATGATGTTCATCACTCCGATGCCGCCGACCAGCAGCGAGATTCCTGCAAGCGTGGACACCAGCAACGTGAACTGGCGATAGGCTCGGTCACGCGTCTGGGCGACCTGAATGAGATTCTGAATTCGGAAATCGTCGGCCTTGTGCCCCATGATCCTGTGACGCTGCCGCAGGACGCGGGCAATCGCACCTCCCATCGTTGTCATTGACTGGGCGGAATCGGTCTTCACCAGAATTGTATGCACGGCATCCGGATTGGCCTGACTCCGTCCGGTGGCGAAGATTCTTGCGGACGACAAAGGAATGAAGATGACGTCGTCCTGGTCGCGGCCGGTGAAGTCCTGCCCCTTCTCGGCAAGCACTCCGATCACGACATAAGACGTGCGGTCGATGCGGACGAAACGGCCGAGCGGGTCACTTCCGCGGAACAGTTCGCGGGCAATGGTATGTCCGATCACCGCGACCTTTGCGACTGATGCAACCTGATCCTGATTGAATAGTTGCCCCTCCCCTATCCGCCAGTCACGGGCATCAAAAAACTCCGGCGTCACGCCTGCAACGAGGGTCGACCAGTTCAAGTCTCTCGCGATGACCGTCTCTTGCCCGCCGACGAATGGCGCGGCAATGACGACGTCGGGCACCTCGCGAGCAACCGCGAGCGCATCGGTCGTCGTGAGTGACAGGACCGTGCCCGCCTGCAGTCGCACGCCTTGCGCGTTTTGCGCACCTGGCTGCACCAGCAATAGATTCGATCCAAGGGAATTGATCTGTCTCGAAATCTCGGCACGCGCCCCCTCCGCCACGGCGACCACGATCAGCACGGCGGCAATGCCGATGACAATGCCCGTTACGGCGAGAACAGAGCGCAACATGTGCGCGCGTATCGACTGAAACGCCAGATAGACGTAGCCGAGCGATCGCATCAGAACCCCGCGACGGTCAAAGTTGAGGAGGCGCCGGGGGATTTCGAGTCGTCGACAACCGCGCCGTCCCGGAGCCTGATCGTGCGCTGCGCGCGCCCTGCGACCTCGGCGTCGTGGGTTACAAGCATGACCGTGAGGCCGTCACGCCGGAGTTCGGCGAGTATCGAGAGGATGGTGTCGCGTGTGCTCGTATCGAGTGCCCCGGTCGGCTCGTCGGCCAAGAGGAGGTCGGGTTCGTTGACAATCGCACGCGCAACGGCGACACGCTGCTGCTCACCGCCCGAGAGCTGGCTAGGCAGGTGCTGCATCCTGCTGCCGAGACCGACCCGATCGAGCGCAGCGCGCGCCCTTGCGATCGGATTGCGCAACCCGTCACGCCGATAGAATAACGGCAACCCCACATTCTCAAGTGCGGTCAGGCGCGGCAACAGATTGAAGTTCTGAAACACAAAGCCGAAGCGCCGGTTTCGCAGCTCGCTCAAGCGGCTCCTTGACTGCACAAGTACATCGTGACCGTGAAGAAAGTAGCTTCCGGACGAGGGTCGATCGAGGCAGCCTATGATCGAAAGCAAGGTGGATTTTCCTGACCCCGACGGGCCCACGACGGCAACGAACTCGCCCGGATCGATTTGCATGGTTATGTCCGACAGCGCGTGAACGCTTTGGCTGCCGAGCCGGTGTTGCTTGCGGATATGCTCCAGGGCGACGAGCGATGTCATGGCTTGCTACGGTAACCAATGGCGACCCGCTGGCCTATTTGGACGTCCGGCGAGACGATCTGGGTCAGGGAGTCGCTGGTGGCGCCCAGTGAAACCGTGGCGTGGTCCAGATGGCCGGACTTGGTACGGACCCAGATCACCCCCTGTCCGGGAGCGCGGTCGGTTGTGCCCTCGCGCACCGGCCGAAAGCTGAGTGCGGCATTTGGAACAACCATCACATCGTGTTGCTCCTGAACCACGATGCGAACATCAGCCGTCATCCCGGGAAGCAGCAAATCTTCTGGATTGGGGGCTGAAATCATCACGGTGTAGGTCACCACGTTTTGCACCATCCGCGCTGCCTTTCGGATCTCGAGTACGCGGCCCTCGAATGTCCGGCCCGGATAGGAATCGACGCTGAACAGTGCGCGCTGGCCAGTTCGCACCGCGCCAATGTCGGCTTCGCTGACGGACGCATTGACACGCATGTCCGACAGATCCCGTGCAATGGTGAAGAGAGTCGGGGCCTGGAGGCTTGCAGCCACTGTCTGGCCAAGCTCGACGCTGCGCCGGATGACTATTCCATCGATCGGCGACTTGACGGTGCTTCGTTCGAGATCAAGTCGAGCCCGTTCGAGCGAGGCACGCGCAACCATCACACCGGCCGCGCGCACCTGCTCGCGCGCCTGCGCCGCGGATAATTCCGCGGCGAGAGAGCGAGCCGTCGTCTGCGCTCGCTCGGCGTCGCGTTGGGAAACGCTGCCGTTCTTGCTGAGTGAGCTCTTGACCTGAAGATCGCGCAAGGCGTCATCGTAGTGCGCCTGCGCACCATCGACGGCCGCCTTGGCCTCCTCATGTTGCGCGAGCGCGACGGTGAGCGCGGCTTCTGCTTCCTTGACCGAGACTTCGAAAGTGGCGCTGTCGAGTGCAGCAAGGGGCTCGCCGGCCCGAACGATGGAATTGTGGTCTGCCATCAGCTTGCCGACCTGCCCCGAAAGCTGCGAGCTGACCTCGACGGTATCAACGGCTTCGAGCGTTCCGGCAGCGGTGACGTTCTGAATGATGTTGTCGCGGGCAATGCTGACATAGCGCAGATCATCATGGTCGCCGCCGGCAGCAGGGAGCGAGCTGTCCGGAGCCCACAACGGATAGGCAACTGCAACCACACAGCCTCCCAAGGCTGCGCGCATCAGAAGGCTTCGGGGCGACGTCAGTTGATTATCCGTGCGAATGATAATCTCCCTGCATTGGCTTTTGTGGCGCTCCGCGCTGAACGTTGTCGCCCTGGGAATTCCGCAGGCGGCGCGATCAGACCAGGTGAACTGAGAGTGAACGCGCCGCTTATGGCGCGATGCGAAGTGATCGCAGTCGGCTGGATTAGGGCACCGAAGGGCTGCCCGTGGGCACGGTCTTTGTCCCGGCCAGCGCCGGCGGAGGTGTCTTGAGCATCTTCACCCCGGTCGTCGTGTCCGTTGCCGGGACGGTATGGTCCTCGCCCTGAAACACGCTGCCTTGACCTGGGACTTCGTCGCCCGGCCGCCCCGGATTATTCATGCCGTTCAGGAATGGTTGACTCGTGGTGGTTGACAGTCCGCCCGCAGCCACGGCGGTGAATAGATGGTCTGCTGCATAGCTCGGGCAGGCTCCTGCAAGCAGTGATGCGCCTGCCGCAAGGATCGCAAGTTTCCTCATCGTTGACTCCTCTGTGATTTGCGGATGCCAAGACCACCAATCGCTAGCTACGCCTCGGCAACGCTTGAATGCAGTCGATCTCGGGCAGTTCCTAATTTTCCCGCAATGAAGCTCAATGTCTCCATGACGAATGGGTTGGTTTCTGACACACAGGTCAGAATCGCGGATCGTTGAAGGGACGACGGCATCAACCACAGGGATCGCGGAGCATTGCTCGGTGATGATTCTTTCCGGCCCCCGCTCGGTGTCACACCGCGTCCGGGCACGAAACATTCCTCACGAAATCGTCATCCCACCGGGGAATAAACCCGCTCCTCCCCCGATCACCTCCCCGAAGCCCAATTCAGGGCGAGAGGAGATGCGCGATGAGCGGACACGACCATGGGGAAGACGGCGTCAGCCGCCGCAAGGTGCTGGAATGCATGACCTGGGCCGGCACCGGAGTGCTCTGGACCATCACCGGCGGCGTGCCGCGCTCGCTCGGCATCATCGATTCCGCAGAGGCCGCGACCAACCCCGGCATGACCTTCTTGCAGATCAGCGACAGCCATATCGGCTTCGACAAGCCGGCCAATCCCAACGCGCTTGGTACGCTGGAGGAAGCCGTCAACAAGATCAACGCGATGCCGGACAAGCCGTCCTTCATGATCCACACCGGCGACATCACCCACTTGTCCAAGGCCGCCGAGTTCGACAATGCCGAGCGAATCATCTCGCAAACCAAGCTCGATGTGCACTACGTACCCGGCGAGCATGACTTCCTCGACGAGGAGGTGAAGTTCTATCGCGAACGCTACGGCCGCGGCACCAAGGGCCAAGGCTGGTACTCCTTCGATGCCGGCGGCGTGCACTTCATCGGCCTCGTCAACGTCGTCGACCTCAAGGCCGGCGGACTCGGCAATCTCGGCGCCGAGCAGCTCGCCTGGCTCCAGGACGATCTGCGCGGCAAATCGAAATCGACGCCGATCGTGCTGTTCGCCCATATCCCGCTCTGGACCGTCTATCCGGAATGGGGCTGGGGCACCGAGGATGGCGGCCGCGCGCTGGAATACGTCAAGGGCTTCGGCTCCGTCACCGTGCTCAATGGCCACATCCACCAGGTGATGCAGAAGGTCGAGGGCAACGTCACCTTCCACACCGCACGGTCGACCGCCTTCCCGCAACCGGCGCCGGGCGCCGCCTCCTCGCCCGGACCGATGAAGGTCGAGGACGCCAGGCTGCGTTCCATGCTCGGCGTCGCCAGCATCAACTTCAAGCAGGGCGATCAGCGCCTCGCCATCATCGACACTCCGCTGCAGAGCTGACGGAAACAAGGTCATGAAGACGCTTAACCGCCGCGACTTCGGTGTCGCCGTGGCCGCGGCCATCCTGCTGCCTGCCACAACCGCCCGTGCCGACGACATGGAGGTGCATATCGACAATTTCGTCTTTCAACCGGCCGAGCTGAAGATCAAAGTCGGCACGACAGTGACCTGGACCAACCGCGACGACATCCCCCACACCGTCGTATCGGCCGGAAAGTTCAGGTCCAAGACCTTGGACACCGACGACAAATTCTCGTTCACCTTCACGAATGCGGGCGACTACAAATATTTTTGTTCGTTGCACCCGCACATGACGGCGATGATCAAGGTTGAGTAACATCTCGAACCACGGCATCTCCGTCCTGCCCGGCCGGTGGTCCCACGCCGGCCGGGCTCACGCGTCTACCGTCAGGCCCAGGGAAGAAACGAAGCAAGAGACGAAGCGCGAACCGAAGCAACAAGCAAGACAAGAGGCAAAGCGAGAGGCGATGCCCGTTACCGACGATTTTCAGAAGGCGCAGCGCTTCCGCGAGGCGGCGCTGCCCTATCTCGACGACGTCTACACCCTCGCGCGCTATCTGCTGCGCGATGCCTCCGACGCCGAGGATGCGGTGCAGGAGTGCTATCTGCGTGCGCTGAAGCACTTTGACAGCTATCGCGGACCGGCGATGAAGCCCTGGCTGTTCGCCATCCTGCGCAACGTCTGCAACGCCGAATATGCACGGCGCGCGCATTCGCATGCCGCGATCGAGGATACGCCCGGGGCCGCCGAGCAAACGCCGATGTGGCAAGAAACCGAAACGAGCCCGGAGACCGAAGTGCTGCGCAGCCGCGATGCCGGCGCCATCCGCAGGCTGATCGATGCGCTCGCCGAACCGTTCAAGGAAACATTCGTGCTGCGGGAGATCAACAACCTGTCCTATCGCGAAATCGCCGAGGCCGTCGGTGCGCCCGTCGGCACCGTCATGTCCCGCCTCGCGCGAGCCCGCGCCATGCTGCGCGCAGCCTGGGTGGCGGAAGAGGAGCATTCGAGATGACCTGCGACGAAGCAAAAGTCCTGCTTCACGCGCTGCTCGACAACGAGCTCGATGCCGGCCATGTGCGCGAGATCGAGGCGCATATCGCAGGCTGCCCGGCTTGCGCCGCCGAACTGGCGGCACAACGCGAAATGAAGCGCGTGCTCGCCGACGCCAACCTGCGCTACACCGCGCCCGAGAGCTTGCGCGCGCGCATCGAGGCGTCGCTGCCGAAACCGCAACGCCAACCCAGCCGACGCTCTGTACTGCGCGGCTTCGCGATGGGCTCGGCGGTTTCCGCGCTCGCCGCCAGCGGGGTCGTTGCCGTGGTGCTGCGCCAGGACGATCAGCAGCGCATCCTCTCGGAAGTCGTTTCCGCGCATCTTCGCTCGCTTCAGGCCGGCCACCTCACCGACGTGATTTCGACCGACCAGCACACGGTCAAGCCGTGGTTCAACGGCAAGCTCGACGTCGCCCCGCCGGTGATCGATCTCACCGCGCAAGGTTTCACGCTCGTCGGCGGCCGGCTCGACTATATCGACGCCCGCGCGATCGGCGCGGTGGTCTACCGGCGCCGGCAGCACATCATCAACCTGTTCGTGTCGCAGACCTCCAACACCGAGTATCGCGCGCCGAAGACCGAGACCATGCAGGGCTTCAACTGCCGCCGCTGGGGCAATCGCGGCCTGAACTTCTGGGCCGTCAGCGACATCGGCGCCGACGAGCTCGCCGAATTCGTCGACAAGTTCGAGGCGGCAATGAAGGCGAATGTGGAAGGATAATTGTGCGGCGCCTGCGCACGCCGTTATTCGAGCGGAGGAAACCGTTCGAAGATCGGCAGTTCGTGAGCCCGCTCCATCCAGCGAATCCGCTCGGCGACCTGGATGTGCATCATGGCTGGAACGGCATCGGGGTCATCATAGGTGCCGCTCTGTATGTCGATGACGCCGGGCATCATGTTTTCGTTGATGTAGAAGAGTCCCGTACCGCAATCGGCGCAGAAGTGCCGTCGTCCATGCTCGGATGATTGATAGATCTTCGGCTGGCCGCGCACCACTTTGACCGCCTCGAGCGGATACATCGCCCAACCGACCATCGGCGCCCCGGAATGGCGACGGCAGTCCGCGCAATGGCAGAGCGCGTGCACCATCATGTCGCCGTTCACCTCATAGCGGATCGCACCGCAATGACAGCCGCCAGTCACTCGCATCGCCCACTCCTCTCCCGGTCAGGTCAACGCAGGGAAAGTAAGTGCTGCTTTGAAGGTTCCGTCGGCTGAGTGCTTCAGCAGGTCGCACGTTGCGACACTAGGCGGCGACCGGGCCTAGATCCTACGCCGAGCGCCGTACCGCGTTGTCCACCAGCGTCTTGCCGAGCGACCAGATCGCGCCGGGGACCTTGTGGCTGCCGGCGATGACGTCGTCGAAGGCGCGCTCGATCCAGTTACAGTCTTCTTCGGTGATGGTAAGCGGCGGCAGCAGCTTGATGGTGTGGCTGCCGTGGCCGGCGACCTGGGTCAGAATCTTGTGATCCTTGAACAGCGGCACGGTGATGAGCTGGCAGAACAGGCCTTTGTTGGCGGTCTCCAGCACGTTCCAGGACGCCCGCAGGCGCAGCGACTTCGGCGGGCCGAACTCGATGCCGATCATCAGCCCCTTGCCGCGCACCTCTTTCATCAGCTCGTAGCCGGGCACCATGCGCGTCAGCGCCAGCCGCAGCTCGGCGCCGCGCTTGGCGGCCGCCTCGATCAGCTTCTCCGATTCCATCACGTCAAGCGTGGCGATGCCGGCGGCCATGGCGAGGTCATTCTTGGAGAAGGTCGAGCCGTGCACGACCGCACGGTCCATCTGGTTGAAGATCTTGTCGAAGATGTTCTTGCGCGTCAGCACGGCGCCGACCGGCACGTGGCCGCCCGACAGCGATTTCGACAGGAGCACCATATCGGGCTCGACGTCCCAGTGCTCGACCGCGAGGAAGCGGCCGGTGCGGCCCATGCCGGTCTGGATCTCGTCGGCGACGAACAACGTGCCATACTTCTTGCAGAGCGCGGCGGCGCCCGGCAGGAACTCGTCCGCGGGCATGTTCACGCCCTTGCCCTGAATCGGTTCGACGATGAAGGCCGCGACCTCGCGGGACGACAGTGCCTTCTCGAGTGCGGCAAGATCATTGAACGGAACAGGGGTGCAGCCCGGCAGCAGCGGCTCGAAACCGCTGCGGAAGTTCGGATCGCCAGTCAGCGACAGCGCGCCATAGGTCAGGCCGTGATAGCCGTGGGCGCAATAGACGATGCCTGGCCGCCCTGTAGCGCCGCGCGCGAACTTGATCGCCGCCTCGACGCATTCCGCGCCGGAATTGGCAAAGAACGCCTTGTCGAGATAGGGAACGTATTTCAAAAGCCGTTCGGCGAGCACGCCGGCGAGCGTGGAGACGTCGAATTGGACGAGGTTGGGCAGATCGGCATCGAGCACGCTCTTGAGCGCCTCGCGCATCACCGGATGATTGCGCCCGATCGCGAACACGCCAAATCCGGACAGAAGGTCGAGATAGCGAGCGCCATCGCGATCGTAGAGGTACTGTCCCTGCCCTTTCTGGAAGCCGACATCGTAACCGATGGTCTTGAGAACCCGAACGAACTGCTCGTTCAGATACCGATTATGCAGGGCGCTGCGCTGGGCCTGACGGTCCGCGAACAGCTTGGACATGTCTGGATTTGGACTGTGCATCCGCTACATACTTCGGTTGAGGGTCGCTTCGTCAACAGAAAACGGACCGCAGCAGATTACGGTCTGTGCGGCCTTTTGCCCTTTTTCGGACCATCTTCGCAAGCACAGCTTTAGACCATGTTGCACTGCCGAGGGAATATCATGCGTTTGGCCATTTACACCGGAATATTACTGGCTGGCGGTTTCACCTGTTTGACCACGGCGCGCGCGGCCGATCCCACTGGCGACTGGCGGGTCGCCGACGGCGTCGCCAACATCCGCGTCGCGCAATGCAATGGCAGCATGTGGGGCGCAGTTTCCTGGGAAAAGCAGCCCGGCGGCCGCGACGAAAACAACCCGGATGTCTCAAAAAAGAACAGGCCGACGCTGGGCATGCCGACCCTGATCGACATGAAGAAAAAGTCCGGCGCCGAGCAGTGGGAAGGTCAGGTCTATAACGCCAAGGACGGCCAGCTCTACAGCGCGACCATCACCCCCGTCGGCACCGACCAGCTCGAGATCAAAGGCTGCGTGCTGGGCTTCCTGTGCGGCGGCGAGACCTGGACCCGGGTCAGCCCGCCGATTCCCGCCAGCCCCGCCATGATCAAGGGTGCGCCGAAGTCGACCGGCGCTGCGCCAAAAGCCGGAGCCACGACAGGTGCGACCGCGCCTGCGCCCGGAACTGCAAAGAGCGCTGGCGCGTCCAAGCCCGGTCAGAAGAGTGCCGCCGACCCTGTCGGCGACATCTGCCTACTCCCTGAGATTGCGGGGTTTACCCATTAGGGCTGGCTGGAACAGCAGCACGGCGGCAAGCGTCGTCACCAGCGACAGCGCCAGCAGCTTTCCCATGCTGGATGTGCCGGGATGGCTCGACAGCCACAGGCTGCCGAACGCGGTCGCTGTCGTCAGCGCGCTGAAGAAGATCGCGCGTGTCAGACTGGTCTGCAGCAGATTCGTTCTGCCGGAGCGCCAGGCGACGACATAGTAGATCTTGAAGGCGACGCCGACGCCGAGCAGCAGCGGGAACGCGACGATATTGGCGAAGTTGAGCGGCAGGCCGATCAGCACGCAGATCTCGAGCGTCACGGCACCGGCGACCAGCAGCGGCACCAGCGTCATCAACACGTCGACGAACCGGCGCAGCGTGATCCACAGCAACAGGCCGATCACTAGCAGCGCGTAAATGCCGGCGTGGATGAACGCCTTCACCACGGTATCGCCGGATTTGAGGATGGAGACCGGTCCGCCGATCGCGGTCGGCTCGGCCGCGAGCACGGCGGCCGCGAATTTGCGCAGGGTGTCGTTGTCGTTGGGGTCGCCCTTGGGCAGCGCCTCGACACGGATGATCCCGTCCTTGCTCTTCCAGGCGTTGACGAGATCGGCAGGCAGCGACTTCAGGGTGACGGGTTCGGCCTGCAGCGCGTTCCTGAGCTGATTGAACACGATCTTCATCGGCGTGACGAAGACGTCCTGCGCCTTGTTGCGCGTGGCTTCATCCGCATTGGCGAGCTTCTCGAGCGCGTCCGCGAGCCGGCGTGAGGCGACCGCACCCGGGCCCTTCGCATCGCCTGCCGTCCTGCGCAAATTGTCGACCGAGGATTTCAGCGACTCGACGTTCTCCTGGTCCGACGGCGCCGCATCGATCTGGTCCGGATTGAGCGCGGGGTTCAGCACCTTGGCGCCCTGCGCGATCAGCTTCAGCTTCGGTTGCTGGTCCTGCGGCACGAAGCTGTCGAGCGACATCACCCGCAGCACTTCGGGCACCTTCTCCAGCCTGGCCTCGACCTGCCTCGCCTGCTCCTCGGACGTGGTCATCACGTTGATGGCGTTGGCGCCGGTGTTCGGATCCTTGCGCAGGTCGAGGAAGGTCGCGATCGATTCGGCGTTCGGGTTGCGCAGGTTCATCGGGTTGAAGTCGAACTTCATGAAGTAGAGCAGCGGCAGACCGCCGAGCGCGAGCAGCAGCGTGCCGCCCACGATCACCACGCGGTGCTTCTCCAGGAAGTGATCGAGCGGCGCCAGGAAGGCATAGCCGACCGGCTCCTTCTCGCCGGGCGGGTTCAGAAGCTTCAGAAGCGCGGGCAGCACCGTGATGCTGGAAAGGAACGCCACCAGCATGCCGACGCCGGCGATCTGGCCGAGCTCGGAGATGCCCTTATAGTCGGTCGGCATGAAGCAGAGGAAGCCGGCGGCGGTCGCCATCGCCGCGAGCGACAGCGGCACCGCGGAGCGCTTTGCGGCCAGCACCAGCGCGCCCGAGAGATCGCCGTGCTTGAAGCGCTCCGAGCGGTAACGGACGCTGTACTGGATACCGAAATCGACGCCGAGACCCACGAACAGCACGGCGAACGCGATCGACAGCAGATTGAGCGAACCGACCATCATCAGGCCGGCGGCGGTGGTCACCGCGAGGCCAATGAACAGGTTGACGAACACCGCGAAGATGATCTTCGCCGAATGCAGCGCAAGCCAGAGAATGAACAGCACGACCACAACGGTGCCGATACCGTTCACGACGGCGCCTTCCTGGACGGTGGCGTATTCCTCGTTGGCGATCGGGACCGGACCTGTCAGCCGAACCTGCGCCTGGTACTTGGCCGGAAAATCGAGGTCCGCCGCCGCTTTCCGGATCGCGTCGGTCGCGCCCTTGCCCGGCTCCAGCGCGTTGTAGTCGAGGATCGGCTTGAACTCGATGAAGGCGCGCTTATCCGAATCCGACAGCGGCTCGTCGCTGACGAGCTCACGCCAGGAGAAGGTCGCATTGCCCTTGTTGAGCACGGTCTCGACGGTCTGCGCGATCATATTGAACGGCCGCTCAGTGCTGTCGAGCTTCACCTGCCCCCGCTTGACGCCGGCAAGCCCGGTCTCGAGCGCGCCGGTCAGGCCGCGAATCGAGGGATCGCCCGCCATGATCTCGATCAGCGGGGCCGCGGATTCGAACTGGCCGGTGGCCTTGGCGACCTCTTCGGTCGGAAGGAACAGAAAGCCGTTTCTCTCGAAGAACTCGCCGGAGCCGAGCTGCTGCATCGACTGGAAGTTGGTCTTGTCGTCCTTGAGCTTGGTATAGAGCGCGTCCGCCGCGGCAGTCGCCATCTCCGGCGTCTTCGCCTCCACGACCGCCAAAATCGTCGCGTCGCGGTCGAAGGCGCGGTCGAACTGCTGGTCGCGCTGCCGCCAATCGAGATTTTGCGAGATAAGGGAATTGATGTCGGTGTTGATGGCGAAATGACGCGCAGCGTAATAGCCCCCCGCGACCGCCAAAAGGAGCCCGAGGACGACAACGAGGGAAGCAAACCGGGTACAGGCCCTGACGACGGCGACGACTACGCTCTGCAGCACATCTATTCTTTCTGGTGTTAACCGGAAACGCCCGCTGTTTATCGGAGTTCCCTGGCGAAACCTATTGCTGTTTTGAGTGGTTCTCGTCGGAGGAAGGTTCGAAGCAAACGACGGGAGACCAATGGCAAAATCATGCGGGACGGTCGGTATAGCCGGCGAGTTGAGGCGGGAAAGTGACGATGGAGTGAGGACAAATGCCGCTCCCTTCGTCTTTGATCGTTCCTACCATAATACCGTCAAGGCTATCGGAGATGGAACTCGAGGCGCATTCCGCCTTTCCTCGGGGCCGATTTTTTGACACAAAGTGCTGCGCCTCCATGCACCTGGAACCCGGACGGGTGTGTCGTTACCGCGCATGCGCGAAACCAATGGTGCGGATATTGCAACTCATCATTGGTCGGGAACGGGGCGCTGCCGGCCACAATTGAGCGGATTGGTGCGATTTGCGTGATGGACGTCCAATGGAAGTTTTTCTAGCGCAGCCACGCGGCTTTTGCGCGGGCGTGGTGCGTGCGATCGAGATCGTGGAACGGGCCCTGGAGAAGTACGGCCCGCCCGTCTACGTGCGCCATGAGATCGTGCACAACAAACACGTCGTCGAAAGCCTGAAGAGCAAGGGCGCGATCTTCGTCGAGGAACTGTCCGAAGTTCCAGCCAAGGCGGTGACCGTGTTCAGCGCCCATGGCGTCGCCCGCAGCGTCGAGGAAGAGGCCGCCGCGCGCGACCTTCCGGTGCTGAACGCCACCTGTCCCCTGGTCACGAAAGTTCACAATCAGGGGAAGCGCTACATCACCAAGGGCCGCACCCTGATCCTGATCGGACATGCGGGTCATCCCGAAGTTGAGGGTACGATGGGCCAGGTTCCGGGCCCTGTGCTGCTCGTGCAAAGCGTTGAAGAGGTTAACGCCTTGACGCTGCCGGCAGATGCGCCAGTGGCCTACATCACCCAAACCACGCTCTCGGTCGATGATACCAAGGACATCATTGCGGCCCTCCAGGCCCGATTTACAGATATTCAAGGCCCGGATATCCGGGATATCTGCTATGCGACACAGAACCGCCAATCTGCGGTAAGGAACTTGAGCAAGCTGGTCGACGTGATTTTGGTGGTGGGCGCCGCCAACAGCTCGAACTCGAACCGGCTCCGCGAAATCGGCACTGAGGCCGGCGTCGCGAGTTATCTGATCGCCGATGGCCGCGAGCTCAATCCGCAATGGTTGAAAGGTGCAAGGACCGTCGGCATCACGGCTGGCGCTTCGGCGCCTGAGGTGCTCGTGGATGACGTGATCGAAGCGCTGCGGCGGATCGGACCGGTGACGGTCTCCGTGCTGCCCGGCCGCGAGGAAGACATCGAATTCCGGCTTCCGGCCGAACTGGCTGCAAGCTGACCTACCCGAATTCCAAGCCCAGAAAGAAACGTGTGATGGCAATACCCTTCTTCAAGGAAATGCGTATCGGCGGCTATTTGCTCAAGCAGAAACTGCTTGGCCGCAAGCGCTATCCGCTCGTGTTGATGCTGGAGCCGCTGTTTCGCTGCAACCTCGCCTGCGCCGGCTGCGGCAAGATCGATTACCCGGATGCGATCCTCAACCGCCGCATGTCCGCACAGGAGTGCTGGGACGCGGCTGACGAGTGCGGCGCGCCGATGGTCGCCATTCCCGGCGGCGAGCCGCTGATCCACAAGGAGATCGGCGAGATCGTGCGTGGCCTCGTCGCGCGCAAGAAGTTCGTCTCGCTCTGCACCAACGCGCTGCTGCTCGAGAAGAAGCTCGATCTGTTCGAACCCTCCCCTTACCTGTTCTTCTCGGTGCATCTCGACGGCCTGCGTGACCACCACGACAAGGCCGTTTCGCAGAAGGGCGTGTTCGATCGCGCCGTGTCCGCGATCAAGGCGGCGAAGGCGCGCGGCTTCACCGTCAACGTCAACGCCACGATCTTCGACGGCCATCCGGCCGAAGAGATCGCGAAGTACCTCGACTTCTGCGCCGAGCTCGGCGTCGGCGTGTCGATGTCGCCGGGCTATGCCTATGAGCGTGCGCCCGACCAGGAGCACTTCCTCAACCGCACCAAGACCAAGAAGCTGTTCCGCGACGTCTTCGCGCTAGGCAAGGGCAAGAAGTGGAACTTCATGCATTCCGGCCTCTTCCTGGATTTCCTCGCAGGCAACCAGGAATATGAGTGCACCCCGTGGGGCATGCCCGCGCGCAACATCTTTGGCTGGCAGAAGCCCTGCTACCTGCTGGGTGAAGGCTACGCCAAGACCTTCAAGGAGCTGATGGAGACCACCGACTGGGATTCCTACGGCACCGGCCGCTACGAAAAGTGCGCCGACTGCATGGCGCATTGCGGCTACGAGCCGACCGCGGCCACTGCGGCTCTCAACAACCCGCTGAAGGCGATGTGGGTGTCGCTGCGCGGCATCAAGACCTCGGGGCCGATGGCGCCGGAGATCGACATGTCCAAGCAGCGCCCGGCGCAGTACATCTTCTCCGAGCAGGTCCAGAAGAAGCTCTCGGAAATCCGCCGCGACGAGGCGCTCGCCGCCCAGCAGAAGGCCGCTCAGAAGGCATCGACCGCCGCGTAGGCGCGACCGTCGACCTGAAGCCCGGATGCAGCCAAGCGAAATCCGGGAGCAAGGTTACTGCAGTCGGCCCCGGATTGCGCTTCGCTCCATCCGGGCTACGCGCATCAAAAGAAAAAGGCCCGATCGCATCGCGATCGGGCCTTTTCGTTGGTCCGTTGGTCGCCGCTCAGACGGTCTCAGGAACCAGGCCCTCGCCCTCAAGCCCCTCGCTGCCGATCAGGAAGTCGCGGCAACCGCGCAAGGAGCGCAGCGCGCGGTTGAAATCGATGCCAGTCGAGACCAACGCATGCAGCGTTCCCGGATTGCGTACGATCCCGCGCAGCACGGCCGCCACGTCGATCTGGCCGTTCGGTTTGATTGCGGCGCGGGCGATCGCCGGCAGCGCGCGGTGGGCGGGGTCGCTGATGACCCGGACCGCGGCAAACGGAAGCCCGACCTGGGCGGCGTAGGCCGCCGCGATGTGGCTTTCCATGTCCACGGCCGCCGCTCCCGTCTCCAGGTGCAACGCCTCCTTACAGGACCGCCCCGTGACCACTTGCTCGGCGCCGGCGAGACTGCCGCGCACCACGCGGCGGCGGCCCGATGTCAGGCGGTCGATGAGGTCGTCGCTGAGCGACAGCCCGGCGGCCCAGCGGGTATCGCCGGAGAGCACTTCGGTCGCCACCACCACGTCTCCAGAGCGCAGCGTCGGGTCGAGCCCGCCGGCCACGCCGAAGGAAATCACGCCGCGAATCGATTCGGGATCCACCACCGTCAGAAGCGCCCGCAACTGAGTCGGGCTGCTGGAAGAGCAGATGACAGCCATTCCCGGCCCGGCGGCGATGCGGGCCTCCTGAACCAGTCCAGTCACGATCAATATCGGCCGCGGGTCTATAGCATTACCCGCGGTAATCTCGTCCCCCGTCCCCAAAGTCACATTCCGACCCCTACCACCCTGCTGTTGGTGTTCCGCAAGTTCCGGTACCGCGCCAGTGCCCACAGCGGAAAGAACTTCGGGTAACCATGGTACCGTAGATAGAATACGCGGGGGAAGCCTGTGGCGGTATACCGCTGCTCGTCCCACAGTCCTTTTTCGTTCTGTGTTGCAATCAGGTACCCTACCCCGCGGGCGACGGCCGGGTGATCGACCTCACCGGCCGCCATCAGGGCAAGCAAAGCCCATGCCGTTTGCGAGGCGGTCGAGGGCGCAGCCTCCCAGCCCTTGTAATCCAGCCGGTAGCTGACCGCGTCCTCACCCCAGCCGCCGTCCTCGTTCTGAATCGAGGCCAGCCAGTCGGCCGCTTTGCGAATCATCGGGTCCTTTTGGTCAACGCCGGCCATGTTCAGGGCGCACAGCACCGACCAGGTGCCATAGATGAAGTTCATGCCCCAGCGGCCATACCAGGACCCCTCGGGGTGCTGGGTGCGCCGGAGATAGGCGACCCCGTCGGCCACGTGCTTGCTCGTCTTTTCGGTCTGTCCGAGCTGAGCCAGCATCGAGATGCAGCGGGCGGTCACGTCCTCGGTCGGCGGATCGAGCAGCGCGCCGTGGTCGGAGAACGGGATATTGTTCAGATAGTACTCGAGGTTATTCACGTCGAAGGCAGCCCAGCCGCCGTCGTCGCTCTGCATGCCCTCGATCCACTCCCGGCCGCGGTCGATCGCCGCATCATAGCCTGCGATCCCGTGCTCGCGGCGCATGCGGTCCATCGACATCACCACGACGGCGGTGTCGTCGAGATCGGGATAGTGGGCGTTGTTGTACTGGAAGGCCCAGCCGCCCGGCCGGGTCTCGGGCCGCTTCACGGCCCAGTCGCCCTTCACGTCCAGGACCTGCTTGGGGATCAGCCAGTCGAGCCCCTGCTTCGCCGCGGGCACCGCTTGCGGGCCGCCGGCTTCCAGCAGGGCGTGGGCAGTCAGCGTGGTGTCCCACACCGGCGAGACGCAGGGCTGGCAATAGGCCTCGTCGTCCTTGATGACGAGCAGCTTGTCGAGACCGCGGCGCGTCGCGGCGCGCGGGGGATAGTTCTCGTCCTTGCCGAGCGCATCGTACATCATGACGATGTTCGCCATGGGCGGATAGATCGCACCCATGCCGTCCTCGCCGTTGAGCCGCTCCTCAGTGAAGGCGAGCGCGGCATCGATCGCACGCTTGCGCAGGCTCTTCGGAAACATCGGCTCGACCGCGCGCAAGATATGTTCAAGTGCACGGAACAGCAGGAACCAGGCCATGCTCTGATGCGGTGCCTTTGCGGTCATGCCGATCGAGCGCGGATCCTGAAGAAACAGCTCGTCGATGCCGACGCCCTTCGGATTCCGCGCGCGCGGCTTCAGCGCCGCAAGCACCAAGAGCGGCACCATGGTGGTGCGCGCCCAATAGGAAATCTTGTTGAGATGGAACGGCGACCAGAACGGCAGCAGCACGATCTCGACCGGCAGCACCGGCACCGCGCGCCAGGTCACGACGCCGAACATCGCGAGTGTGAAGCGGGTGAAGACGTTGCTATGAATCGCACCACCGCGCGAGCGGATCGCCTCGCGCGCACGCACCATGTGCGGCGCGTCGACGGAGTCGCCAATCATCTTGAGCGCGAAGTAGGCCTTCACGCTGGCGCTCATGTCGAACTCGCCGTCATGCACCAGCGGCCAGCCGCCATGGGCCCCCTGCACGCGGCGCAGATAATTGCCGATCTTGGCTTCGAGCACGGTGTCGATCGGCTCAGCCAAATGATGGCGCAGCAGGATGTACTCGGCCGGAATCGTGCAGTCCGCCTCGAGCTCGAACACCCAGTGGCCGTCGGACTGCTGGAAGCCGAGGACGCCTTGCGTGGCCGACGCAATGCTCGATTCCAGGACTTCGCGGTTGGTCGCGTTCACGGAATCCATCTCGCTCGATTTCTCCGATAGTTGTTGGGGTAAAATTGACCGGGACGAATGCCCGTCAGGGCCGCTGCGCGGCCAGAACCAGATCGGCGGCACGATCGCCGGACCGGACCGATCCCTCGATCGTTGCAGGCAATCCCGTAGCAGTCCAATCGCCCGCGAGAAACAGGTTTTTCAGCGCGGTGACCGGCCCCGGACGCAGGGCATTCTGCGCCGGCGTTGCCGCAAATGTGGCGCGGCGTTCACGCACGATCTGCCAGGGCGGCAATTCGCCGGACACGCCGCCCGCCTTGCAGACGTCGTTCCAGATCGCCTGCGCAAGCTCCTCGCGCGGCATGTCGACCAGGCGGTCGCCATTGCTGATGGTCACCGAGAGGCGATTGGGGAAGGCGAATAGCCACTCCACGATCCCGCCGATCACCCCCAGGATGGGCGCTGCGCCTTTCGGCGGCTCAAAACGGAAATGCGCGTTCACGATGGCGCGGAATTCGGTCGGGGTCTTGAGGCCCGGCAGCAGGCTCGCGGCGGCGCGCGGCGGCACCGCCATCACGATGGCATCGCCGTCGGCGATCCGGATCACATCCTCGCCGCCGAAATTCAGCGCAATGACCTTGCCGTCCGTGCTCTCGAACGAACGCAGCTCATGGCCGAGCTGAACGGAATGGCCGCGCTCGGTCAGGAATTTCACGGCGGGCTCGATCAGCACCGCGCTGAGGCCGTCGCGCGCGATCAGCGGCCGGCACGCCTGGCCGCCGGCGAGCAGCGTCTCGCGCACGATCGCACCGGCAAGCCCGGCCGAGCCTTCCGGCGGGTCGACGTTGAGCGCTGCGAGCAGCAGCGGCTGCACCAAGCGCTGATAGAGCATGCCCTCGCAAGGGATGGACTTACCGACCAGCGCCTCCTCCGACGCCCAGATCAACGGCGCCAGCTTCAGATAGTCCGTGAGCCCGGTGTCGGGAACGCGCCGGCTTTCGTCGAGCACCCAGGTCGGCAGCCGCCCGTCACCAAGATCGAGCTGCCAGCGCTGTCCGGTCGCGAGATCGACGAAGGGAAACTGCGCGCGCTCCGGGCCGACGAGGCCCGCCTCCGAGCCGATCGAGCGCGCATAGGCCCGTGCATGGCCGTTGCCCGACAGCATCAGATGGTTGCCGTTGTCGATGGTGAGGTTGGTCGCGCCGTCGAAATAGGAGCGGCAACGGCCGCCGGCCTGGTGCGTCGCCTCGTGCACGGCGACCTTGAAGCCGGCATTGGCGAGCCGCGCAGCGGCGGAGAGGCCGGAAATTCCGGCGCCGATGATGTGAGCTGTGTTTTGCATCAGATGAAAGCGTAACGGAGCAGGATGCCGATCCGTGCGATCTTCGACACACGCACCGGCTGGCGCGGCGCGTTGAAGCCGCGCGCGATCAGGAGGTCCAGAATGGCATGATAGTATTTCGACATGATCCGCGGCGCGCGCACCGCGCGACGCCTGTTGCGGTTCATGATCTCGTCCGATTTCTCGAAATGCACTTTCGCGCGCTGCGCCAGCGGCAGGCAGACCTTCGGCAGGGCGCGCTCGGCGATCACGCGGTTCGGATCGTTGGAGGTGATTCCGGCATGCAGCAGGCCCTCGCGCGGCAGATAGAGCCGGCCAAGCCCCGCGTCCTCGTCGATGTCGCGCAGGATGTTGGTGAGCTGGAGCGCGCGGCCGAGATGATAGGCGAGTTGGATGCCGTCCTCTTCCGGCAGGCCGAACACCCGCACCGACAGCCGCCCCACCGCGCTCGCGACGCGATCGCAGTAGAGATCGAGCGTCGCGATGTCGGGCGCGCGGATATCCTGCGGCACGTCCATCTCCATGCCGTCGACGATGGCGAGGAAATCCTCCCGCTTCAGTCCGAACGTCTTCACCGACGCGACATAGTCCTTCAGTCGTGCCGGCGGATGCCCTTGATAGAGCGCATCGATGTCGTTGCGCCACTCCTGGAGCGCGGCGAGCCGCTCTTCGCGCGGCCCGTCGGAATCGGCGATATCATCGACCTGGCGGCAGAAGCTGTAGATCTGGAACATGGCCTCGCGCTGGTCATGCGGCAGGATACGCATCGCGGCATAGAAGGAGCTGCCGGATGCGGTCGAGCCATAACTGGCGCCGGGCGAGGTCGCCTCAAGCGTCATGCGCGGTCCCCGGTCTGGAAATGGCCTTGCGTCCGATTGCGCGGCGGCCGACTTCACCGATGATGCCGGCAAGGCTGAAGGTGAGAAGCTCGAACTTGCTCAGGTGCACGCGCTCGCGCAGGGGATCGCGCACCTTGAGCAGGCGCACGATGCGGTCGGCGTAGGCCTGGATCACGGCGATGTCGACGCCGAGACGGAAATCCCTGACTTCCGCGCTCAGCGACTTGCTCTCGTTGAGAAGCCGTTCATTGCGCGCGGCGAGCGCTTGGAGACATTGCAGCAGCGCCGGCGGCGACTGAGCGAGTCCAAGCTGCTCGACGGACGCGCCGCTTGCGGCCAGCGCATCGCGCGGCAGGTAGACGCGATTGAGCTCGCGAAAATCCTTGCCGCAATCCTGCAGGTGGTTGTTGATCTGAAGACCCGCGCAAAGCGCATCCGACGCGGCCCAGGTCGAGGTGCTCTCACCATGGACGTCGAGCATGAAGCGGCCGACCGGCATCGCCGAATAGCGGCAATAGTGGCTGACTTCGTCCCAGCTCTCGTAGCGCAGCTTGGTCACATCCATGCGGAACGCAACCAGCACGTCGAGCGCATGGCGCGGAGCCATGCCCCGCTCTGCGAGCGCACGCCGCAGATTGACGGCTTCGGCTTGAGTATCGCCCTTGCCGAGCAATTCGCCCTCAAGCAGGTCGAGATAGGCCAGCTTCTCGTCGGGAGGCAGCGTCGCGTGATCGGCGATGTCGTCGGCGGTGCGGACGAAGTTGTAGAACGCCAGGATCAGCGCGCGATGACGCGGATGAATGATCCAGGACGCGACGGGAAAGTTCTCGTCGCGGTCACCCTTGCCGGATCGCAATTCGCTCGCAGAGGTCATCGAGGGCTGGTTAACAATCGTTTGGACAGGAAGGCTTTTTCGCCCGCACGGGCTCACGGCGGCAATGCCGCCGCGGCCCCCATATAGGGGAATACGGCCGCAAAACCAATCCTGTCTCTCGATGGCTGCCCTGCGGATACGGCCCGAAAAGACGGTCCAAAAACCGCCTTTTGTGGGCCAGTGGACGAGCTTACTGGTTGTGGTTCTTCAAAACCTGGTCGCAGGCCTGCGAGATCTTCGCCCGGTTCTCCTTGAGGCAGGCCAGGATGGTGAAATCGCCCTGATCGATGACGGGACGGCAGAACTTCTGCACGTCGCGCGTGCAAGCCTTCTGCTCCTCGGCAGTGCCGCGCCCTTGCTGGGCGAACGCCGCGGTCGAAAAGGATGCCGACAGCAGGGTGAGAGCGACGAGAAATTTACGCATTGTATTCCTTCATTCTGACGGCAGAATCGCACCGATCCCGGACAGCACAGGGCGGACGACCGGAACGGATTGTTCTGATAGCGAGTTGCCGCAGACGCGCGGCATCCGAGAGAGCACAAGCGCTGGCAAATGCGGCCAAATTGGCGCCACGCCTGCCAAATCACGCCTTCCCCGCCTCTTCATTGGCAGATGTAAGGGATTGATACTACGTCATAATTCGCATACGGCGCGTTTTGGCACCGACCTGTTGCAGACGTGCATCTGTCGCTCCCGGGTTCCACGGCAGAAACACGCTGAAACACAGCGAATCGCGGAACGGAGAGCCGATGGAAGCAGTTCGCCAGCCCATATCTCAGGCGGTCAGGCATTGAACCTGACACAGGCTTGGAACACTAAACCTTCGATGTGGCGAGACGTCCTTTGTTAAGCGGACGGTCACTTCCAAAACGGGATATTCAGCATGAAATTTTCTGGGCGATCTGGACAGGCAATCAAGGCGGCCGGCATTGGCGCTGCGCTGCTCTTCTCGGTCTCGGCAAGCCATGCTCAGTCGTCCGGACCGTTCGCCGGCTTCGACGGCGCGTGGTCGGGGACCGGCACGGTGTCCCTGTCCGACGGCTCCACCGAGCGCATCCGCTGCAAGGCGGACTACAAGGTTGCCGGCAGCGGCCTCAACCTGAAGCAGAGCCTGCACTGCGCCAGCGACAGCTACAAGTTCGACCTCACCAGCGACGTGACGAGCCAGGGCGAGCGCATCTCCGGCAACTGGAGCGAGGCCAGCCGCAACATCTTCGGCAACCTTCAGGGCACCGCCGGCGGCGGCCAGATCGACGTGTTCGTCGAGGCCAACGGCTTTGCCGCCAATCTGTCGCTGCGCACCAACGGCACCAAGCAGACGGTGCAGATCAGCTCCAAAGGCGAGATCCGCGGCGTCAACATCACGATGGTGAAGAGCTAGAGGCCCTCCCGATCGGAAAGGATTTGGCCCCCGGCCCTCGCAAGCCGGGGGCTTTTTGCTGACATCGACCAGCTTCAATCCGTACGGGATAGTGCGTGAGCGTGACGCAACCTCCGTTGCCCTGCTCAGATCGCGCGCTTGTCCGCGCCTTGAAGCTTCTCGTGCAGGTTGATCAGCCACATCGCCGTCGGCCGCAGGATGAAGAGGTCGGCGACGAGGGCCATGACCATCGAGAAAGCACTGAGCCAGCCGAACAGTCGCAAGGACGGCAAGTCGGAGAACACGGTGACGACGAGGCCGCAGGCCAGCACCACTGTGGTCAGGATCAGCGCAGGACCGACCAGGACCGTGGCGCGCTCGACCGCGAGCGAGGATGAAACCCCGGGCTTGCTCTCGAGCCTCAGGCGGTTGAGGAAGTGGATGGTCGCACTGAGGCCGAGGCCGAACGAGACGGTCAGTGCCACGACGCTGGCGAATTGCAGGCCCTCGCCCATCGCCCACAGCACCGTACCCGACATCACCACAGGGAAGATGCCCGGCAGGATGCAGGCGAGCATCACCACCCAGGAGCGGAAGGCAAGGCCGATGAATAACGCGACGAGGGCGAATTCGACGGTGAGGCCGCGGTTCAGCTTCTCGATCATGTTGGCCGAGTTGCGCGCGGCGATGGCGGCAAGGCCGGTGACCGCGACCTCATAGCCGGGATGCTTCTTGCGGACGGCGTCGAGCTCGGAATCGAGCTTGTCGACGATCGGCAAAAGCTGGCTGGAATCCTTGTCGGGCACGCGGCCAGCGACCACGACCGCATCCTGCTCAGCATCGATGAAGCGTCGTACCAGATGCTCGGGGATGAGGCTCACATATTCCTTGAGCGTCGCAACATCAGCGCTGCCGGCCTTCTCCGCAAGCCAGCGGCGCAGGGTTTCGAGCGACCAGACGTTACCGACGCCCGCGGCCTTCTCCACGGTCGCGTGCACCTCGGCGATCGTCTGCAGCGTCTCCGGCGAATACAGTGATTCGCCCTTGGGGAACTGGATCAGCACGTTGACGGGGTTGGCGCCGGTCAGCTTGGCGTCGAGCCGGTCGCTGGCGGCAACCGCCTGACGCTTGTCCGGCACCTGGTCGGCGAGCCGGTAGCGCGGCTCGAGATTGGCGTAGATGATGCCGAGGCTGCCGACGAACAGCACCGCGATCAGGCTGAACAGGCCGGGCCGGCCCACCATGCGCACGGCGATCCAGTAGCAGAAATTACGCAGCGCCTGGACGCCGGCGTCGGCGCTCTGGAATTTGACGGCGAAGACCCTCTCGTTGCGGACGAACAGGACGCCGAAGACCGGCACGAGCGACAGCACCGCAACCAGCGCGATGATGGTCGCCGCGAGCCCGGCTTCCCCGAATTTGCGGATCAGGTCGGAGTCGGAGAACTGGAGCGCGATGAAGGAAATGCCGGCGGTGCCGTGCGTCAGCACGCAGGCCGGTCCCACCACCAGCACCGCGTTCTTGAATGCGGTGAACTTGTCCTGCCCCGCGATCAGCCGGTCACGCGCGGCGAAGGTAAGCTGCATCGAGTCGGAGAAGCTGATGACCATGATGAGCGGCGTCATCACGTTCAGGAACATGTTGAGATTGAAGTTGGCCCAGCCGAGCGCGCCGAGCGCCAGCAGGATCGCGATCATCGGCGGGAACGCCGCGGCCACCATGAACGAGATCTTGCGGAAGAAGATGATGGCAATGATGCAACCGGCGAGAATGCCGAGAACGTTATAGGTCAGCCCGTCGCGCTCGACCGCATTGCGGATCTCGAGCTGCATCACCGGCACCCCGGAGAGTTGGACGTTGAGGCCAGTCTCGCCGAGATCCTCCTTCATCAGCGCGCGGATGTCGCCGACGGTCTTGCTCAGCTTGCTGGAGGCGACCACATCCGGATCGAGCGAAAGCACGATCAGCGCGAGCGTGCCGTCCTCAGACAACAGCTTGCCACGAATGATCTCGTTGGCTTTGACGGTCTCGATGAACTTGTTATAGGCCTCGCCCTCGGGCAGCTCGCCGGGGAATAGCGCGGCCGGCAGTTTGCCCGGCGCTGGCGCCTGGCGCGCGGAAAACAGCGAGACCAGCCCGCGCGTGCCTTCGACGAGCTGCAGGTCGGTGACGAAGTCGCGGAGCTTCTCCAGATTGCTCCGCTCCAAGAGATTCTTCCCTTCGACGACGACGAGAACGTCGAACTCCTCGGCCGGGAACTTCTTCGTCACCTCTTCGTATTGACGGAATTCGCGGCTGTTGGAGCGGAAGAGCTGCGACAGCGAATCGTCGATCTTGATCCGCTGGATGCCGAACACGGCGCCGACGATCAGCGCGATCAGGACGAGGCAGGAGACGACCGGCGCCCGGACGGCGATCAGCCCGAGACGTTCCAGCCCGAAGGCGATGGAGGACGCGGGTCCCTGCTCGACCTTGTCGACATGAACCTCACTCTCGCTGTGCTTTTCGAGCATGCCTTGTCCAGTTCCTGAATCGGCTCGGATTATGAGCTTATTGCGTCCCGCGAACAGCCTGAAACGCCATACGGATGGGAGGCTTGCCCCTTGAAAATGCGCGGAAAATCGCCGCAGGGGTTTAGCAGGTCCCGCCATGGTCTCGCAAGCAGGCCACACCGATCAAGATGAGGACATTTTGGCCCCCGATTCCGTTCCTTCGATCAGGACTGTGCCAATTCGGCGCGGGGCGCGATCGCCACTCTCGTCCTTCAGCGCGACCCCGGTCACCCGCCGAGCCAGGCCCTCCCGCACGAGCCAGTCGATCTTGACCGCCGCCTCGTAATGGCTGAGCCCGCCGTGGTGGATGTTCGAGACGCAGTTGCGCTCGGCATCGGTGCGCCCCGGCTTTGGCGCGAAGGTCAGATAGGCACCGAGACTGTCGGGTACGGACAGGCCCGGCCGCTCGCCGATCAGCATCACGACCATACGCGCTCCCAGGATGGCCCCGATCTCGTCGCCGAGCGCCACGCGTGCGCCGGAGGCGACAACGACATGGCCGATCGCGACGGGGTCCCCGGCCGCGAGCCGCAGCAGCAGGCTCTTCATCAAGGCCGCGGCATGCGCATGCACGGCAGCCGGCGACAGGCCGTCGCCGATGACGATCGCAAGCCGGCCCGGCTCGGTGGCGTTTCGCGCCAATGCCTCGGCGGAAGAGGCATCGAGCTGCCGCCCCAAATCCGGCCGCCGCAGGTAGTCCCTGCGATCGACCGCCCGGCTGCTGGCGGCGACCGGTGAGAGGCCGACTTCGCCGAGCTCGGCGGCCAGCCGCGCCGCATCGAAAACGGCGTGCACGGCATCGCGGGCGCGGGCGTGGTCCAGCGTGAAATCGAGCAGCGGCTTTGTCGGCAGGCTCGCGCCGCTGCGCCCGAGCGCGACGCGCGCAGGCGTGAAGTACCGCAGATCGCGTGTCGCGCGGGCCGGGACGGCCGGATCGGGCATGTCGCTCACTCGGCGGGAACGGCCGCCTCGCGCAGCCGGATCGAGTAGTTCGAAGCGTTCTGCTTGCCGCTGGACGCCGCACGCGCAAACGTAATGAGATGATGCGCGACCAATGTGCTGCCGATCAGGCCTTCGAGATCGCCACGCCGGATACGCCCCAGCGCGAACTTCCAGAACACGCGCCTGTAGTTGCCGAGCACCCCGACCTTCCAGAAGATGTTTCTCAGCATGACGAGTGCACGCCGGATATTGGGCCAGGTCTTCATCTCGTCGGGCACCGGCACCTTGAGCCGGTTTGAATAGGTGTGGTCGCACTGATACTGGAAGCGCGCATAGACCTTCGCGGGCTCGTAGGCGACCTCCATGCAGTGCTTCCAGGAGGCGATGACCTCGTCATAAGGCAGCAGGAAGTCGACGTTGGAATCGCGCCCCTCGTCATGGATCAGGCGCCCTTCCCGCTCCAACCGGTCCCACAGCGGCGTCTTCGGCAGCGCCTGAAGCAGGTTGATGGTGAGTAGCGGAATCTGGGAGTCCTCGACGAAAGCCAGCAGCGCATCGGATGTATTCGGCTTGTCGGTGTCCAGCCCCATGATGATGCCGGAGACGACTTCCATTCCGTAGGAGTTGATGGTGCGCACGCCCTCCAGGATCGGGACCATCATGTTGTGGTCCTTGTGCATCGCGTGCAGCGCGTCCGGATCGGGTGTCTCGATGCCGCAGAAGATGGTGATGAAATAGGCCTCCCGCATCTTCTCCAGGATCTCGGGCCGCTTGGCGATGTTCAGCGTGGCCTCGCAGGCGAGCCGCATCACATAGCCAGTCTTCTTCTGCCATTCGATCAGATGCGGCAGCAGGTCCATCGTCGCCTTGCGGTTGCCGATGAAATTGTCGTCGACGAAATAGACCGTGTCGGTCATGCCGCATTCGCGCAAGCGGTCGAGCTCGGCGATGATCTGCTGCGGCGTCTTGATGCGCGGGTTGCGGCCATAGAGACCGGGAATGTCGCAGAACTCGCACTGATAGGGACAGCCGCTGGAATACTGGATGCTGCCGAGAAAGTATTTCCTTACGTCGGCGAGCTCGTAGGCCGGGATCGGAAATTCGGTCATCGGCACGCGGTCCTTGGTGGTCAGCACCACCTGCTCGTCGGGACGCGAAGTGTCGCGCGACAGGATTTCGATCAGCTCATCGGTCGCATCACCAAGCTCGCCGACATGGAGGTAGTCGAAGGACGGATAATAGTCGGGACACGCGCTGACCGAGGGGCCGCCGAGCGCGACCGGTAGATCGAATTCATGGGCGCGGCGACAGATGTCGTTCATCTGCTGGCGCTGGATGTGCATGCCGCTGACGAAGACGACTTCGGCCCACTCGAATTCCTCCTTGGTCGTGCGGCGGAGGTTCTCGTCGACGAATTTGACCTGCCATTCCTTGGGCAGATAGGCCGAGATCAGCAACAGCCCCTGGGGCGGCATGAATGCCTTCACCCCGTCAGTCAGCGGATAGGAATACTCGAACGTCCCGAACGATGAGGTGTAGCGCGGGAAGACGCAGAGGATGTGCCGGATCGTTCCGTTGCTGTTAGCGCGCATCGAACTTCCCCCAACAACGACGTTCTACAACCTGTGCAGAATGGACGGTCAGACACATAACGTAACGCTGCGACCGAAATTCCTCAATATTGTGGCACCAGTCTAATTCGTAAGACGTGCCAATGGTTTCTCCGGTTCATTGCCGCCGGGCGCATTTTCTGCGCGGGTGTGCTCAGGCGATCAGCCGCGACGCAAAATCGGGCAGCAGGACGGCATCGCCGGCGAGGCGGAAATCGGCCCCCGCAATGCCCGACTGCACCAGCCAGTCGTCGAATTCCGGCGCGCGGCGCAGGCCGAAGACATCACGGACATAGAGCGCGTCATGGAAGGAAGTCGACTGGTAGTTCAGCATGACGTCGTCGGCGCCGGGCACCCCCATGATGAAGGTGACGCCGGCGGCGGCGAGCAGCGTCAGGAGATTATCCATGTCGTCCTGGTCCGCCTCGGCATGGTTGGTGTAACAAATGTCAATGCCGAGCGGCAGGCCGAGCAGCTTGCCGCAGAAATGGTCCTCGAGCCCCGCCCGGATGATCTCCTTGCCGTCATAGAGGTATTCCGGGCCGATGAAGCCGACTACGCTGTTGACCAGGAGGGGCGCAAAGGCGCGGGCGACGGCATAGGCGCGCGCCTCGCAGGTCTGCTGGTCGACGCCGTGATGGGCGTTGGCCGACAACGCCGAGCCCTGTCCTGTCTCGAAATACATCACGTTCTGCCCGACGGTGCCGCGCCGCAGCGACAGTCCGGCCTGTTGCGCTTCCTTCAGCAAGGCGAGATCGATGCCGAAGCTGCGGTTGGCGGCCTCGGTGCCTGCGACCGACTGGAAGACGAGGTCGACCGGCACGCCCTGCCCGATCAGCGACAGCGTCGTGCTGACATGGGTCAGCACGCAGCCCTGGGTCGGGATCTTGAGCCGAACAATGATCTCGTCGAGCAGCCGCAACAATTGCGCGATGACCGCCGGATCGTCACTTGCCGGATTGATGCCGATGCAGGCATCGCCGGCGCCGAGCAGGATGCCGTCGAGGATCGAAGCGGTGATGCCCCTGGCATCGTCGAAGGGATGGTTGGGCTGGAGCCGCGTGCTCATCCGTCCCTTCAAGCCGATGGTGTTGCGGAAGGCGGTGGTCACCTCGCACTTCCGCGCCGCCAGGATCAGGTCCTGGTTGCGCATCAGTTTTGATACGGCGGCCGCCATTTCCGGGGTGATGCCGGGCGCCAGCTTGCGCAAGACCTCGGGCGTCGTGGCATCCGACAGCAGCCAGTCGCGGAAGGCGCCGACCGTCAGCGAGGCCACCGGCGCGAATGCCTTGGCGTCATGACCGTCGATGACGAGGCGGGTGACCTCATCGGCTTCGTAGGGAATGACGGCCTCCTGGAGGAATTGCGCGAGCGGGACGTCGGCGAGCGCCATCCGCGCCGCTATCGTCTGCTCGGCGCTATCGGCGGCGATCCCCGCCAGCCGGTCGCCGGAGCGCGGCGGCGTAGCCTTGGCCAGGAGGTCCCGCAGGCCGGGGAAGGTGTAGGTCGTAGCGTCGATGGTGTGGCGGTAGACCAAAGGCCCCTCCGGATTCGTCGGCCAATGACCGAGCTCAAATCGATCGTTTGAACGCGGTTCTCAGCAAACCGATAGATTCTATCAAAGCACTGAAACGGCTCAAGTTTCCGCAAGTGACCGCGTTAACAATGCATCCATCTTCATTCTGCATAATTTTGCATCAATTTTTGCACGACCGCGCTCACCGGCCATCGACGGCCATTTCGGGCCCCTGACACTATGACAACTGACCGATCTGGGAATGCCGCCGGCCTGGCAGGCCGTTTCACGCTTGCGAACAGGCTCTATGCGATCTTCGCGCTGTTTGCGCTGCTTACCGCCGCGATCGCGATGCTGTCCGACTACAACAGCCGCCGCAGCGCCGAACTGATCGCCGCGATCGAGACGGCGAACGCGGCGGCGTTCAACGTCGAGCGCGTCAACTCGCTGGTCTATGCCGTGGTGATGGAATCCCGCGGCGTCTACATGTCGACCGACCCGGCGGTGGTGAAGAAATACGGCGATGGCCTGCTCAAGTTCAATGCGCAGATCCTGGACGTGGTCAAGCGCTGGGAGACCATCGTCAAGGCCGACGACGCCGAGCAGTTCGCTACCTTCAAGAAGCGCATCGAGCAGTTCGTCGACTTCCGCAAGGAGCTGGTCCGCCGCGCCAACGAGATCAGCCCGGCCGCGGGCCGCGAATGGGGCGACAACGACGCCAACCGCTCCGTGCGCTCGGCGCTGAACAAGGATCTCGAAGCGCTGTCGAAGGTCTATGCCGAGCGCGCGAGGCAAATCTCGCAGGAGACCGAGACCAACCGCACGCTGTCGTTCGTCCTGACCTGCCTCGGCGGCCTCGCGCTGGCGCTGGTGGTCATCGGCATCATCATCATCGCCCGCTCCATCGCCCGTCCGCTTTCGGCGATCACTGCGACCATCAAGCAGGTCGCCGACGGCGCCGAGAACGTCACGGTGCCGCACACGGAGCGCGCCGACGAGATCGGCGCGCTGGCCCGCGCGATCCGGATATTCCAGGAGGCCATGGGCCGCAACCGCAACCTCGCCTCTCAGGTCTCGCAGGAATCCGCCTCGCGCGAGGAACGCGCCCGCCATATCGAGAAATCGGTCGAGGAGTTTCGCGACGCGATCGGCGCGGTCATGCGCGGCCTCACCGACAACGCCTCCGTCATGCGCGAGACCGCGCAGACCATCACGCGCGTCACCGCGGATGCGAGCAGCCGCGCCGGCACGGCGGCGAATGCCACCGAGCTCGCCTCGAACAACGTCACCGCTGTGGCGGGCGCGGCCGAGGAGCTGTCGGCGTCCGTCGAGGAGATCGGCCGCCAGGTGCGGCAATCGGCCGGCGCGGTCGAGCAGACCGGCCAGCGCACCGAGAAATCGATCGCCGAGATCGAGAGCCTCGCGGCGGCAACGCAGCGCATCGATGGCGTGCTGAACCTGATCCAGGCGATCGCCGAGCAGACCAACTTGCTTGCACTCAACGCCACGATCGAAGCGGCGCGCGCCGGTGACGCAGGCCGCGGCTTTGCCGTCGTCGCCCATGAGGTCAAGGCGCTCGCGGGGCAGACCGCCAAGGCGACCGCCGAGATCGGCGAGAACGTCTCGATGATCCAGGCCTCGACCCGCAACGCGGTGGAGGCCGTGCGCGAGATCGGCGGCGCAGTGCGCGAGATCAACGAGGTCACCTCGGCGATCGCCGGCGCCATCGGCCAGCAGGACTCCGCCACGCGTGAGATTTCCTCCAACGCACAATCGGCCGCGCAGGGCAACGAGACGCTGGTCGCCAACATCGCCTCGCTGCGCGACGCCATCGGCGAGACCGACACGGCGGCGGCCTCCGTGCTGACGCAAGCGAGCAGCCTGACCGCCACCGCGGAGACGCTGTCACGGGAGGTGGAGAAGTTCTTCCGGAACCTGCGCTCGGGGCCGGCGGATAGCCGCCTCGCGAAGGCGGGATGACAGCGCGGCCACCGCTGCGAAGTCGGCGGTGGGGTCGCTTCGACAAAAATCTCGAAAACAACCCCATGCAAAGTAGCCGGTGACAGCTTTATCAATGGCTTGACTGCCGGCGCGACCTTGCGGATTTTACGAAGTCATTTGACACGTCGGGCAAAACACCAGCACAATCCCATCATGGCGGCGGCCCACCTCCCCGAATCAAACCATCCCGCCCTCAGCCCCTGGACCTGGGCGTGTGCTCATAGATCATCAGCCAGCGAGGGCATGCCTTGTCCGCTTTACTGGCCAGATCGCCGCCCTAGCAAGTCGGCGAAGGGCCCAACAACAGACCTCAGCCAAGAGAGCTTGCCACTGGGTTTGTTGTCCGCAGATGGAGGCTTTGCTGCCTACGTGGTAGAGTTGCCTATGGTTCGCAAAAAGCAGCAAGCCCCGTTGGTATTTAAGAACGCATCCAAGCTTGGGGACTGGCTTGAGAAGCACCATGGCACTGCGACCGAACTCTGGGTGCGGATCTTCAAATCAGACACGGGCGTGCCGTCGGTGACGTGGAACGATTGCGTTATTGAGTCCATCCGCGTCGGTTGGATCGATGGCCAGATGAAACCTTTCGACGACACGTCGTACTTGCAACGACTTACCCCGAGGAAGGTGAATTCCAATTGGTCGGCCAAGAACTGCCGTCATGCAACAACCCTGATCGCGGAAGGGCGGATGCTTCCCGCTGGATTGGCTCAGGTCGAAGCGGCCAGGTCGGATGGACGATGGAACACCGCATACGCGGGCTCAGCGGACATGACTATCCCGCAAGACTTTCTCGACGCCTTGGAGCACATGCCCGCGGCGAAAGCGTTCTTCGCGACGCTCGATCGCAGAAATCTCTATTCAATCTACTATCGCCTTCATACAGCGAAGAAGCCCGAGACGCGCGCCAGGCGGATCGCGCAAATTGTTGCGAAACTGGATCGTGGCGAGAAGTTTCACTGACCCATGCGGCCTCTCGGAGTCAGTAAGCCATAGCGGGCAGATGATCGGCTGCACTGTGCCGCTTGTGAAGCAAAACCGGCCGACGCTCCACCATTTCGATGCGGCATCACCCTAGCGGCCCTACCCCGCCATCACCCCGCCGCGTTTAATCAGCTCCTTGCCGATCGCGGCGAGGTGCACTTGGTCGGGGCCGTCGCCGATGCGGATGAAGCGGGCGTAGACGTAAGCGCGGGCAGGAACGAGTCCTGCGAGACGCCGGCGGCGCCGTGGATCTGGATGGCGCGGTCGATCACGCGCGCGGCCATGCTCGGCACCGCGATCTTGGCCGCGGCGATCAGGTCGCGCGTGGCCTTGTTGCCGTCGCGGTCCGGAGGCCTGCAGCGTGAGCAGCCGCGCGTGTGCGATCTCGCAGAAGGAGTGCGTGATGTCCTCGCGCACCGAGCCCTGCTCGGCAGGCGGCTTGCCTAAGGCGACGCGCAAGACCGCGCGCGGGCACATCAGACGCCGCAAAGACCTTTGACACGTCGGGCAAAACAGCCGCATGACGTCATCATGGCTGTTGAAGCGCAGCCGCAGTGGTGCTGAGACAGTCGCTGCCGGGACGGTACCTTTCGAGCCCGGCGTAGCTTTACGCGAGCTCGAGCTTCAAATGGACCGTTTGCGGGTCGCGGCCCGAGACGGGCTTGAAGCCGAACTTGCTGAATACTCTAAGCATTGCTGAATTCTCGGGCAGCACTTCTGCTGTCAATTCCCTTAGTCCTGCATCCCCGGCGAGCCCGATGAGATGGCGCATCAGAATCGAACCAATGCCTCGCGCCTGCCAATTGTCTACGACGACGAATGCCATCTCGGCGCGCCCTGGCTCGAAGACAATATACCGACCGCCTCCGACGATAGCCTTTTGGCCGGCTTGCTCCGCGAGCGCAACCAGCGCGACATGAGACCTGAAATCGATGTCCATGAAGAAGGCGCGCTCCTTGTCGGAGAAATGGCGCTTCATCGCGAAGAAGCGGCGCTGCAGCGACTGGATGCTGGTCTGCTCCAATGCTGCCAGCATAGCGGCTTCGTCCTCCGACCGGAGCGCCCGGATTTGGACCGGGCTGCCGTCGCGCAAGTGCTCGTCCACGCTGTAATTGGCGGCGACTGACACTGAGGCTCTCCAGTCCGGTAGAGTTCAATTTCAATCGATGTCGCTCGATAAAGCCCATAAACCGGATTATGGCCGCTTCATCTGCTGGATAGCGATCCGGGAGGCTTCGTCGCCGCCAAGGGGCACGTGACGCGCGAACCTACCGCCGCACCCCAACGCGATTGACACCGCCATTCAGGTTGCCCGGGCCAGCCGTGCCAGCGCGGACCGCTGCTCGCGCCACCGGCCGAGGCCTGAGCACGACGCCTGCCCTGGCAACGCAACCCTGCGGATAGTCAACGTACTGGCAGTACACGACTGCCTTGGCTGGCGCTGGATTGAGAGTGAGGCCTGCAAGCCCCATCAGGACGCCAGCAGCAATCTCGGCAATCGCTGACTTGATCGGAAGACACTTCCTCGGATGCATCGCCATCCTCCCTCCTCGCGCTTGCCGAACTGAAAGGCGATGGGAGCCGCCCCAGGTCCGGCTGAACGCACCATGAGCGCCAAAGGATCGCTGACGTTGACCTAGATCAACGGAACGTCTGCATAGCGTCAAGCCATGAGACCGAACGTCCGCTTAGCATCAAAAGGCGGAGTCCAGTTGGCCCGCCTTAGATTCGCTTCACGCCCATAAACAGACATCTGTGAGTGCACGCCCTTGCGGAGGGTAACGGCCCTACCCCGCCATCACGCCGCCGCGCTTGATCAGCTCGTTGCCGACCGCGGCAAGATGCACCTGGTCGGGCCCGCCGCCGATGCGGATGAAGCGGGCATAGACGTAGCCGCGCGCCAGGAACGTGTCCTGCGAGACGTCGGCGGCACAGTGGATCTGGATGGTGCGGTCGATCACGCGCGCGGCCATGCCCGACGCCATGCCGTCGGCGAGCTCACGACGTTTGACGTCGGGCAAAACACCATTTCTCGCGATCGGCTGGTTTGACCGGCATGGTCAAACGCAGCGCGAGATCAGGGGCACCGCTGATACGTCTTGAGACTGCCGAAATCGGGGCCGGCCGAAATCTGGTTGGTGTCGTCAGGACGGATGACCAGGTTGGTTTCCGACCATTTCTGCTGCCCGTTTTTAATCGGGCAGCGCAAACGGGCGGAATAGACTGCCCCGTGCGGGCTGGGGGTTTCGCTCACCGACATCACGGCACAGTTCCCCGCGGGACCGGCGTAAGTCTTGGCTGCGAGCGCGACGGCTGATTTGTCCGCGATTTTGCAGGCATCCGCGCTCGTCGCCCACGATCCCTGCAGCGCCTGCGGGATCGACGCGTGCCGTTTTACACCGGCGATCGCAGCCTGCGACGAGATCGCGATCATAACGATGATAACGACGAGAGGAATAGCTGTACGCATGATACACCCCGCTTCGGTCGGGTCATGGGCGGGGCCGAGCGCGCAACTGCCCCATGCGCAGCGCCGAGACCGTGGTCAGTTCGCAGTCGTGGCGCTGCTCGCCTTGCCATCTGGAATTCGCGTCCAATACTGATGGTATTCGTCACCGATAGCGTAGATGGTTTGATCCGACTTGAGGTCCAACACCAGATCCTCGCTCAGCTCTCTGGTTCGGAACTTCCAGCCAGGCGGCAGTTTCAGCTTCTCGCCAAGCTTCGCAAGCGCCTCGATCGGAAACTTTTCCTCGTGCGCCTGCAGGACGTAGACGTTGCCGTCGGGATCGATGAGTTCGTAAACGGGCTTGCCCTTCGCATAAACCATCCTCTGCGTCTTCTTCGGGGTGAAGACCTTGTAGGGTTTGGAGCCCGTCGCGGCCTCCACGGCCGTGAGCAGCGGCAGCCGGGCAACCCACCGCGCGTCAATACCACCAAATGATGCCTTGGTCCCAAACGATACCGTTTGCGAGTCCATCATCCAAAAATGCGGCCCGTTCTTCTCGATCTTGAGCGCGCGGAATTGCCGCCGGATTTTCCGCACGTCGAGGGTATCCCATAGTTGGGCCGGGCAATCGCTGACGCCCGTCGTGTTGTAAACCTCGATGCCTCTCGCCTTCACGACGAGGTTCTCAAACGAAAAGGAGTCTTGAGCAAAACCTGAAATGGTCGTCGTAAAAAAAGCTGCGGTGATCAACACCGCCGACAATCGAACGCCCATGTCAATCTCCGTAGCGTCTACGAAGTAGGCGGCGCGATGCTTAGCCAAAGCATCAATCGCGTATTGATTTAGATCAATAATAGCGGCGGTATTCTCCGGAGGAGGGTACCATGTCCGCTAATGGGATGGTCCGGCTGTGTTCCGGCTCAAGCGCTATCGATATCGTCGGAGCCATGCGACTTGCGCGCGACCTCGGTCCAGGCAAAACCATCGCCCCCTTCTCGCGGATGGGGGACAGCGCTATCGATCCAAGCTGTTCAATCCGGAATCCCTGCGCAAGAAAATCTGTCCATACCACGTTGGATGGGATAGCAGGCCGCCATCGGCCGGGCTGTTATCCGTTTTGCTGTCGGTCGGAAGCCGACATCTCGCGACTATTCGATCACTTCGTCAGCCAGCGCCAGCAAGTTTGAGGGAGCCTTGATCCCGAGTTGTCTTGCTGTCTTGAGATTGATCACCAACCAGAACTTGCTGGCCTGTTCGATCGGCAGATCACCGGGATTTGCACCTCGGATGATTTTGGCGGCATAGGCCCCTGCGCGCCGAAAACCATCTACCGCATCACTGGAATACGTCAGGAGCAGACCGGCTCGCGCCCAATCGGGATAAGGGCCAAACGTAGGCTTACCCGTCGCCAGAATACGGGGCATAACGACGGAGATTTTATAAGTCAGAACCGGATCGCCAGACACGTAGAATGCTTCGACGCCGTCACCCAAAGCCTTCGTAAGGACCGCTTCGAGATCGTCGAGAGTGGGCTTGATCTCATAACTGTCAAAGCTGATTCCCAATTGCGCTGTGACCTTGCGCAACGCTGCTTCTTCGGAGGTCTCGAGACGCGCCAGGCCGTAATCCGCAACTCCGATCATGCCAATTCGCCGGATGTCCGGGACGAGATCCCTGAAAAAGCCAAGGCGCTTTGCGGTCAGACTCTCCTCCCCGCCGACTGCGTTCATCACGTTACCAGTGGCTGTACCGCCCGGCCTCGTGTAACTCTCTGCAAGTCCGACCGCGATCGGGTCAATGGCCATGGCGGTGAATACCAGCGGAGCGTCGGGTCGCAAGCTATGCACAGTCGCAACCGCATGGGCGGCGGCCACGAACACCCGAGGCTGCAACGCATCCAGTTCTTGGGCGAGCCGAGGCAGTTGTGAAAGATCGCCACTCGCGAAGCGTGCCTCAAGGAAATAGTCGCGGCCCTCGACCATCCCTTCGTCCTTCAGGCCCCCACGCACTGCCGCCACTCTTGGCTTGAAGAGTTCTTCAGTGCCTGGAAACAGCACCGCCACCAGCGGCAGCTTCGTGTCCCTTTGAGCCCACGCCCGCATCGGCCACGCCATGGCCGCGCTTCCCGCCGCTTGCAAAAACGCCCGTCGCCTCATGTATTGCCCCGGCGTTTCGTTCAGTTCGACCCAGCTATCAAACCACGAGGACTATCGGCCTGCCAGCACCGTTTCGGCAGGAAGCCTCAGTCGGCAATGTCTGGGTTGGGTCAAGGCGAAGTGCGCGACTGCCAAGGTAAGGCAGAAACGCGATCGCGCGAGATAGAAATCTTCTTCCAGAATTTGCGTCGGATGCCCGCGCCAAGGCGAGCTAGTCCCTCTCCCCCCTCTTACGGGGTCGCGACGAGCTTCGCTCGCGCTGAAAGTGAGGGGCTGCTTCTGCGATCTCGGCGCCGGCGACTCGTGGAGACTCCCCATCACCCGGATTGCATCTTCGGTGCAATCCGGCCTCTCCCCGCAAGCGGGCAGAGGCGAAGGACAGCCGGCACCCTACCCCGCCATCACGCCGCCGCGCCTGATCAGCTCCTTGCCGATCGCGGCGAGGTGCACCTGATCGGGGCCATCGCCGATGCGGATGAAGCGGGCGTAGACGTAGGCGCGCGCCAGGAAAGTGTCCTGCGACACGCCGGCGGCGCCGTGGATCTGGATGGCGCGGTCGATCACGCGCGCGGCCATGCTCGGCACTACGATCTTGGCCGCGGCGATCAGGTCGCGTGCGGCCTTGTTGCCCTCGCGATCCATCTTGTCGGCGGCCTGCAGCGTGAGCAGCCGGGCCTGTGCGATCTCGCAGAAGGAGTGCGCGATGTCCTCACGCACCGAGCCCTGCTCGGCGAGCGGCTTGCCGAAGGCGACGCGCGAGGCCGCCCGCTGGCACATCAATTCCAGCGCGCGCTGGGCGCAGCCGATCAGCCGCATGCAATGGTGGATCCGGCCCGGCCCAAGCCGGCCCTGCGCGATCTCGAAGCCACGGCCCTCGCCAAGCAAAATGTTCTCGGCCGGCACGCGGACGTTGTCATAGACGATCTCGGGATGGCCGACGGGCGCATCATCATAGCCGAAAGTGAGCATGTCGCGCACGATGCGCACGCCCGGCGTCGCCTTCGGCACCAGGATCATGGATTGCTGGCGATGGCGGTCCGGGTGATCGGGCGCGGTCTTGCCCATCACGATCAGGATCTCGCAATCCTCGTTCATCGCGCCGGAGGTGAACCATTTGCGCCCGTTGATGACGTAGTCGTCGCCGTCGCGCCGGATCTCGCACTGGATGTTGGTGGCATCGCTGGAGGCGACCTGCGGCTCGGTCATCGAGAAGCCGGAGCGGATGCGCCCCTCCAGGAGCGGCTTGAGCCAACGCTGCTGCTGCGCTCGCGTGCCGTAATGGCTAAGCACTTCCATGTTGCCGACATCGGGCGCCGAGCAGTTGAAGACCTCGGGCGCCCAGAGGATGCGGCCCATGATCTCCTTCACCGGGGCATATTCGAGATTGGTAAGCCCTGGGCCATGCTCGCCCGACAAGAACAGGTTCCAGAGCCCCTGCTCGCGCGCCAGCCGCTTGAGGTCCTGCAGGACGGGCGGCGTCCGGTAGCGCGCGGCCTCTGGCCTCACCTGCTCGTAATAGAGCTCCTCGACCGGCTCGACATGCTGGCGCATGAAGTGGCGGACGCGCTCCTGGAGCTCCAGCGAACGTTCGGAGTGTTGAAAGTCCATGTGTCCTCCCGTGCGCCGGTCCGCCCGTCACGTGCCGCGCAACAGCTCGCTCGCCACGATCCAGTCATTGCCGTCGAACTGGAGCATATAGCCGTCCTTGATCGGGCGGAAATCCTGCGGCGTGGTGTTGAGCGTGATGCCGGGCATCAAGAGCGACAGCGGCACGCTTCTGAGGTTCGCCGCCTGCGCCATGATGTTCTCGCGCGTCAGATTGTCCTTGCACTGCCTGAGCACGACCACCAGCGCCTCGGCGACGGTGTAGCCGTAGAGGCCGGCGACATTGTTGACATCCGCATTGGGCAGGCGACGCTTCATGAAGTCGATATAGGCCGACATCGCCGGATCGTCCTTCGGCTCGGCCACGAACGGCTTCAGCGAGCCGAGCGACAGCACGCCCTTGCCCGCATCGAGGCCCGCCGGCACCATCACGGTCGCCTTGTTGGCACAGCCGCTGGCGAGGAAGCGCTGCGGCTGCCAGCCGACCTCGTGGGCTTTGCGGATCGCCTGCGCGCAAGCTCGCGGCGTCACCGAATAGATCATGAAGACGTCCGCCTTGGTATTGGCGAGCGTCAGCACCTGGGAATCGACGGTCGGGTCAGTGACCTCGAAGCTCGAGGCCATCGCGATCGCCTTGTCGGCATCGGCGCCGAGTGCTTCCTTGATACCGCGAAGATATTCCTTGCCGGCATCGTCGTTCTGATAGAGCACCGCGAAGCGCGCATTCGGGTTCTTGGCGCGGGCGTAGGCGACGTCGATCGCGGCCTCGCTGGTGTAGTTCGGCGCCCAAGGCAGCGCCATCGACCACGGCATGTTGACGGGATCGTTCCACTTCGAGGCCGAGCTGATCAAAAAGAGCTGCGGCACTTTGTTGCTGTTGAGATATTTCGCGATCGCCGAGCTCGGCGCCGTGCCCATGGTCGCAAAAATGAAGGCGACGCCATCGCCCTCGACCAGCCGCCGGGCCGCTTCCATGGTCTTGGGCGGAGAGAACGCATCGTCGAGCGAGAGCAGATTGAGCTTGCGGCCGTTGACGCCGCCCTTCTCGTTGACCTCGTCGAAATAGGCCGCAATGACCTTGCCGGTGATGCTGAGCGGCGAAGCCGGCCCGCTATAGGGCATGGTGTTGCCGATCTTGATCTCGGTGTCGCTGACGCCGGGACCGTAGGATTTCTGCGCGGAAGCGGGCGCGGACAGAGAGGCGGCAGCAAGCGCTGCGGCCAGGGCCAAAGCGGCTTTCATGGTTTCTCCCCAGTGATTTGTCACCCGCGCGACGCGGCGAGGCGAACGCGAGGCGTGCTGCTTTTGTCAGCGCGCCAGATCACCGGAGATCCACAACACGGTCTTGCGTCGAGTTGCTGGTTTATCCGCCTCGCTTCGAGCGTGCGTAAGAGCGCCGCAGCAGGGCAAAGAGGCTGCCGCCCGTCGCCGCGCCGAGCAGATACACCACCAGGGTCTGGAGCGCGAGCGGCAGGCTGATGTTCATCTTGAAGAAGGAGATCGTCACCGTCTCGAAATTCTGCGCGGCAAAGATCAACGTCGCCGCGGCGAACAGCACGATGACGGCGAGATGAAACCAGCGCATCACGATCCCACTCCGGCGGCGCGGCCTAGTGCCGATGCCGCAGGCTGAAGCCCAGGCTGACCCAGCCGGCGCCCGCCATGATCAGGTCGATGCCGAGGAACAGGCCGAGGATGTAGACGCTGTTCACCGGCCAGCGCGCCACGATCAATAGTCCGAGCAGCAGCGTGATGGCGCCCGACAGCGCCACCCACACCCACGGGCTTTCCCGCTTCATGCTGAAGGCGAGAAACAACCTGACGGCCCCCGAGGCGATCAGCGATGCGCCCAGGAAGAGAGTCAGCAGCACGGCCGCGAACAGCGGATTCTCGAAGGTCAGCAAACCGGCGATGACGTAGAGCACGCCGAGCAGGGCCCAGATCAAAAACTTGCCCCAGCTCTTCAACTGGAACGCGCCGATCACCTCGGTCACGCCGGCGACGATCATCATCGCGCCGACCACGAGCACGCTCGCCACCGTCGCCATCATCACACTGCCGAGTGCGATGAAGCCGGCGATGAGATAGACGACGCCGAGGGCGACGATCCATCCCCATTTGCCGTGCAGTGCGGCGATGCCGGAGCCCAAGCCTAGATTTTGAGACGTATCCGAAGCAGTTGTCATCACAGCCACTCCCGCATGCGAAGCCCGGAGGCACACGCCAGGATAGCACGGACCGTGCCGGGACAACAGCCAGAAGAACAGCCCCCCGGCCGCGCGACATTGACGCAAATCAACATCAAATGGACGCCTTAGACTTACTGTTCATCCCTCATGGTGAGGAGCGCGGAACGCGCGTCTCCGGACGATGCTTTGCTGTCGCCCGCGGCCATCCTTCGAGACGCCCGCTTGTCGCGGGCTCCTCAGGATGAGGTAAGTCCTTGTCACGCAGTAGGGTTAGCGCGCCCGCTCCATCTCGAGCTCGGACTTGAGACTGTCGAGATCGCGATAAATTGAAGCAACCGCGAGCACGCGACCGCCCTTGCTGTACTTCAAAAGGCAGTCCTTTCCGGCGATGCTGCCGTCGATTGAGATGTCGTCGAAGCTTTCGGCGTGGCCGACATAGTTGATCGGCACGTCATAATGCTGGGACCAGAAGAACGGCACGGCGTCGAAGCGCTCGCGCCGGCCGAGCATGTTGCGCGCCGCGGTCTGGCCCTGGCGCTCGGCAACCACCCAGTGCTCGACGCGGATGTTTTGGCCCGAATGCGGGTCGGGCCAGCGCGCGATGTCGCCGGCGGCGAAGATGCCGGGCGCACTGGTCTCGAGATAGCCGTCCACCGTCAGGCCGCGATCGATCGCAAGTCCCGCCTGTTCGGCCAGCGCGAGGCGCGGCCTCACGCCGATCCCGGTCACGACGAGGTCGGCCTCGATGACGCCGCCGCTCTTCAGCGTCGCGCGCGTGCCGTCGAAACGCACGACCGTGTCGTTGAGGTGGAAATTGACGCCGTTCTCCTCGTGCAACGCGCGAACGAAGTCGCCCATTTCCGGCCCAAGGATACGCTCCATCGGCCGCGGCTCCGGCGCAACCACGTGAACCTCGAGCTTGCGCGCCCGCAACGAAGCCGCGACTTCGAGCCCGATGAAGCTGGCGCCGATCACCAGCGCACGCTTCGCACTACTGGCGGCCTTGATGATGGCGCGGCTGTCGGCGACGGAGCGCAACGTGTAGACGTGCGGCTGATCGGCGCCCGGGATCTGCAATGTCACGGGCTCGGCGCCGGTCGCGAGCAGGAGCCGGTCGAACGGCAGCTCGTCGCCATTGCCGAGCGTCACGCTGCGCGCCTTCGGATCGATCGCGGCAACAGCGGTGTTGAGGCGGAGGTCGATCCCGGCATCCTGATAGTAGTCCTCCGGACGGAGCGGCAGCCAGTCCTCCGGGGCGTTGCCGGCGAGATAGTCCTTGGAGAGGTTCGGCCGGTCGACCGGCATTGCGCCGTCATGGCTGAGCATGGTGATGCCGCCGGCAAATCCCTCGCGCCGAAGTATCTCAGCCGCTGCGAAGCCGGCTGCGCCGCCGCCGATGATGACGAACCGGTCCGGAGTTGGCGCCGCGCGATGCGGCGCAGACGGCTGCGGCACCGCGCGTTTGCGCTGCATGAGGATCCTGTCCTGATCGCGCGTCACTTCCCACACCGCAAGCGTGTTCAGCGCCGGCGGACGCGTGGCCTCGCCAGTGCGCAAGGAGAAGCAGGCGTGATGCCAGGGACACCTGATGGTGTCGCCGACCACCAGTCCTTCGGCCAGCGGACCGTGGTAATGGCTGCAAGCGGGCTCGATTGCAAACACCTCCGCGCCGACCTGCACCAGCAGGACATCTTCCTCGCCGACATGGCCGAGCAGCTTGCCGTCCTTGAAGTCGGTCGGCAAAACGCCTTGCGTCAGGTCGGGTCCGCTCGGCTTCTTCTCCTCGGTCATGGCGTCGTCTCCCTTTGCTATCGCAGCACGGATCACGCATCCGCATTGGCCAAGCCCAGCAACTCCTGGCGCGTCAGCGCATTATCGCGGAACACACCCAGCATGCGGCTGGTAACGAGATCGGTCCCGGGCTTGTGCGTGCCGCGCGTGGTCATGCAGTGATGCGTCGCCTTGATGATGACGCCGACGCCTTCAGGCTTTAGCGCGTCGTTGATCGTATTGGCGATCTGCGCCGTCATCTTCTCCTGGATCTGGAGGCGCTTGGCATAGATATCCACCACCCGCGCGAGCTTGGAGATGCCGACCACGCGCCCTTGCGGAATATAGGCGACCCAGGCGCGGCCTACGATGGGCGCAATGTGGTGCTCGCAATGGCTCTCGAAGCGAACGCCGCGCAAGACGATCATCTCGTCATAGCCTTCGATCTCCTCGAAGGTCTTTCGCAGGATTTCGGTCGGATCCTGCGCATAGCCGGAAAAATACTCCTCGAAGGCGCGCGCGACCCGATCCGGCGTTTCGCGCAGACCATCGCGCGCGGGATCGTCGCCTGCCCAGCGGATCATGGTCCGGACCGCTTGCTCGACCTCCGCCCGGCTCGGCCGTTCGCTCGGCGCCTGCGCCACCGCGACACGCTCCATCCTACGCGCGTGTGAAGTCATGAATAACCTCTCCTCGAATGCTCCGCACATCTGCGGCCCTCAGCTTGGACGGCCGCAATCGGAAAAGGTTCCCGTATTCGCGAAAAATCGGATGGCCGGCAGACCGGCCAGCCGGCGGGACGAAGAGCCAGGCGCTCTGTGACGTATCCGGAATGGCCTAGCGTTCTGCCGCCTTCCGTACGTCGAGCACGGCCTGCGCCCATGCGGCGGGCCGCTCCTGCGGCAGATTGTGGCCGGCACCAGCGAACACGCGGCGCTCGAAAAAGCCCTCGAACTTGCGCGCATGATGCGCGGTGCCGGGATTGACACCGTCGCTGTCGCCATCGATCGCGATCGTCGGTACGCGAATCGGCGGCTGGCCTGCAAGCTTCGCCTCGATCCCGGCATAAGCTGGATCGCCTTCGACCAGCGCGTAGCGGTGGCGATAGGAGTGGATCACGACGTCGACAAAATCAGGATTGTCGAAGGACAAGGCACTCCGCTCGAACGTGGCATCGTCGAACGCCCATGTGGGCGACCACATCGACCAGAGCTGACGGGCAAAGCCGCGGCGATTGCGCTCCAGCGCGCGGCGGCCGCGCTCGTTATGGAAAAGATATTGATACCAGAGCGCGGCCTCCTCCGGCGGCGAAGCCGGCTCCATCGAACGCGCGATGTTCTGGATGTTGTAGGAATTGCCGGAGACGAGCCCGATCACGCGCTCCGGATAGAGCGCAGAGACCACGCAGGCTGCGCGGCCGCCCCAGTCATAGCCGCCAACGACGGCGCGCGCGATTCCAAGGGCATCCATGAAGGCAAGCAGATCTGCGCCGAGCGCCGCCTGCTCTCCGGAGCGCAGCGTCGTGGCGGAACGGAAACGGGTCGGGCCGTAACCGCGCAAATACGGGACCAGCACGCGCGCCCCCTCTTGCGCGATCAGAGGCGCGGCCTCGGCATAGGCACTCACGTCGTAGGGGAAACCGTGACCCATGATGCAAGGCCAGCCGCCGGGCGCGCCGAACTCCAGATAGGCGATGTCGAGAATGTCGGTGGTGACGGACTTCTGTTGCATCACGCACTCACGGATGGCTCGGTGCGGTAGCCCGGATGAGCGAAGCGACGTCCGGGATCACGTTCATGCCGCCAGCCCCCGGATATCGCTTCGCTCATCCGGGCTGCTGCATCTACTTCTGCGGCCCGGAGAGCGAGATATCGCGCTCGGCGCGGAAGACGTTGCTGTAGAGATTGGCGATCCACTGCCGGCCGATCTCGGTCTTGTTGAGATAGCCGATCTCGGTCTGGATGTGCGGCGCGACGCTATTCCAATAGAATTGCGGGTAGCGATTGACGATATCGGCGGGCGAATCGTAGCCGAGTTGGCGGTTGATGCCGACCTCCTCGAACTCGTAATACAGCGCGTTGGCCTTGCGCAGATAGTTGGGATCGCCGAGTTGCCCGATGAAATCGGCGGCGCGCAGGACCGAGGCCTCCTCGTCATACTCCTGCCCTTCGCGGGCGGGAAAGCGCGTTCCCTCGATGGCGCGGGCGACTCGCTCGCTGTCGATGCCGCGGATCGGCGGCAACCGCCGCCTCACAAAAAGCTTCGACCGGTCAACGTGATACATCATGAGACTGGCATCGGATGCACCGCGCGGCAGCGACACCTTGGTCCCCGCCTCGTCGATCAAGAAACCGTCCTCGTCATCCTCCGCGAACAGGCCTCGCACATAGCCGATGTCGTGTGCGAGGCAGGCGATGAGGACATGAATGTAGTCCTCCGCCGAAAGGTGCGTATGGAGATTGCGTCCCATGAGGATCGCCTGGCCCGCCAGCGTCACCAGCATCGTATGCTCGATGTTGTGGTAGAGCGCATCGCTGTTGCCGATGCATTCCAGCGCCGTGCGGGTCGCGCCCTCCAGCACCCTGGCATAGGACTCGTCGTACCTGCGACGCATGAACGAGCCCAGTAGCTTCTCCAGGGTTTCGGCCGCCAGTCTCGGTAACGTCAACATGGATGCAGCCCCGTTGTCGGTGGTGTGTCACGCCAACCCCCGACGTCTCGTTTCCCGTCCGCGACGCGGGGGTAGCATAGCCCATCTCGGGCGGGCTCGCCCAAATTCGGGGGCGAAAATACGAAAATATGTTTATTGCTTTGCCACGCAATGTTGCGCCAGCGATCACGGTCCGCCGGCCTCGGGGACGCGTGAGCCGACCTGCCCGACGGAGGACGACGACACCAAATTCGCCTTATCGGTTTTGGATTGCAGAAGCCCGTCGCCTCGTGAATACCCGGGCAGCAGGACTGACGCAGCGTCACTCCACCAGCAGCACGTCCACGGCGACGGCGAGCTTTTGCTTGGGCGAGCCGACGATGACGCCGTCGACCGGCGAGACGTCGGAGAAGTCGCGGCCGACCGCGAGCACAATGTGATCGTTGGCGACCAGGAGATCATTGGTCGGATCGAAATCGACCCAACCCAGCTCCGCCCCGCACCACAGCGACACCCAGGCGTGCGTGGCGTCAGCACCTTGCAGGCGCGGTTGGCCCGGCGGCGGAATGGTACGCAAATAGCCGCTGACATAGGCCGCCGGCAGGCCGAGCCCGCGAAGGCCGGCGATCATCACATGGGCAAAGTCCTGGCAGACGCCGTGGCGCTGGTCGAAGACCTCGTTGAGCGGTGTCGAGATCACCGTCGCCTTGGGATCGTAGCGAAACTGGTTGCGGATGCGCTGCATCAGATCGACCGCTCCGGCAAGGATGCCCACACCCGGCGCGAAGCTCTCCGCCGCATAGTCGCTGACGGGACGCAAGACAGGCACCAGCGGGCTCGCGAAGACATAGCCGACCGGCGAGGCCGGCCCCAGGCTCGTTGCTTCGAAGGCGATGTCGCGGATGCTCTCCCAGGACAGGCTTGATGCATCGCGCGCCGGCGGCTGGCGCGACACCGAGACGCGCGAGCGGGAGTCGATCCGCAAGTTGCGATGCGCCGCCTCGATCACGACGCTCTCGGTCAGCGTGCCGAAGAAATCGCGCCGTACGTTGCGCTCCGCCGGACGCGGATGGATCTCGACACGATGCGAGATCAGCTCCTGGCCGCGACCGTTCATCGGCTCCAGCCGCAGCGTGCAGCGGGCGAAGCTGACGGGGCTCTCGTAGTCGTAGGTGGTGACATGGCGGACGTCGTAGATCACGCCAGACCCGTTAGCTTTTCCGGACGGCTGGCATTGGGTCCGTGCGGGAAGTAATGCAGCCCGATTGCGTCGGCGAGCTTGAGCAGGTCCTGCTCCAGCGAAAACAGGGTCTTGACCTCGAGCTTCTCGGCCTCGGCGGTGGCGAGCATCGCCTGCACGGCAACCGCGAGCCGCTGCGGCCGCTCGATCAGCCCGTATTCCTTCAGGCTCGGCAACGCGGCGATGTGCTCGTTCAATGTCGTCACCTGGAACGCGACCGAGCGCGGATTGTAGCCGTCGAGCACCGCAAGATCGCGCACCGGCGCGAGCACCGGCGCCAGCAGATAGCGCGAGCGGTACGTGATCTGGCAATCGATCAGCGTCAACAGCACGTCGAGCTCCTCGTCGCCGGCCTCGTCATAGGCGAACTGCCGCGCAAAGCGTGTGGTGTTGATGGCGCGCTCGGCGCGGCGTCCGATGTCGAGGAAGCGCCAGCCGGCGGCGCGGTTCATGTTCTCCTGGGCAAGGCCGGCAAAGCTCGCAAGCTCCTGCAAGGTCAGCTCGGCCGCGCTGATGACGCTGTCGTCGTCCTCGACCTCATAGGCAAGGCGCTCGGCCATCTCCGTGATCACCTGCCAGGCGTCGGGCGACAGCCGCTCGCGCAAGGAGGTTGCGGTGCGCTGCGCCGCGCGCACCAGCGACAGCGCCGAGCCGAAACGATCCGCGCTCTGGAGCGCTTCGGCCACGATGCGCCCGGTCGCCGCGCGCGAAGTCTGCGAGATCGCGCCCCAGGCCACCAGCAGGCGCTGGATGCGCTCGGCCGACTGCGTCGTGGCCGAGGTGCCCTTGTTGAGCCCGCTCGGCGAGCCCAGGGCGCGCACCAGCCGCAGCGTGGCCTCCGCACGCTCGAGATAGCGGCCAAGCCAGAACAGATTGTCGGCGGCACGGCTCGGCAGCACGCCGGCAATACGGCGGATCCGAACCTTGTCGGTCGCTGGCAGCAGGGTGGCCGTCGAGACCTGCTGCTCGGAGACGACCCAGACGTCGGCCGCACGTGCGCCGTCGCCCATCGACACCGCGCGGGCATCCGCCTGCTCGGCGATCCGGCAAAAGCCGCCGGGCATGATGGTCCAGCCGTCGGCCGTCGCCGCCGCGAACACGCGCAACACGAAGGGGCGCGGCGTGATCCGTCCGTGCTCCCACACCGGCATGGTCGAGAGCCGCACCACCTCCTGGCCGACATAGTCCATGCCGCGGGCGGTGATGGCGTCGACCAGACGCTGGCGCCCGCCTGCGTCGAGCTCGCTCGCGAGCACCGGGCCGTTGCTGTCGAAACCGGGAACGCCGCGCCGGTAGGCGCCTTCGATCGCGACCTGGTCGAGCCGCGACAAGACCTCGTCGCGCGCCGCGCGCTGGCCGCACCACCAGGTCGCGATATGCGGCATCTTCAATTCGTCGCCGAGCAGGCGGCGGCAGAGCGCCGGCAGGAAGCCGAGCAGCGCACGCGCCTCCAGCACGCCAGAGCCCGGCATATTGGCGACGACGACGCCGTCCTTGCGCAGCACGTCGATCAGGCCGGGCACACCGAGATGCGAGGACGCGTCCAGCTCGAGCGGATCAAGCGAGTTGGAATCGACCCGGCGGAGCAGCACGTCGAGCCGCTTGAGCCCCGCGACGGTGCGGATGTGAACGCGGTTGTCGCTGACGGCGAGGTCGTCGCCTTCGACCAGCAGGAAGCCGAGATAGCGCGCGAGGGTAGCGTGCTCGAAATAGGTCTCGCTGAAGCTGCCGGGCGTCAGCACGCCGATGCGCGGCTCGTCGCGATCGGCGCTGGCGCGAAGACTATCCCGAAATGCCTCGAAGAACGGCGCGACGCGCGGCACGTTCATCGACTTGTAGAGATCGGAGAAGGCGCGCGAGAGCACCAAGCGGTTCTCCAGCGCATAGCCCGCGCCGGACGGCGCCTGGGTGCGATCGCCGAGCACCCACCAGCGCCCGTCGGGCCCGCGGCCGACATCGGCGGCATAGATCGACAGATAGCGTCCGCCGGGCGGCGGCACGCCGCAGACCGGGCGCAGATATTCGGGGCTGCCGGCAATGGCGGCGGCCGGCAGCGCGCCTTCGGCCACCAGCCGGCCTTCGCCATAGATGTCCCGCAGCACCAACTCCAGAAGCTCGGCGCGCTGCTTGATGCCGGCGCAGAGCTGCTGCCAGTCGGCCTCGTCGATCAGGAGCGGCAGATGGCTGAGCGACCAGGGCCGGTCGGCACCGTCGCCGGGCGCGCGGTAGGTGACGCCGGCCTCGCGCAGGTGGCGGTCGGCCATGCCAAAGCGGCGTTCGATCTCGTCGGGCGACAGCGCGCCGAAGGCGTCGAAGAACCTGTTCCAGACCGCGCGCGGGCTGCCGTCCGGCCCGAGGAACTCGTCGGGGATGCCGGGCAGCCGGCTATAGTCGCGTACCCATTGCGCGACGCGGTGCTGGCCGGGCGCCCTGCCTGTCTCGCCAGTCCCTTCGGTTGCGCCCTCGCCCATGCGCCTCTCCCTTGCCCCGTCCCCATTCTCATTGCAGGAGCGGCATTCGCAAGTCGAGGGTCAGCGGAAACTCATTTGTGCGTTCGTCAGGGGGCGGCTGGACCGGGCCCGGCGTATGGCCGTGGTCCTGGAAGCGCGCCAGCCGGCGCGCCTCGGCCTCGTAGGTGTTGACGGGCTTGGTATCGTAGTTGCGCCCACCGGGATGGGCGACGTGATAGACGCAGCCGCCGAGCGAGCGGCCGTTCCAGGTGTCGATCAGGTCAAAGGTCAGCGGCGCATGCACCGGAATGGTCGGGTGCAGGCCGGAGGCCGGCTGCCAGGCCTTGAAGCGGACGCCGGCCACGGCCTCGCCCGAGCGGCCGGTCGAGGTCATCGGCAGACGGCGGCCATTGCAGGTCACGATATGGCGTCCCTCGACAACGCCTTCAGCTTTCACTTGAAGCCGTTCGACCGAGCTGTCGACGTAGCGCACCGTGCCGCTGGCCGACCCCTCCTCGCCCAGCACATGCCAGGGCTCCAGCGCCTGACGCAGCTCCAGCGTCACGCCACCATGATGGACGCGGCCGAAGGCGGGAAAACGGAACTCGAGCTGAGCGAGATACCATTCAGGCTCAAAGGGATAACCGGACTGCTTCAAGTCAGAAATCACTTCAACGAAATCTTCCCAAATGAAGTGAGGCAGCATGAAGCGATCATGCAGCGCCGTGCCCCAGCGCACGAACTTGCCGGACTGCGGCTCGCGCCAGAATCTTGCGATCAGCGCGCGGATCAGGAGCTGCTGCGCCAGCGACATGCGCGGATCGGGCGGCATTTCGAGCGCGCGGAATTCGACAAGGCCGAGCCGGCCCGTCGGCCCCTCCGGCGAATACAGCTTGTCGATGCAGATCTCGGCGCGGTGGGTGTTGCCGGTGGTGTCGACGAGCAGATGGCGGAACAGCCGGTCGACCAGCCACAGCGGCGTCTGGTAGCCCGGCGGCGGCACGTGCGAGAGCGCGATCTCGAGCTCATAGATGCTGTCGTGCCGCGCCTCGTCGATGCGCGGCGCCTGGCTGGTCGGACCGATGAAAAGGCCGGAGAAGAAGTAGGACAGCGACGGATGCCGCTGCCAGTACAGCACCAGGCTCTTCAACAGATCAGGCCGGCGCAGGAACGGCGAGTCCTGCGGACTGGGGCCGCCGACCACGACGTGATTGCCGCCGCCGGTGCCGGTGTGGCGGCCATCGATCAGGAAACGGTTGGCGCCGAGGCGCACCTTCGCGGCGTCTTCATAAAGCCCGGAGGTGATGTCGACCACCTCGCGCCAGTTCTTGGCCGGCTGGATGTTGATTTCGATCACGCCGGGATCGGGCGTCACCTTGATGACGTCGATGCGCGGATCGAACGGCGGTGGATAGCCTTCGACATGAACCGGGAGCTGCATCTCCTCGGCCGTGGCTTCGAGCGCCGCGATCAGTTCGAGATAATCCTCGACGCGCTCGACCGGCGGCATGAAGGCGCAGAGCACGCCGTCGCGGATCTCGACGGCCATCGCGGTGCGAACGGGAATCGTGGTGTTGAGATAGTCGGGCGCAACGCGCGGCGGTGATGGCGGGCGCGGTATCCGGCTGAACACCGGCAGCTTGCCCCGCGGCTCCATCGGGTCCTGCTCGACGACGTAAGGGTATTGGTCGGGCGGAACATGAGCGAGCGAACTCATCGGCAGCCGCAGCCCCAACGGGGAATCGCCCGGGGACAGGAACAGATGATTGCGGCGGAGTTGCCAGCGTTCGCTGCGCCAGCGCGGCGGCGCATTCCAGCGCTGGATCGGGAGCACGAAGCCGCGCGGCATGCCCACGCCCTGGTCGAACACCCGCGCCATCCGCGCCCGCGCTTCGGGATCGGACAATTTGGAATCGGACGGATCGACGTTGACGGGAAGGTCGGCCTCCTTCTGCAGCCAGTATGCCGGATCCTCATAGGCCGGCATGATGTAGCCGAGATTGAGCCCGAGCCGCGCGGCGGTGCCTTCCATGAAGGCTTCGGCGTCTTTCACCTCAGGCCGGCGCGGATTTTCGATCCTGGCGATGAGGTCGGCGTTCTTCCAGATCGGCACGCCGTCCTTGCGCCAGTAGAGCCCAAAGGCCCAGCGCGGCAGGCTCTCGCCGGGATACCATTTGCCCTGGCCGTAATGCAGAAGGCCACCCGGCGCGAAGCGCGTGCGCAGGCGACGGATCAGGTCGTCGGCGAACGTGCGCTTGGTGGGACCGACGGCCTCGGTATTCCACTCGGGTGCCTCGAGATCATCGACCGAGACGAAGGTCGGCTCGCCGCCCATGGTGAGCCGCACGTCCTGCGCGCTAAGATCACCATCGACCTGCTCGCCGAGATCGTTGAGCCGCGCCCAGGCTTCGTCTGAGAATGGCTTTGTGATGCGCGGCGCCTCGCGGATGCGCCGGACGCTCATCTCGAAGGCGAACTCGACCTCGGCCATGCCGGCGCTGCCGGAGATCGGCGCGGCCGAACGGTAATGCGGTGTCGCGGCGACGGGAATGTGTCCCTCGCCCGCGAGCATGCCGGAGGTCGCATCGAAGCCGATCCAGCCCGCGCCCGGCAGATAGACCTCGGCCCAGGCGTGCAAATCGGTGAAATCGTTTTCCACCTCGGGCGGTCCTTCGATCGGATCGATGTCGGGGCGGATCTGGATGAGGTAGCCAGAGACGAAGCGCGCCGCGAGGCCGAGATGGCGCAGCGTCTGGATCAGGAGCCAGGCGGAGTCGCGGCACGAGCCGGCGCCGGAGGCGAGCGTCTCCTCCGGCGGCTGCACGCCGGCCTCCATGCGGATGACGTAGCGGACGCGCTTCTGCAGCTCGCGATTGAGCTCGACCAGGAAGTTGACGGTGTTGCCGGCCTCGCGCGGGATCGAGGCGAGGTATCGCGCGAAGAGCGGACCGGGCTCGATGGTCTCGAGATAGGGCGCAAGCTCGGTCTTCAGGTCCTTCGGATATTCGAACGGAAAGCTGTCGGCATACGGCTCGACGAAGAAATCGAACGGGTTGATCACGGTCATCTGCGCCGTGAAGTCGACCTCGATCTTGAGCTCCGTCGTCTTCTCCGGAAAGACATAGCGCGCCAGCCAGTTGCCTTGCGGATCCTGCTGCCAGTTCACGAAGTGATTGGGTGGCGTGACCTTGAGCGAGTAGCTCAGGATCGGCGTGCGCGTATGCGGCGCGGGCCGCAGGCGGATGGTCTGCGGGCCGAGATCGATCGGACGGTCGTACTTGTAGTGCGTGACGTGATGCAGTGCGACGTAGATCGACACGGGTTGCGGTGCTCCGGCAGCTTTTTGAGCAGAACACTGCCGGTTGTCGCGATCAAGCACTAACAACGGGCAACCGGTGCCTACGGGACGGGCTGGTTTACGCGATACACTTGCCGAAGCGATCTACCCGTGGTCGAATGGACCATTGCCTGCGCAAGCCGCGCCCGACGCTGCGCCTTGCGCATGATGGACTCTCCCGTTCGTAATAATTGTCGCGCGGCGCATCGATGCGAAGCGCGGCCTGAAACAGGAGACATTTCCATGAGTTTTCTGGTCGAACAACCCCGAGAGCTATTTCCTGAAGACGCGCTGGACGGTCTCGATACAACCGCGAAAGACTTCAAGCTCGAAAACGCGCAGGCCTTAATGTGGATGTCGCAGCTCGCTTACGAGACGGCGCACGAAGGCAAGGTCAATGACATCCTGAAGGCCTGGGGCATGACGAGACTTGCCTTCGGCAGCAATGATCCTGTGACGGGTCTGCCGGCCAAGAGCGCTTGTTTCGTCGTCGCCGAAGGACACGGCGCGACGATCGTCTCCTTTTCCGGCACCGATCCGCTCAAGATCAATGACTGGATCAAGGACTTCACCCTGGCACCGGAGCCGAACGTTCTCCATCTCGGGTTCACGACCGCCATCGATGCGGTTTGGCCTATCGTCGAAGCGGCGATCAAGCGACGCACCGAGCAGCCGCTGTTCTTTACCGGACACAGCATGGGAGCCGCATTGGCCCTGCTTGGGGCGGAGCGCGCACTCAACAGGGCCAGCATCACGCCAACGGCCGTCTACACCTTCGGAAGTCCGCGAACCGGCGGCCTGGACTTCTTCAACAGCTACGCGACGCTCGGTGACAAGACGTTCCGCCTCGTCCACGGCCACGATATCGTTGCAACCGTCCCGCCGAGCGCGAACGGCAATTTTCGCCATGTCGGACGGTTGCTCCATTGCGGGAGCGGCGAACGGTTTGCCGGGCTAACACCTGCGCCGTCGGATCAAAATCAGCCGGACCTCGATATCGGCTTCCTCGCTGCCAATGGCTTCGCCAACGTCGCCGCTGTCATCGGGGAGATCAAGGCATTGCGACAAACCGGGCTAATTGCCAGCGTCGGTGCGAGGCTCCTCGGGCCGCCGACAAATGCGCTGCCGTCGATAGTGCGAGATCACATACCGACAAGCTATTTTCAGGCGCTGTCGATCCCGCTGGAATAGACGCCACCCGTTAAGCCCGGATGGAGTGGAGCCTATCCTTACTGCGTCACAAGTCCCCGGCCTCATCCTGAGGAGCCCGCGACAAGCGGGCGTCTCGAAGGATGGCCGCGGGCGACAGCCGGGCCTTCATGGTCCGCCCGGCGATGCAGCATCGTCCGGAGACGCGCGTCCCGCGCTCCTCACCATGAGGGTATTTCGGGCTACATTGTCGCTCCAAGCACCCAGGGCGCAAACTCGGCGCCGCCGAAATCAAAGCTCTCGCTCTTGGTCGGCTGGCCCGAGGCGGTCTTCAGGATAAGATCGAAGATGCGCTGGCCGCATTGCTCGACCGTCTCGGAGCCTTCGAGGATGGTGCCGCAATTGACGTCCATGTCGTCTTCCATCCGCTTGTACATCGGTGTGTTGGTCGCCAGCTTGATCGACGGCGCGGGCTTGCAGCCGAACACGCTACCGCGGCCCGTGGTGAAGCAGACGAGATTGGCGCCGCCGGCGACCTGTCCGGTCGCAGCGACCGGGTCGTAGCCGGGCGTGTCCATGAACACAAAACCCTTCTTCGTCACCGGCTCGGCGTAGCGCAGCACGTCGACGAGATTGGTGGTGCCGGCCTTCGCCATCGCACCGAGCGATTTTTCCAGGATGGTGGTGAGCCCGCCGGCCTTGTTGCCGGGGCTCGGATTGGCGTTCATCTCGGCGCCTTCGCGGTCGGTATATTGCTCCCACCAGCGCATGAGATCGACCAGCTTCTCCCCGACCTCGCGGCTGACGGCGCGGCGCGTGAGCAGATGCTCGGCGCCGTAGGTCTCCGGCGTCTCCGACAGGATCACGGTCCCGCCGTGACGCACGATGAGATCGCTGGCCGCGCCGAGCGCAGGGTTGGCGGAGACGCCGGAGTAGCCGTCCGAGCCGCCGCATTGCAGGGCGACGGTCAGTTCGCTCGCAGCGACCTTCTCGCGCTTGACCTTGTTGGCGTCCGCGAGCGCCTCGCGCACGAAGGCAACGCCCGCCTCCACCGTCTTGCGCGTGCCGCCGACCTCCTGAATGTCCATCGCGCGCAGACGGCCGGCGAGCTTCTGCTCCTCCATCAGGCCGCCGATCTGGTTCACCTCGCAGCCGAGGCCGAGCACGATGACGTGGGAGAAATTGACGTGCCGCGCATAGCCGCCGAGCGTGCGGCGGAGCAGCGCCAGAGGCTCGTTCTGCGTCATACCGCAGCCGGTCTTGTGGGTCAGTGCGACCACGCCGTCGACATTGGGGAAATCAGCCAGCGGATTGTCGCCGGTAAACGGATTCTTCTTGAAGACGTCGGCGACGAGGCCGGCAACATGCGCGCTGCAATTCACCGAGGTGAGAATGCCAATATAGTTGCGCGTGGCAACGCGGCCGTCGGGCCGGCGGATGCCTTCGAAGGTCGCCGGCAGGTCGAAATTCGGCGTCGGCTTCACGTCGGCGCAATAGGCATAGTCCTTGGAGAAATCGCCCATGCCGCAGTTCTGCGTGTGCACGTGCTGCCCCGGCGCGATCGGCGCCGTGGCAAAGCCGATGATCTGGCCGTAGCGCCTGACCGGCTCGCCCACGGCGATCGGCTTGATCGCGACCTTGTGCCCGGAGGGAATGCGATCGACCGTCGCGACTCCGTCGGCCACCATCGTTCCGGGCGGCAGGCTCGCGCGCGCGATCACCACGCCATCATCGGGGTGCAGGCGGATGACGGGGCTGATGGTCATAGGTGTCTCCATAGGCGAGTAACGAATAGCGAGTGGCGAATGGAGAAAGGGAGCGGCACTATTCGCTACTCCCTATTCGCCATTCGCAAGGTCTCAGGCCTTTCCGGCGGAATCCTTCCGGGTCTGGTTGACCTGCATTTTCGCGTAGGTCGTCATCAGGCCGACCTCGTTCGAGAGCGTCACCAGCTTGAAGCCCATGTTGATCGCACGGGCCGCGCCTTCTGCGCCGCTGCAATGGATGCCGGGATTGAGGCCGCGCTTGCCGCACTCCTTGATGATCTTCTCATAGATCGCGAGGATCTCCGGCTCGGTGCGGTCGAGCTTCGGCTCGAGGCCGTAGGAGAAGCCGAGGTCGGACGGGCCGATATAGACGCCGTCGAGGCCCTCGACGTCGAGGATCGCCTCCATGTTCTCGACAGCGGTCCTGGTCTCCATCATCGGCAGCAGCACGATCTCGTCGTTCGCCGTCTTCTGGTAGGAGCCCGCGGTACCGTACATGCCGGCGCGGATCGGACCGTTGGAGCGCACGCCCTTCGGCGGGTACTTGGAATAGGAGACGAGGTTCCGCGCTTCCTGCGGCGTGTTGACCATCGGGCAGATCACGCCATAGGCGCCGCCATCGAGCACCTTGCCGATAATGCCGGGCTCGTTCCAGGGCACGCGCACCATCGGGGTAATCGGATGCTTGTCCATGGCCTGGAAGCACTGAACCATCGACAGATAGTCCTGCACGCCATGCTGCATGTCGACGGTGACGCTGTCGAAGCCACATTGCGCGACCATCTCGGCCGAGAAGCCGGAGGGAATCGCGAGCCACGCGTTGACCACGGCCTTGCCCGACTTCCAGATTTCTTTGACTTTGTTCGCCACGTTGCCTTCCTTCCCTGTTGGCCAATGCCGCCGTCACTTACGAGCGGCGCGAAATAATCCGGAAACTCGCCGCTGCGAGATTCTGGATTGCCCCGGAGCCGACGCTTTCGCAATGACGAAATTGTCTCAGTCGCGCGCCTGGTGCGGCACACCCGTCCCCTCGCCGATTTTGCATAGATCGGCCTGGGCGGCACTTTGAGCCAAAAATCGCGCAGATGTCCATGGCTGTCGCCGCGCGCACGCGCATATCTGCTTTCACTCCTCGGCTATTGCTTCGTCACCTGCACCGAGCCCTGCGAGACTCTGTTCGAGCTCGCCGAGCATCTCCTGCAACTCGGCAAGCTTGCGCACCCCGTAGCGCCGCGTGATCTCCGCATAGATCGCTTCCGAGGACGGCGCAACGGAGGCCATCAGCTTGACGCCCTTCTCCGAGATCGAGACCATGCTGCGGCGTTGATCCGCCTTCGCGGTCTTGCGCTCGATCAGGTGGCGCGCCTCGAGATCGCGCAGGATGCGCGACAGGCTGGGTCCCAGCAGAAACGCCGTGCGCGCCAGTTCCGTGACCTCGACGGCCTCGATCGCGGCAAGTGCCCGCAGGATGCGCCACTGCTGCTCGGTAAGCCCATGCTGGCGCAGCGAGGGACGGAACTGCCGCATCACGGCCTCGCGGGCTCGCAACAGCGACATCGGCAGCGAGCGCGAGAAATCGCGCATCGGCACCTGCCGGGCGGCAGGCGCGCTTCCGTTCGCAGGATCAGCCGGTCTCTTCGCCATGATACCCCGCCTTCAAACTGCAAAATGTTTGCAGTGCAGCAAGCCGGAATTGTCTTTGACGCATTCACTTAACATGTTAAGTATCTCCCGGCACCACGATTTGTAAGACCACGAATGGCGCTTTCCAACGACGATATTCTGAGCTGCGCGAACCGCCTGCACCAGGCGGAGAAGACCCGCTCGCAGATCCGGCAGCTTTCGCAGGCCTTCCCCGGCATCACCATCAATGACGCTTACGCGATTCAGAAGGCATGGGTCGACCTCAAGCTCACCGAGGGCCGCATCGTCAAAGGCCACAAGATCGGCCTGACCTCGAAGGCGATGCAGAGCGCGCTCAACATCGACGAGCCGGATTCCGGCGTGCTGCTCGACGACATGTTCTTTGCCGACGGCGGCCTCGTTCCGATCGACCGCTTCATCGCCACGCGCGTCGAGGCTGAACTCGCCTTCATCATGAGCAAGCGCCTCAAAGGTCCCGACTGCACGATGTTCGACGTGCTGAATGCCACCGACTTCGTGGTGCCGGCGTTGGAAATCCTGGATACGCGGATCGAGCGCGTCGATCCCGCAACCAAGGCGACGCGAAAAATCTTCGACACCATCGCCGACAACGCGGCGAATGCCGGCATCGTGCTCGGCGGGCGGCCGATCCGCCCCTTGGAGACTGACCTGCGCTGGATCGGCGCGCTGTGCTTCAAGAACGGCCAGCTCGAGGAAACCGGTCTTGCCGCCGGCGTGCTCAATCATCCCGCGACTGCGGTTGCCTGGCTCGCCAACAAGATCGCCCCGCTCGGGCTGGCGCTTGAGCCCGGCCAGGTCGTGCTCGCCGGCTCCTTCATCCGTCCGATCGAGACCCGCAAGGGCGACACAATTCAGGCCGACTATGGCGCCTACGGCTCGGTGAGCTGCTACTTCGCCTGACGAACAAAGAAGACAGGGAGCGAAACCGCCATGCCGCATTTCACGATCGAATATTCGGCGAATCTCGACGGCCGTCTCGATATGAGCGCGGTGTGCGAAGTCGTACGCAAGGCGGCGGTGGACACAGGCATCTTCCCGCTCGGAGGCATCCGCGTCCGCGCGATCAGGTGCGAGCACTATGCGATCGCCGACGCGCGGCAGGACTACGGCTTTCTTGATGTTGTCCTGCGCATCGGCGAGGGCCGCGATCTCGCCACCCGCAAGAAGGCCGGTGAGCACGTCTTCCAGGCGCTCTCCCGGCATCTCGATCTCGTCTTCGCAAGCTCGAAATTTGCCCTGTCGTTCGACATGCAGATCAACGACAAGGAGACGAGCTGGAAGCGCAACAACATCCACGATGCCCTGAAAGTGGAGGCTGCCCATGGATAAACCCGCGCCGAAAGCCGACGTGTTCCAGGCCAACCGCGACCGCGCGGCGCCGCTCCTGAAGAAGCTGCGGGCCGACGGCATCGGCCACATGATCGACGGCAAGATCGTCGCCTCGATCTCGGGGGAGACATTTGAGACGAAGTCGCCGGTCGACGGCGCAACGCTCGCGAGCGTTGCGCGCGGCAATGCCGAGGACGTCGATCGCGCGGCAACCGCCGCCGCTCTCGCCTTCAAGTCCTGGCGCGACATGGGACCTGCGATGCGGCGCAAGCTCTTGCATCGGGTCGCCGATGCGATCGAGGACAATGCCGACGACATCGCGGTGCTCGAATGCATCGACACCGGCCAGGCCTACCGCTTCATGGCCAAGGCCGCGATCCGCGCCGCCGAAAACTTCCGCTTCTTCGCCGACAAATGCGGCGAAGCGCGCGACGGCCTCAATACGCCGAGCGAGGAGCACTGGAACATCTCCACGCGGGTGCCGATCGGTCCCGTCGGCGTGATCACGCCGTGGAACACCCCGTTCATGCTCTCGACCTGGAAGATCGCTCCGGCGCTGGCCGCCGGCTGCACCGTCGTGCACAAGCCCGCGGAGTGGTCGCCGGTGACCGCGGATATGCTCGCAAAACTGGTCAAGGAAGCCGGCGTTCCCGACGGCGTGCTCAACACCGTCCACGGTTTCGGTGAAGAGGCGGGCAAGGCCCTGACCGAGCATCCCGCGATCAAGGCAATCGGCTTCGTCGGCGAGAGCGCAACGGGCTCGGCGATCATGAAGCAGGGTGCGCCGACGCTGAAGCGCGTGCATTTCGAGCTTGGCGGCAAGAACCCGGTGATCGTGTTCGACGATGCCGAGCTCGACCGCGCGCTCGATGCGGTCGTGTTCATGATCTACTCGCTCAATGGCGAGCGCTGCACGTCGTCCAGCCGCCTGCTGATCCAGGCGAGCATCGCCGACAAGTTCATCGAGAAGCTGACGACACGGGTGAAGGCCTTGAAGGTCGGCCATCCCCTCGATCCCTCAACCGAGATCGGGCCGCTGATCCATGAGCGGCATCTGGCAAAGGTCTGCTCCTATTTCGACGTCGCGCGCCAGGACGGCGCAGTGATCGCGGTCGGCGGCAAGGCCTATGACGGCCCGGGCGGCGGACATTACGTCGAGCCGACGCTGGTGACCGGCGCGCATGGCAAGATGCGCGTTGCGCAGGAGGAGGTGTTCGGCCCCTTCCTCACCGTGCTGCCATTCCGCGACGAGGCGGACGCGGTCGAGATCGCCAACGACATCCGCTATGGCCTCACCGGCTATGTCTGGACCAACGATATGGGCCGCGCGCTGCGCGTCGCGGACGCGTTAGAGGCCGGCATGATCTGGCTGAACTCGGAGAATGTCCGCCATCTGCCGACGCCGTTCGGCGGCATGAAGGCAAGCGGCATCGGCCGCGACGGCGGCGACTACTCGTTCGACTTCTACATGGAAACCAAGCACGTCTCGCTGGCGCGGGGCACGCATAAGATTCAGAAGCTGGGAATCTAGGGAAACTGTCATTCCGGGGCGATGCGAAGCATCGAGCCCGGAATCCATAACCACCAGTCGGGAGTATGGATTCCGGGCCTGGCCCTTCGGGCCATCCCGGAATGACGAGCCGAGAGGGGAAACGCAATGCCCGTACCGCAACATGTCTTCGAGCCACCATTCAACATCATCCGCTCGAGCCATGCCGTGCTCGATGTCACGGACCTGAAGCTCAGCCGCGAGTTCTACGAGACCACCGTCGGCCTGCATGTCGAGGATGCCGACGACAACGTGGTTTACTTGCGCGGCGCGGAAGAGCATCAGCACCACTCGCTGGTGCTGCGCAAGGCGGCGGTGCCGGCCTGCAACCGGCTCGGCTTCAAGGTCGGCAACGACAAGGATCTCGACAAGGCGGCGGCGTTCCTGTCCGAGAACGGCCTTAGCTACGCCTTCGTCGACCAGCCGTTCCAGGGCCGCACGCTGCAATTCACCGATCCCTTCGGCTTCCAGATCGAGCTCTACGCCGCGATGGACCGGCGGCCGCATCTGCTCCGCCGCTACGACCTCTACCGGGGCTGCCATCCGCAGCGGCTCGATCATTTCAACGTCTTCGCCGCCGAGGTGCAGGATACCGTCGACTTCTACGCGCGGCTCGGCTTCCGCCTCACCGAATATGCCGAGGAGGACGGGCCGAACGGGCGCATCGCCGCCGCCTGGATGCATCGCAAGGGCAACGTCCACGACTTCGCCATCACCAACGGCAAGGGCCCGCGGCTGCATCACTTCGCCTACTGGACGCCGACGGCGATGAACATCATCCACCTCTGCGACGTGATGGCCTCCGCGGGCTTCGTCAAGAACATCGAGCGCGGGCCCGGACGCCACGGCATCTCGAACGCATTCTTCCTCTACGTCCGCGACCCCGACGGCCACCGGCTCGAGCTCTACACCAGCGATTATTTCACGGGCGATCACGACCACGAGCCGCTGCGCTGGTCACTGCGCGATCCGCGCCGCCAGACGCTGTGGGGCGCGCCGGCGCCGCGCTCCTGGTTCGAGCAGGGCTCGCCCTTCACGGGCCAGGCCGTGCGCGAGCCGAAATTCGTGGCCGACGTCTTGGTGGCGGACTAAGCAATGACGCTGCCTCGCCTCGCCACCTATTCCGTCAAGGGCATGACCAAATACGGCGCCGTCACCGACGGCGGCGTCGTCGATCTCTCCGCGCGCCATGCCAAGGACTATCCGACCCTGCGCGAGGTGATCGCGGCCGGGAAGCTCGCGAGCCTCGCCGAGAAAGCCGCCGGCCGCGCGCCGGATCATGCGCTCAGTGACATCACCTGGCTCCCGCCGGTACCCGCACCGGAAAAGATCATCTGCATCGGCGTCAACTATCCCGACCGCAACGCCGAGTACAAGGACGGGCAGGACGCGCCGAAATATCCGAGCATGTTCATGCGCTCGCCCCGCTCCTTCGTCGGCCACGATACGCCACTGGTGCGGCCGCGCGCCTCGGCGCAACTCGACTATGAAGGCGAGATCGTGCTGGTGATCGGCAAGGGCGGACGGCACATTCCGGAAAGCGCAGCGCTCGACCACATCGCGGCGTTGACTCTTTGCAACGAAGGCTCCGTGCGCGACTGGTTGCGCCACGCCAAGTTCAACGTCACGCAAGGCAAGAATTTCGACTCCAGCGGCAGCCTCGGCCCGTGGCTCGTGCCTTACATCCAGGAATCGCAGATCGCCGACATTCGTCTGACCACACGTGTCAACGGCGAACTGCGGCAGGACGATCGCACCAGCCGGCTCATGTTCCCGTTCCGCTATCTCATCAACTATATCTCGACCTTCGCAACGCTCGTTCCCGGCGACATCATTGTCACGGGCACGCCGACCGGCGCCGGCGCGCGGTTCGATCCGCCGCGCTACTTAACGCCCGGCGATGTCATTGAAGTCGAGGCCGAGGGCATCGGCCTGCTTCGCAATGGCGTCGTCGACGAGGCCTGATCAACGAAACGAATGGAATAGTGCAATGACCACCCTCACCGGCGGGGAAGCGATCGTAAGCGGGCTTGTTGCGCATGGCGTCGATACCGTATTCGGCCTGCCCGGTGCGCAGGTCTACGGCCTGTTCGATGCCTTCCACCAGGCTCAGCTCAAGGTGATCGGCGCCCGGCACGAGCAGGCGTGCGGCTACATGGCGTTCGGCTATGCGCGATCGAGCGGCAGGCCCGGCGTGTTCAGCGTGGTGCCTGGCCCCGGCGTGCTCAACGCCAGCGCGGCGCTGCTCACCGCTTTCGGCTGCAACGAGCCGGTGCTGTGCGTCACCGGCCAGGTACCGACGCAGTTCCTGGGCAAAGGCCGCGGTCATCTGCACGAGATGCCGGATCAACTCGCGACCTTGCGCACCTATGTGAAATGGGCGGAGCGGATCGAATATCCCGGCAATGCGCCGACGGTCGTGGCGCGCGCCTTCCAGGAAATGATGTCGGGACGGCGGGGTCCCGTCTCGGTCGAAATGCCCTGGGACGTCTTCACCCAGCGCGCCGACACGGCAGCCGCACCGGTTCTTGAGCCCCTGGCCGCGCCGCAGCCCGATCCTGACCTCGTGAAGCAGGCGGCCGCGCTCATCAAGGCGAGCAAGGCGCCGATGATCTTCGTCGGCAGCGGCGCGATCGAGGCGCGCGAAGAGATCCTCGAGCTCGCCGAGATGATCGATGCGCCGGTGGTCGCGTTCCGCAGCGGCCGCGGCATCGTCTCCAACGCGCATGAGCTCGGGCTGACGATGGCGGCTGCCTACAAGTTGTGGCCGAACACCGACCTCATGATCGGCATCGGCACGCGGCTGGAGCTGCCGACCATGTCGCGCTGGCCTTATCGCCCCGATGGCCTGAAGAGCATCCGCATCGACATCGACCCGGTCGAGATGCGGCGCTTCGCCTCAGATGCGGCCATCATCGCCGATGCCAAATCCGCGACCGCCGATCTCGCCGCCGCCGTGCGCAAGGCAGGCTACAGCAAGACCGCCGGACGCCGCGCGGCGATCCGCGAGGCCACGGCATCAGCGCAAGCCGAAATCCAGCGCATCCAGCCGCAGATGGCGTATCTCAACATCCTGCGCGAGGTGCTGCCGGCGAACGCAATCGTCACCGATGAATTGTCGCAGGTCGGCTTTGCCTCCTGGTACGGGTTTCCGATCTACGAGCCGCGCACCTTCATCACCTCCGGCTACCAGGGTACGCTCGGCTCGGGCTTCCCGACCGCGTTAGGCGCCAAGATCGCCAATCCCGACAAGCCGGTGGTGGCGATCACCGGCGACGGCGGCTTCATGTTCGGCGTGCAGGAGCTTTCCACGGCGGTGCAGTTCAACATCGGCGTGGTGACGCTGGTGTTCAACAACAACGCCTATGGCAATGTCCGCCGCGACCAGCGCGAGCGTTTTGACGGCCGCGTGGTGGCGTCCGATCTCGTCAACCCGGATTTCGTCAAGCTCGCGGAGTCCTTCGGCGTCGCTGCAGCACGCGTAGCCTCGCCGGATCATTTCAAGGCGGCGATGGAGAAGGCGCTCACCCATGGCGGGCCGTATCTGATTTCGGTCGAGGTGCCGCGGGACTCCGAAGTCAGTCCCTGGGCATTCATCCATCCGCCGAAGCCGTAAGACGCAGCGTCACCGCGTCCTGCGGAACGTCAGATTGATGCGCTGACGGCCGAGCAGCGCGTGCTCGCCATCGGCGAGCGGCGCGACGCCGTGATAGGCGAGCCGCGATGGGCCGCCCCAGACCACGACATCGCCATGCACGAGCCGAAAACGGCGCGGCTTGTCGCTGCGCGCCATGCCACCGAACAGGAAGATCGCGGGCAGCCCAAGCGAGACCGAGACGATCGGCGCCGAATAGTCCAGCTCGTCCTTGTCCTGATGCAGCGACAGCCGCGTGCCGGGCTCATAACGATTGACGAGGCAGGCATCCGGCGCGAAGCCGGCGAAACCGCCCTGCTCCGCCGCGCGGTGGGCCAGATCGCGGAAGACAAGGGGCATCTCCGGCCATGGCGTGTCGGATCGCGGATCGATCGCATCGTAGCGATAGCTGGTGTGGTCGGTGATCCAGCCGCGCTCGCCGCAATTCGTCATCGCCACGGACATCTGATAGCCGCCGGGCGTGGTCATCCGGCGGAACGGCGCCTGCGCCACGATCGCGCGCACCGCCGCGATCAGCTCGCTCTCGATCGGCTTGGCAAAGCCGCGCAGCAGCACCGCGCCTTCCGCGATCTGCTCGCGCGACGGCCGCGCCTCAATGACATCGTCGAACAAATCCGCCGTCAACGGCAACGCTCACTTGGAATCATGGAAGATCACACCCAGCGTGTGGCGCTGGCCGGACCGAAGCCGGCTGACGCCATGGCGCAGATTAACGCGGTAGGTGCCGCGCGTCCCCTGCACCGGGCGATGATGCACGGCGAAGGCCACCGCGTCGCCCTGCGCGAGCGGCACCACCTCGGCGCGGGATTGCATGCGCGGGCGCTGCTCGGTCAGCACGAACTCGCCGCCGGTGAAGTCACGTCCCGGTTCGGAGAGCAGGATCGCGACCTGCAGCGGGAACACGTGCTCGCCATAGAGGTCCTGGTGCAGGCAGTTGTAGTCGCCGGCCTCGTATTGCAGCAGCAGCGGCGTTGGCCGCGTCTGCCCCGCATCATGGCAGCGCTTCAGGAAGGCCGAATGCACCGCGGGATAGCGGATGTCGATCCCCATCGCCTCGTTCCAGCGATTGGCGACGCCGTGCAGATGCGCATACAGCGCCGGGCGCAATTGTGCGATCAGGTCGGGCAGCGGATAGGTGAAATATTTGTACTCGCCGCGACCAAAACCGTGACTGCCCATGACGATGCGGCTGCGGAAGGTTGCATCGTCCGGGTAGAGCGCGGCGACGGCGCGGCATTCGTCCGGCGCGAGCAGCCCCTTCAGGACGGCGCAGCCCTGGGCGTCGAGCTCGCCGGTGATCTGCGCCCAGTCGAGGGCGTCGACGCGAGCGGCGATGTCGAGCGAAGGCGAATGAGGAGATTTGCGTGCTGTTGCTGTCATGGCCGCGACTCTCGCAAGACCGGTCCGCCCTCCGCCACCCGATTTCCGGCTGCCTCCCCGTCATTGCGAGCGAAGCGAAGCAATCCAGTGTCTTTCCGCGGAACCAGTCTGGATTGCTTCGCTTCGCTCGCAATGACAGTGGGGATGCATCAGCCCAGCACCGGCAGCGTCACCACGTCATACGCGTGCTTGATCGTGCGCTTGAGCACGGGATCCTCCAGTTCGAACTCGAAACGGTCCGCAGGGCGGATGCCGCCCTTGGCGGCGAAGGTGCCGCCGAACATGGCGCAGCCGTCCGGCAGCGTCTTGCCGTCGAAGCCGCGCGCAATGAGTTCGCCGACCGGCAACATCGCGTCCAGCGTGCCCTCCTGGTAGAGCACGCGCTCGCCGTTGATCCAGGCATAGGAGCGCAGGATCATCTTGTCCCAATGGCCGACGACGTCCTCGAGTTCCCACAGGGTCGGCGCGAGCACCTTGTCGCACATCTGCTTCGAGACCGTGACGTTGTAGGCTTCGACCTTGCGGTCGGTATGGTCGGAGCCGCAACCGACGAAGATGCGGCCCTGCCAGCCCACCAGCACGAACTCGACCTCGCCAGAGGAATCGCCGCCGCAGCATTCGATGCTGTCTTCCGTGGTCAGCCGCCGCGCCGAGACGCGGTAGTAGATCGGCGTCGAGGCCGGACGGGCGATGCCGACCGCCTCCAGCTCCGCGATGTGCTTGTCGCGCGCCACGGGATCGCGGCCGGTCCAGCCGGCGATGACGGCCTGGTCAATCGCAAGCGTCAGCGGAGTTGTCGTGTCCTGGGCGTCTACGGTGAAGGTCAGATCAAACACGGATCACGGCCTCCATGCCGGCAGCAAGTTCGAAAATGCGGCGATCCGATCCGCCCGCGCCCGCCAGCATTAGCCCGACGGGCACGTCGCCTTCGCGATGCGCAGGCAGCGAGATGGCGCAACCATCGATCATGTTGATCAGGGTGCAATTGCGCAGGGAGCGCAGATTCGCCGTGGCGAACGCCTTGTCGTCGGCGAGATCGGCGATCTTCGGCGGCGTGTTGGCGGTGGTCGGGAGCACCAGCGCGTCATAGGGCGCAATCCGCGCATTGACACGCGCGATCAGCGAGCGGCGCTCGTTGACGAGATCGATATAATCGGCCGCGCTCTGCGCCTCGCCGCGCATGATGCGCACGAAGACACGGGGATCATAGACATCGCCCTTGGACGTGATGAGATAGCGGTGCCAGGCGAAGCTTTCGGCCGCAGCAAAGCCGCCCTTGGCGTTCATCGGGCCGATGTCGTGGAACTCCGCCATTTCGATGCGCTCGATGACGGCACCATGAGCAGTGAGCGTCGCAAGCGCGCGCTCGAATGTGTCAGCCACCGGCGCGTCGAGATCGTCAAGTGCGATCGTGGTCGGCACCGCCAGCCGCATGCCCTGGATCGGCCGCGGCTTCAACGCAGCCACAGGCTCGTTCGCCAGCACCGCATCGAGTATGGCACAGCAACTGACCGATCGTGCCAGCGGTCCGATGCTGTCGAGCGAGAACGACAGCGGCACCGAGCCATCGAGCGGCACGCGACGCTGCGTCGGCTTGTAGCCGACGATGCCGTTATAGGCGGCGGGAATCCGGCACGAGCCACCGGTGTCGGTGCCGAGCGCGCCATGCGCCATGCCGTCCAGCACGGAAACCGCCGCGCCTGAGGACGAGCCGCCGGGCACGTGGCCTTCAGCCCGGTTCCAGGCGCCCTTCGGCGTGCCATAGTGCGGATTGATACCGATACCGGAATAGGCGAACTCGGTCATGTTGGTCCGTCCGATCAGGATGAAGCCGGCCTGGCGCAGCCGCGCAACCGCCGCCGCATCGTGCTCCGCCGGATCGGAATCATCGAGCGCGCGAGAGCCGGCGCGTGTCGTCTGTCCCTTGATGTCGAAGAGATCCTTGATCGAGACCGGGATACCGGCATAGCGCGACGGCGCGGTCTTGGCCTTGCGCAAGGTATCCATCGCATCCGCGGTCGCGAGCGCCGCGTCCTTGTCGACATGGATGAAGGTGCGCCGCCCCTCGCCGGCCGGATCGGCGATCCTGGCGATACACGCCTCGACCAGCTTGCGAGAGGTCGTGCGGCCGCTTTCGAGGTCTTCGGCAAGCTTTGCCAGTGTCGGGTAATTGGGCATGTCTGTCTCACGGAATATTGGCGCGCGCAATCTATCGCGCTGGCTCAGTCCGACACAAGCACTGTGCGCATGATGGCATGCGCGCGCGTTGCTGGACCGTTGACGCGCCATGGTCGATTGTCGCATCAAGATCGAAACAGGCAGGCGCCAAGCCTGCGCACTGGGAGGACCTGCCGACATGGCCGAACCGCAGCGTGCGCGACCGAAACCGACGCCGGAAACCCAGCATTTCTGGGACGGCACGAAAGCGGGCGAGCTGCGCTTGCAGCGCTGCGACGCCTGCGCGCATGTCTACTTTCCGCCGCGTCCGTTCTGTCCCTCCTGCGCCTCGCGCAAGGTCTCCGTCTTCAAGGCGAGCGGCAAGGGCTCTCTCTACAGCTACGTGATCAACCACCGTCCGGCCGCGCCCGGCTTCACGCCGCCTTACGCGATCGCTGTCGTCGAGCTTGCCGAGGGGCCGCGGATGATGAGCAACATCATCGATTGCCCCCAGACGCCGGAGGCGCTCGCGCTCGACATGAAGCTCGAGGTCGCCTTCGAGAAGCTCGATGACAACATCACCCTCCCCGTGTTCCGTCCGGCGAAGGGATAGGCCATGCGCAGAAACCAGGTTGCCGTCGTCGGCGCGGCCGAGACCACCGAGCTCGGCGTCATCCCCAACATGTCGCAGCTCCAGCTCCATGCGGATGCTGCGCTCAATGCCATTGCCGATGCCGGGCTGAAACTCTCCGACATCGACGGCTTCGCCACCGCGGTCGAGACGCCGCAGCAGGTCTGTCACTATCTCGGCATCAAGCCGACCTGGGTCGACGGTACCTCGGTCGGCGGCTGCTCCTTCATGCTGCACGTCCGCCATGCCGCTGCGGCGATCGAGGCGGGCCTGTGCAAGACCGTGCTGATCACCCATGCCGAGAGCGGAAAATCGATGATCGGCAAGCTGCCGCGCTCGATCCCTGCCGACAGCCTGCAGGGCCAGTTCGAGGCGCCGTTCGGCGTCTACGGCCCGCCCAGCATGTTCCCGATCCCCGTGCTGCGGTTCATGAAGACCTACGGCATCACGCATGAGCAGCTCGCCGCGGTCGCCGTGGTACAGCGGGAATGGGCGGCAAAGAATCCGCGCGCGATGATGAAGGACCCGATCACGGTCGCCGACGTGCTCAACTCGCGCATGATCGCCTATCCATTCCGCCTGCTGCAGTGCTGCCTCGTCACCGACGGCGGCGGCGCGCTGATCCTGACCTCGGCCGACCGCGCCAAGGACTTTCCCAGGAAGCCCGTCTACATCATGGGCACTGGCGAGAGCGTGGAGACGCCGATGGTCAGCCAGATGGAGACCTTCAACTCCTCGCGCGCCTTCAAGGTCGCAGGGCCCCTCGCCTTCAAGGAGGCCGGCATTGCGCACAAGGACGTCGACCATCTCATGATCTACGACGCATTTGCGCATCTGCCGCTGTTCGGCCTCGGCGACCTCGGCTTCATGCCGTACGAGGAAACCGGCAAATTCATCGCCGACGGCAACACACGGCCCGGCGGCAAGCTGCCACTCAACACCAATGGTGGCGGCCTCTCCTACATGCATTCGGGCATGTACGGCATGTACGCCCTCCAGGAGAGCGTGCGCCAGATGCGCGGCATCGCGCCGGCGCAGGTGCCGAACGCGAAGATTTCGGTGTGCCACGGCGTCGGCGGCATGTTCGCGGCATCCGGCACGATCGTGTTTACGAACGAGAAATGAGCGAGCTGCCCGCCTCTCCCTCTCCCCGTTCTTACGGGGAGAGGGTTGGGGTGAGGGCCGCTTCCACACACTCCGACTCGCGGAGAGTCCCCCTCACCCGGATCGCATCTGCGATGCGATCCGACCTCTCCCCGCAAGCGGGGCGAGGTAAGAATCACCGGATCGATAGCGGAGAATCCACATGACGAAATCACTGCAAGACAAGGTCATCATCGTCACCGGCGCAGGCCGGGGCATCGGCCGCGAGATCGCGCTGCTCTGCGCCGCCGAAGGCGCGAAGGTCGTCGTCAACGACCCCGGCGGTGCCGCCGACGGCGCCGGTTCGAACGCTGCGCCCGCCGAGGAGGTGGTCGAGGAGATCAAGAAGCGCGGCGGCACCGCGGTCGCCAACTTCGAGTCGGTGGCGGAAGCGATCCCCGCGAGCAAGATCGTCAAGACCGCGACCGATCATTTCGGCCGGCTCGACGGCGTCGTCAACAATGCCGGCATCTTGCGCGACATGATCTTCCATAAGATGAGCGTGGAAGCCTTCGAGGCCGTCGTCAAAGTGCATCTGATGGGCTCGTTCTACGTTTCTCACGCCGCGGCGCGGATCTTCCGTGAGCAGGAGAGCGGCTCCTTCGTGCACTTCACCTCGACCTCGGGCCTGATCGGCAATTTCGGCCAGGCCAACTATGCGGCCGCCAAGCTCGGCATCGTCGGCCTGTCGAAGTCGATTGCGCTGGACATGGGCCGCTTCAACGTCCGCTCCAACTGCGTCTCGCCTTTCGCCTGGACCCGCATGATCGGCACCATCCCGACCGAGACCGAAGCCGAGAAGGCGCGCGTCGAGAAGATCAAGCAGATGGGACCGGAAAAGATCGCGCCGGTCTGCGGCTACCTGCTCTCCGATGCCGCCAAGGACGTCACCGGGCAGATCTTCGGCGTGCGCATGAACGAGATCTTCCTGTTCAGCCAGAATCGTCCGATCCGCTCCGTGCAGAGCAGCGACGGCTGGACGCCGCAATCGATCGCGGAACATGCGATGCCGGCGCTGAAGGGCTCGTTCTACAAGCTCGACCGCTCGGCTGACATCTTCACCTGGGATCCCGTCTAGGCGAATCCCGACTTTGCTGCGTTGCGATCTCCGGTTATCCCGCCGGAGATCGCCTGCATTACGCCCGAATGCGGTCGGATGGTTTTCCTCTCAACAAAAAATGGGAGGCAACTATGACAAGACCACTGACCATCTCGGCCGATACCAGTGAGCCCTCTCTCGCGCGCCGCACCCTGTTGAAGGGCGCCGCGGCCACAGTAGCCGCGACGGGGGTGACCATGAACGCTGCCCTGGCAGCTTCCGTCGCGCCATTGGGCCAGACGGGCGCTCCGACGAGGTCGACGGGGCCATTGCCCTTGGGACCTCTGCCCGGCAGCCGCTACCCGGACTCCCATCTGGAATCCGCCAAGAAAGGGCCGCCATCGTTCGGCCCCCCCGGTTTTCCGGCCTTCGCCGGCACGATGGCCGTTGAGCGCGTCGCGACCGGCTTCCGCTGGGCCGAGGGGCCGGTGTATTTCGCGGCCGGGCGATACGTGTTGTTCAGCGACATTCCCAACAACCGCATCATGCGTTTCTCGGAGGATGACGGTCACGTCAGCGTCTACCGTCAGCCGTCGATGAACTCGAACGGCAACACCATCGATCGCGAAGGACGCCTGATCACATGCGAGCATAGCGGGCGGCGCGTGACGCGGACCGAACTCGACGGTTCGATCACCATCATCGCCGACAAGTACAACGGCAAGCGGCTGAATTCGCCGAACGATGCGGTCGTCACCGCCGATGGCGCGATCTGGTTCACCGACCCAGTCTACGGCATTGGCGGCTACTACGAGGGTATCAAGGCCGAGCCCGAACAGGAAAAGCACAACGTCTACCGGGTCGATCCGAAATCGGGGGACGTCAAGGTTGTCATCGATGACTTCGTTGAACCCAACGGCATCACCCTGTCGCCTGACGAGAAGAAGCTTTATGTCATCGATACCGGCTTCACGGATGGGCCGGACAATCCATCTCACATCCGCGTGTTCGACCTCGACGTCGCCGGCGGAAAGGTGTCGAACGGCAAGGTCTTTGCCGAGATGCCGAAGCCCAGCATCACCGACGGCTTGCGTTGTGACATGGATGGACGCGTCTGGTGTTCGGTGGGCTGGGGCGATCCGAACGAAGACGGCGTGCGCTGTTATACGCCATCGGGCGAATTGCTCGGCAAGATTCATATTCCGGAAACAGTTGCAAATCTGTGCTTCGGCGGTCAGCAGCGAAACAGGCTTTATATTTGTGGCTCGACATCGCTCTATGCGGTCTACACGAGCGTACAGGGCGCAATGAAGCCGTGAGCGAATAGCGAGTGGGGAGTAGCGAATAGTTGGCAGCACCCCCGCCTGTTCGCTACTCACCCCTAACCGGTATTCCTCAACCCCGCCGAGATGCCGTTGATCGTGAGCTGAATCCCGCGCAGCACCTGCTCGTTCGGGTTCTGCGCGCGGTGCTCCTTCAGAAGCTCGACCTGCACGTGGTTGAGCGGGTCGAGATAGGGGAAGCGGTGGCGAACCGAGCGCTCCAGCAGCGGGTTGCCCTGGAGCAGCCGGTCCTGGCCCATGATGTCCAGGAGCGTCTCGATGCAGGAATGCCATTCGCGGCGGATGCGGCCGAAGATCTTTTCGCGTAGCGCCTCATCCGGCACGAGCTCGGCATAGCGCGAGGCGATCGCGATCGAGCTCTTGGCGAGCACCATGTCCATGTTCGACAACAGCATCCGGAAGAACGGCCAGTCGCGGTAGAGTTCTTTGAGGAACGGCATGCCCTTGTCGGGATGCTCGGCGATCCAGGTCTCGACCGCGCTGCCAAAGCCGTACCAGCCCGGCAGCATCAGGCGGCATTGGGCCCAGGAGAACACCCAGGGAATCGCGCGAAGGTCCTCGATGGCGCGGGTCTTCTTGCGCGAGGCCGGGCGGCTGCCGATGTTGAGGGTCGCGATCTCGTTGATCACGGTCGAGGCCCAGAAATAATCGACGAAGCCGTCGGTCTCGTAGACGAGACCGCGGTAGGCCTTGAAGGCGAGGTTCGACAATTCGTCCATCGCGGTCAGATATTCGCCCCGCGGCGCGCTCTGGCGCGGATGCAGCAGGCTCGCCTCCAGCGTCGCGGCTGCGAGGATCTCCAGATTATTGCGACCGACCTCGGCGTTGGAATATTTCGACGAGATGATCTCGCCCTGCTCGGTGATGCGGATCTGACCGTTCACCGCGCCGCCAGGCTGGGCGATGATGGCGTCATAGCTCGGACCGCCGCCGCGACCGACCGAGCCGCCGCGGCCGTGGAACAGGCGCAGGCGCACGCCGTGGCGCTCGAACACCTCGACGAGGCCGATCTCCGCCTTGTACAGCTCCCAGCCCGAGGTGACGAAGCCGCCATCCTTGTTGCTGTCGGAATAGCCGAGCATCACCTCCTGCACGCCGCCGCGGCTGTCGACGAGGCGGCGGTAGTCGTGCAGGGACAGCATGCGGTCCATGATGCCGCTCGATGCCTGCAAATCCTCGATGGTCTCGAACAGCGGCACGATGTTGATGGCGCTGCGTCCCGACGGATTGACGAGGCCGACCTCCTTGAGCAGCACCGCCACCTCGAGCATGTCCGACATGCCCTTGCACATCGAGATGATGCATTGGGGGATGGCGTCCGAGCCGAACTTCGCATGCGCCTCCGCGGCAGCATGGAATACGTTGAGCTCACCCATCGTCTCGTCGCTGTACTTGACGAATTGCGAGACCAGCGAGCGGGTGCTGCGCAGCTCGTTGGTGAGCAACGCGATGCGCGCCTCCTCGCCGAGCGCGAGATAGGACATGCCGGGATTGGCCGCATCGAACAGTTCGGCGATGGTACGCTCGTGCACGGCGGAGTTCTGGCGGATGTCGAGCCGCGCAAGATGGAAGCCGAAGCAATCGACCGCGCGCCTGAGCAGCCGCAGCCGGCCGCGCGCGATGACGCGGGCGTTGTTCGCGATCAGCGAGCGGTGCAGCACGTCGAGATCGGCTTGCAGCTCCTTGACACTCTCGTAAGGCGCGCCCTTGCCGACGGGACGCCGCGTAATCTCGACCGCGAGCTTTTCGGCGGTCGCAGTGAGGCGGGCATAGATGCCGGAGACCGCGAGGCGGTAGGGCTCGCCGCTCCGGTGCGGCGAGGTGTCGGGCGAGCGCTCCGCGAGCGCACGCAGCTCTTCGGAGACGTCGGCAAGATGCGCCGCGATCGACAGCTCGGAGCCGAGCACGTGCAGCTCCTGGAGATAGAACTGCATCACGCGGCTCGACTGCAGCCGCAGCGTGCCGCGCATCACGTCGGCGGTGACAAAGGGATTGCCGTCGCGGTCGCCGCCGATCCAGCTTCCCATGCGCAGGAACGAGGCGAGCTCACCTGCCGCCTGCTCGCCGCCCTCCTCCAGCCGGTCTTCCAGCACATTGATGAGGCGCGGCACTTCGCGAAGGAAGGTGTAGTCATAGAAGGACAGCCCGTTGCCGACCTCGTCGAGCACGGTGAGCTTGGTCCGGCGCAAGAGGTTCGTCTGCCACAGCGTCAGCACCTCGCGGCGGAGCTGCTCGTCGCTCGCCTCAGTCTCCTCCGCTGTCATGGCGAGGCGCTCGCGGCGATCGAGCAGCGCCGCGATCTCCATCTCGCGGTCCATGGTGCTCTTGCGGCGGACCTCGGTCGGATGCGCGGTCAACACCGGGCTGACCAGCGCGCCCTTGAAGAATCCGCGTAGCTCCTCGGCGCTGATGCCGGCGTCTTTCGCGTGTGCCAGCGTTTCGGCCAAGACGCCCGATCCGCCGCTGTGCGTCGCCGCGCGGGCCCGCATCTGGCGTATATTGTTCTGGTCCTCGGCGATGTTGGCGAGGTGGGAGAAATAGCTGAAGGCGCGGACGATCCGCACCGTCTCGGTGGTCGACATGCTGTCGAGGATCTGCTCGAGTTCGCGGCGGGCGAGCCGATCCTCGTCGCGGTGGAACCGGATCGAGGTCTGCCGGATGCGCTCGACCAGGTCGAACACGTCGGGGCCCTCCTGGTCACGCACGGTGTCGCCGAGGATGCGCCCGAGCAGGCGGATGTCGTCCCGCAGCCGCGCATCCGCCTCCTGCGCCTGGACGTCCTCGGGACGGTTCGGGCGCTGATCAGCGGTGTCGGATGATACGGTCTGGAGGGACATTGCTCGCTCCCAAAAGCTGCCCGGCCGGCCGAGTGTGCAAGTTTTTTGCCGCAGCGCAAGGTGAAGTTGGGGGCGGTGCACATAGAGGCTGGAGCTGGGCCAATTCCTCAGCCGTCGTTCTGGCGAACCGCGCGATCTATCGCCTCTTTTCGACGCTACGCCGGCACGATCACCTTTCCGATCGGCCAGAGCGCGATGCCCGCAAGCTTCAGGTGGGCCCAGGCGAAGGGGATGCCGATAATGGTGATCGCGAGGATCACGGCGGTAATGACGTGGCCGAGCGCCAGCCACCAACCGGCGAGCAGAAACCAGACGATATTGCCGAGCACTCCGAGCGGGCCGGTGCCGATATCGCTCTCGCCGGTGACCTCGTCGCGCCGCACCGCCTTCGAGCCGAACGGCAGGAGAGTGTAGGCGGCGATGTTGAACGCCGCCCGCGCCCAGGGCAGGCCGACAATGGTGATGGCCATGATGATCGAGGCTACCAGCCAGCCGAACGCCATCCAGGCACCGCCGATGAGAATCCAGAGCAAGTTAAGCAGGATGGAAACAGGAGCCATGGGACTATCCGTGGTCAATGACCCTGCTTGTATAGGCTCGAATATTGTCTCTGCGAAGACAGATCCCGTAGGCCCGAACCGTGTCAGATCTTCCGTCCCGCCTGCTCCCAATAGGGATCGCGCAGGCGGCGCTTGAAGATTTTGCCGGAATCTTCGCGCGGCAAGTCGGTACGTATCTCGATGTGCTTGGGTACCTTGTAGTCGGCAAGCTGTGTCTTCAGCCTGGCGCGGATGTCGGCAGCATCGATCGTGATACCGGTTTGCGGCTCGACCACTGCCATCAGCGCCTCGCCGAACTCCGCATCGGGAATGCCGAACACCGCGCAATCATGCACGCCGGGCACCGCATGCAGCACCGATTCGATCTCGGCCGGATAGATGTTGACGCCGCCCGAGATCACCATGTCGCGCTTGCGGTCGCAGATGAAGACGTAGCCGTCCTCGTCGATGTAACCGACGTCGCCGGAGGTGATGAAACCGTCGCGGTCGATCTCGGCGCGCTTCTCCGGCTTGTTGTGATAGGTGAAGTCCGCCATCTCGGCCATACGGGAATAGATCTCGCCGATCTTGCCCACCGGCAGCACGCGGCCATCTTCCCCGATGAAGCGCAGCTCGGCGCCTGGCGAGATCTTGCCGACGGTGCACGGCTTCTTGAGCGCATCCTCGGAGGTCGCGAAGGTCACGGCACTGGATTCGGTTGAGCCGTAGAATTCGTAGATCACCGGCCCCCACCATTCGATCATGGCACGCTTGACGTCTGCCGGGCACGGCGCAGCCGCGTGGATGACATGGCGCAGCGAGGAGACATCGTACTTCCTGCGCATCGCCTCCGGCAGCTTCATCAGGCGAATGAACATGGTCGGCACCATGAAGATGGTGTCGATCCTGTACCTCGAGATCAGCTCGAGAAACTCTTCCGCCTCGAAGCGTGGCATCAGCACCAGCGCACCGCCTAGCTTGCCCGACCGGATGCCGAACGAGTTCGGTGCGGAATGATAGAGCGGGCCCGGCAGCAATGCGCGGGCGCCCGGCTTCAGGCCATAGATCATTGCGCGCATGCGTTCGCCGGCGGCTTGCTGCTCCGGCGTCGGCGCATTGCGCCGCACGCCCTTGGGATGGCCGGTCGTGCCTGAGGTGTAGATCATGTTCATGGGCTGCGGCACGACCGGGCCATCATAAGGCTGGAATTGCGCGAGCCAGGCATCGAAGTCGATCGCGAAATCCGGCGCTGCCAAATGATCCGGATCGATCTTGTAGCTGATGAGGATCTCCGGCGGCGTCGGCACGCCGAGCACGGTGACTCCCTCGGGGATCGCATCGCGCAAGGCGTGCAGCATGTCGGCATGCGCGATCAGCACCGAGGTGCCGGAGTCCTTCAGGATGTAGTTGATCTCCTCCGGCTTGAAATGCCAGTTGATCGGCACGCCATAGGCACCCAGCCGCATCGCGGCGTAGGCAGCCTCCAGAAAGGCGATGTCGTTGCGCATGAGCATACAGACGCAATCGCCCTGCCCAACGCCGATCCTGGCAAGGCCGCTCGCGATGCGGTCGGCACGATTGGCGACATCGGCATGGGAACGGCGGCGCGCGCCGGAGACGATGCCGAGGAATTGGGACGTTTCGCTCATTGTTGTTTTTCTTTGTTGTTTGGAGTTTCACCTCATGGTGAGGAGGCGCGGAGCGCCGTCTCGAACCATGAACGCCCGTGGCCCATCCCTCGAGACGCCGCTTCGCGGCTCCTCGGGATGAGGTCTGTGCTAGTCCGCAAATTTCGGTGCGCGCTTTTCGAGATTGGCGCGGACGGCTTCGGTCTGGTTCGCACTACCGATCAGCTTCTGCTGCTCGACGGACTCGGCGAGCAGCGCCGGGCCCGGATCGACCGAGAGATTGTTGAGCAGCCGTTTCGCGGCGCGGATCGCATCGGGGCTCTTGCCGGCGATCTCGCGTGCGACTTCGAGCGCGCTGGCACGCGGATCATCGCAAATGCGCGTGGCGAGACCGTAAGACATCGCCTCCTGCGCCGAGAAGATGCGCCCGGTGTAGGTGAGATCGCGCAGGATGTCGTCGCGCACGAGCGAGGCCAGGATCGGCGTGCCCGCCATGTCGGGGACCAAACCCCATTTGATCTCCATCACCGACATTCGCGCATCGGGCGCAACAAAGCGCATGTCCGCACCGAGCGCGAGCTGAAAGCCGCCGCCGAAGGCCACGCCATGCACGGCCGCGATCACCGGCACTGCAAGCTGACGCCAGCCCCACACCGCCTGCTGCGGAAAGTTCGCCTTGCCGTGCGTGCGCACGGTGAGGTCGCGTTTTTCGCCACCCGGAATTCCGTTGCCGCCCTTCTCCTTCATGGCGGCAAAGCGTCCCATGTCGAGGCCGGCACAGAAGGCACGGCCCTCGCCGGACAGCACCACGACGCGCACACCTTTTTCCCTGGAAAGGCGGTCGGTTGCGGCAACCAGCGCCTCGAACATGGCCTGATCCAGTGCGTTCATCTTGTCCGCGCGCACCAAGCGGACATCGGCAACGCCTTCCGAGATCGAAATCGAGACGCGCTCTTCCATGGATCAATTCTCCCCTGTTCTTGTTCGGTGCCGCTTTACAGGAAGCCGACGGCCGGATTTAGTCAATCGACCAATTAACTGACAATCCCTACGGGGGAAACACCCATGTTCAAGGAAAATCTTCTGGCCGGCCGGCGCATTCTCGTGACCGGCGGTGGTACGGGTCTCGGCAAGTCGATGGCGGCGCGCTTCCTCCAGCTCGGCGCGGAGGTGCACATCTGCGGGCGGCGCAAGATCGTCTGCGACGAGACCGCGACCGAATTGATGGATCAGTATGGCGGCCGCGTCACCAGCCACGGCGTCGACATCCGCAACGCGCTCGCGGTCGAGGAGATGGTCGAGAACATCTTTCGCGAGGCGCCGCTCACCGATCTCATCAACAACGCCGCCGGCAATTTCATCTCGCGCACCGAAGAGCTCTCGCCGCGCGGCTTCGATGCCGTCGCCAACATCGTCATGCACGGCACGTTCTACGTGACGCATGCGGTCGGCAAGCGTTGGATCGCCGCGCGCCAACCCGGCAACGTCGTCTCGATCACCGTGACCTGGGTGCGCAACGGCTCGCCCTACGTGGTGCCGTCGGCGATGAGCAAGTCGGCGATCCACGCCATGACGATGTCGCTTGCGACCGAATGGGGCAAACACGGCATCCGCCTCAACACGATCGCGCCGGGCGAGATCCCGACCGAGGGCATGAGCAAGCGCATCAAGCCCGGTGATGAGGCCGGCGCGCGCACCAAGGCAATGAACCCGATGGGCCGCGTCGGCACCATGGAGGAGCTGCAGAACCTCGCGGTGTTCCTGATCTCCGGCGGCTGCGACTGGATCAACGGCGAGACCATCGCCATGGACGGCGCGCAGGCGCTCGCGATGGGCGGCAACTTCTACCAGCTCCGCGACTGGAGCGACGACGACTGGAAGCAGGCGCGCGAGAGCATCATGGCGCAGAACGAGAAGGACCGGGCTGCGAGGGGGTAGTGTCGTCCTGGCGGAAGGCAGGACTGTGTAAGGAGGCCGGCGCTCTCCCCCGGCTTTCAATTGTCGTCCTGGCGAAAGCCAGGACCCATACCCACAGGATTGGGTTTGGCGAAGACTCGTGGTTGGCACTTCGCGCCAAACCCCTCCCTGGGGTTATGGGTCCCGGCCTTCGCCGGGACGACGTTGGGAGAGATAACGGGCAATAACGCCTCAATGCTTCCCCGGCCCCATATATCCGAACAAGAACCCCGCCACTTTGCGCATCTGAATCTCCTCGCTGCCTTCGGTGATGCGGTAGCGGCGGTGGTGGCGGTAGATGTGCTCGAACGGCTTGTGGCGTGAGTAGCCCATGCCGCCGTGGACCTGCATGGCGCGGTCGGCGGATTCGCAGCAGAGGCGGTTTGCCCAGTAGTTGCACATCGAGACGCGGTCGGAGAGCGTGCGTTCGATCTGCTCCTCGGTGAGCTTGTCCATCTCCCAGGCGGTCTTCCTGATCAAGAGGCGCAGCATCTCGGCCTGCGTGGCAAGCTCGACCAGCGGGAACTGGATCGCCTGGTTCTCGGCGAGCGCCTTGCCGAACGGCTTTCGCTCGCGTGCATACCTCACGCTCTCGTTGATGCAGTAGACGGCCGCTCCCAGCGAGCTCGCCGCCTGCCGGATGCGATTCTGATGCACAAAACATTGCGCCAGCGACAGCCCGCGGCCGACCTCACCGAACAGCGCATCCTCCGGCACGAACACGTCGGTGAAACTCACGCGGGGATGGTCGGTCGGCATGTTGAACGTCCACATGTACTCCTCGACCTTCACGCCCGGGCTCTTGGCCGGTACCAGGAAGCAGGTGATGCCGCGGGCATCGCCGTCATTGCCGCCGGTGCGCGCGAACAGCGCGCAATGGGTGGCGACATGCATGCCGGTCGTCCACATCTTCTCGCCGTTGATGATCCAGCCCTTGACGTTGTCGCGCGTTGCCGGCACCGCGCGCGTTTCCATGTGGGTGGCATCAGAGCCATGATGCGGCTCGGTCAAGCCGAAGGTGATACGGTACTTGCCCCTGATCGAGCCGTCGATCATCGCCTTCTGGTCGTCGCGGCCGTAGCGGTCGAGCATGGTCACGACGGGAAAATTGCCGACGATCGAGTGCTCGTTCTGGAGATCGTTGTGCAGGCCGAGACCCTTGGCGGCAAAATGCTCGCGGATCACCGCCATCCAGAGGTTGGAACCGTCCTTGCCGCCATATTGCTTCGGCACCGGAAAGCGCAGGTGACCGGCCACATCGGCAAGGTCCTTCGCCTTGCGCAGCAGCGCCTCCCATTCGTGGCGCGGCAGGCCGCCATTCTCGAAATCGGTGCGCGCCCATTCGCGGCGATGATCGAAGAAGCGGATGTTGTCGTCGGCCTCTTCCAGCGGCTTGATCTCGCGCTCGATGAAACGGTCGAGCTCTCCGAGATAGGAGACGAGATCGGCAGGCAATGAGAAATCCACTGTTCTCTCCCGGAATGTTTTTTCGTTTTGCGTTAAGGCGCTAAGCGTGTTTCTGGTTGGATCGATTAAGGTGAGAAGAGCGCGCGCAAGTCAAGCAAGCCGAGGCGTGTGAAGCGTGCAAGGCGCGTTGCGCAATTCGATGGTGTTGCAGCGTGGTCGCGCGCTACTATGCAGCCATATTCTCTGCCACAGAAAAATGCGGGAGCGACCATGGAGCTGAAATTTTCCAAAGTGGAACGCAAGGGGCCGATCACGATCGTCACGCTGTCGCGGCCCGAGGTCTACAACGCGCTGCACATCGACGCGCATTTCGAGCTCAACAAGGTGTTCGACGATTTCTCCGCCGACCCCGAGCAGTGGGTCGCGATCGTCACAGGTAGCGGCGACAAGGCGTTCTGCGCCGGCAACGATCTGAAGTGGCAGGCGGCGGGCGGCAAGCGCGGTTGGGACAAGGGCGGTTTTGCCGGGCTGACCTCGCGCTTCGACTGCGACAAGCCGATCATCGCCGCCGTCAACGGCGTCGCGATGGGTGGTGGCTTCGAGATCGCGCTCGCCTGCGACCTCATCATTGCCTCGGAGAACGCGACCTTCGCGCTGCCCGAGCCGCGCGTCGGCCTCGCCGCGCTCGCCGGCGGCCTGCACCGGCTGCCGCGCCAGATCGGCCTGAAGCGCGCCATGGGCATGATCCTCACGGCGCGCCATGTCAGCGCCAAGGAAGGTCTTGAGCTCGGCTTCGTCAACGAGGTGGTGCCGCAGGGTGAAGCCCTCGCGGCTGCGCTGCGCTGGGCCGAGATGATCACCAAAAACTCGCCGATGTCGATCCGGGCGTCGAAGCAGACGATTCAGAAGGGGCTCGCCGTCTCGCTGGAGCAGGCAATCACCGAGCAGCGGGACTATCCGGCAGTGAAGGCGATGGTGGCCTCGCAGGATTATATCGAGGGCCCGAAGGCGTTCGCGGAGAAGCGGCCGCCGAAGTGGCTGGGGAAGTGACGCGCTTTCCGCCCGTCACGACGACGGACGCCGCAACACCCACCACTGTCATGCCCCGGCTTGACCGGGGCATCCAGTACGCCGCGGCTTCTCCATATCCCATCGCTGTCTCTGGAATACTGGATCGCCCGCTTTCGCGGGCGATGACAGGGAGAGCTCATGGTACAGCGCGTAGGATGGAAAGAGCGCAGCGAAACCCATCAATGAGCAGAGTAAGGATTGAGATGGTGGGTTTCGCTGCGCTCTACCCACCTACGAATTTTGCGACAGCTCCCGCTTGTAGGACGCGTAGTTCGGCTGGTCGACGACCAGCTTGTCCATCGTGGTCTGCCAAAGGTGCTCGGCGAGACCTGGCGTTGCGAGATCCACCTCGCCGTTGGCGATGCGTCCGGCGAGCGCGCGATTGAGCTCGGTCACCGAACCGTCCATGCCGAGCAGCGCGCGCAGCCGCTCGACCTCTCTCGCGTCGCTCCCCTCCTCCAGCGTGAGTTGCCGTGTGACCAGGTCGAGGATGTTGATGGCGACGCGCAGCTTGAAGGCCTGGTGACCGGAGATCAGCGGCGCAATGTCGTTGCGGAGGAAATCGGCGACCGCCTTGGTCAGCTCGATCGGCGTCGGTTCGTCCTGCATGCTTCACCTCCCGCGCGGCGCGAGCAGCCGCAACAGATCGATCTCGGTCTCGGAGGCGCGGCGGCCGATCATGGCGCGCTCCATGGAATGGTCAGGCCCCTCGCGAAACCGCTGCATCATGCCGCCGCACATGATGCCCCAGCGCAGCGTGCCCATCACTTCCCAGAATTTCACGCGCGCCGGATCGACTTTGCGGCCCGCGGCCTCGTAACCGGCGAACAGCTCCTCGCGCGAGCCGAAGCCGCCGACGGGCTTGTCGATCTCGCCAAAGCGCCAGGAATTGACGCAGACCCAGCCGAGATCCTCCATGGGATCGCCGAGATGAGCGAGCTCCCAATCGAGCACGGCGCGCACGCCCTCGGCGCCGATGATGAGATTGCCGTTGCGGAAGTCGCCGTGCACCAGCGTCACCTCAGTCGAGGGGCCGGGATCGTGGTCGCGCAGCCAGCGCAGCGCGAGCTCGAACACGGGCTTGGGCCAGTTCAGGCTGCGATAGTCGCGCTCGAACTCGTCGATCTCCTTCGCCGCCGTCATCTGCCGCAGCGCGGGCAGTTTGTCCTGCGGCAGATTGTGCAGGCCGGCGAGCACGCCACCGATCTGCCGCGCCAGCATGGGCCGCGCCGCGGCGAACTCGTCATCGCGCAGGATCTTGCGCGCGATGGTCTCGCCCTCGACCCGCTGCATGATGAAGCCGATGCCGAGATCGTCCTCCGGCACCAGGACGTGGAGCACCCACGGCGACGGCACGCCGGCCTCATAGGCAAGCTGCATCAACCTCGCCTCGGCGGCGAGGCCCGCCGCGCGCGTCGGCGCGGCCCCATACCCCTTCGGCGCGCGACGCAAAATCGCGCCGATCACCCCGTCGGGATGCTCGATGTCGAAGCGCCAGGTTTCCTGGCTGGCGCCGCCGGACAGCTTCGCGGCACAGCTCGCGCCGGTGGCACCCGGGCACCAGCGCACGACGCTGTGGGAAAGCTCCGCTTCGATCATTTGCCTTTGAACTGCGCCGGCCGCTTCTCCAGGAACGCGCCGACGCCCTCACGAAAGTCCTGCGTGTCGCCCGCACGCAGTTGACACTGGAATTCGAGATTGAGCTGATCTTCGAAGGAATTCTCCGGGCTGTCCCAGTACAGTTCACGGATCAGCGACAGCGCGACCGTCGGGCCGCTCGCAAGTTCATGCGCAAGCTTCATCGCCTCGTCCATCAGGACGGCGTCGTCATAGACGCGGTTGACGAGGCCCCATTCCAGAGCCTTCTCCGCAGGCAGCCGCTCCCCCATCAGCGACAGCTCGATGGATCGCGCCCTGCCAACAAGGCGTGGCAACAGCCAGGTCGAACCGCAGTCGGGCACTAGGCCGATACGGCGGAAGG